>DATAUY010000213.1:0-23526 GCA_036268025.1 Candidatus Sulfotelmatobacter sp. | reverse complement strand
ATCCTGATGACGCCCGACGCCAAGACCTGCGTCTTCGGTTATCACCGCATGCTGGCGGACTTATATTTGGTGGAAGGCCTGAAGTGATTCTTGTAGGGACAGCCGCCCCCGGCTGTCCGACCAGGTAGCGCTATTTTCTTTCGCGCATTCGACAATAATTGAGCGCGGAAATGGTGAACTGGAAATCGGCTCTTACTATCTCAGAGGCAATGATTTCGCGACAGTTTCAACCTGAGGTAGTTCACGCACCGCGCTCACTGCTCGAACGAGTTCGTGCTTTTCCGGAATCGAAAGCTCGTTCAGGTCACCTCCTTCGAAGTAGACCAGCGCCTTCAGGCATTCGGACGGCTGAAAATTCGCGCTTCCATACATGCGCGTGGCGGATGCCAATCCTTTGGGAAGACTGACGCTAGCTTTCAACATCGCGACGATGTCGCGGTAGTCTTTTGACTCGATGCGCTGAAGTATGGTTTTAAGTTTGGTCGCCATCAGATCATCCAAGGAGGCGACCTGCAAAACATCATCATCTGTCGCGCGCGGTTCCCCGACTCGACCATGAGCGATCCCGCCGAAGAACGAGACCTTCACGCGATTCTGCTGCCCCGGAGTTGAGGGCGCGAGAAAACTTAGCGTATTGGGCTGGTCCTGCAACAGCGTAGAAGCGTTGAGGAATGGGAACGCCGAATATATCCGGCCACGGTCCATTGGTTGATCGGTGAAGAAATCGAAGTCCACCGAGGAGCGATGCCCGAGTTGAAGCGCAATCGCAGTTCCTCCGTAGAGGACAAATCCCAGATGTGCACTGGGCCGCAACGCCGGCCAGAGTTGCTTCTGCTCCGGCGGCAGCACTCCCATCTGCGGGGAAAACTTTCGAATCAAGGCAGCGTCCTTGACGGAACCGGGGGAACTTCGCCTAACTCCGCAAGTCCGAGGCGATAGTGCCAATACGTCCAGGAACGCTTGTCAAATTGTCCCGCCTCCGCGTGGTTCAACGCTTCGCGCAGCGCCTCCGGGCCAAGGTGGTTCGCCAGCATTTGAACGTCGTCATAGTCACCCACGTTCATGACCTGCGCGATGATTCGTTGAGGCGCGCGGAGAGCTTCGTCCGGTGATTTCCACCAGACATACTTGCGGGCCAGTTCCTTCATCGTTTCGTCTTTCAACTGGCCCATCGCATGCCTCCAGGCAGAATCTAGATGTCCAGGTTCTTCACGTCCAGCGCGTTCTCCTCGATGAACTTGCGCCGCGCTTCGACATCTTCGCCCATCAGTGTCGTGAAGATGGTCTCCGAGGCTGCAAGGTCTTCCAGTCTTACCTTGAGCAGAGTTCTGCGCTCCGGATCCATCGTCGTTTCCCAGAGCTGGGGCGCAGTCATCTCGCCCAGCCCTTTGTAGCGCTGGATCGTAAACTCGCGCCGGCCTTCGTTGATCACGTAGTCACGAAGCTCGCGGACGTTGGTTTTCTCAACGACCTCGGTTTCTTTTTTCTTCGCGGTCTTCGCGACTTTCTTTTCGCCTTTTTCTTCCTCAGCCACGGCTTCGCCGTCCGCGCCATCACCGTTGGTGGCCGAAGGCGCAGCCTTGACGATTGACTCGACGATGAATGGAGGCTCCATGAACGGCTCGATCTGCTTGTACTTCGCAATCGTCTGCCGGCCCTCGGCGCTGGAAACCAGTTCCCAGTTAATCGTGTGCTCCGCGCCGTGCTTGTTGACGAAGCTTACCTGCCACAAATTGTGCTCTTCGTCGAACTTCGGTTCGACACTCTTGAAGCCTTCGTCTTTCTGGAGCTTCTTAAGTTCCTTTTCCAGCTTCTCAATCTTCTTCGACGGAGTCTTCTTGTCTCCCTCAAAGTCCGCCCGCTTGGCAAGATCGAGCTTCGGAATCAGTTCGGTCACGCGCTCATTGCGCACGCGCTTGTCGAGCTTCTCGAAAAATCCCAGATACTCATCGAGCACGGCCATGAACCGCGCCAGTTCTTTTCCTTCGAGCTTGGCTGCGCCTTCGCCGTAGCGAACCGTGAGGCCGTCGGCCGCGCGCTTCACCATGACTTTCACGAATTCGCGCTCGTCTTTGATGTATTGCTGCGACTTGCCCTTCTTCAGCGAGAACAGCGGAGGCTGCGCGATGTAGACATTGCCCCGATCGATCAGCGGCTTCATCTGACGGAAAAAGAACGTCAGCAGCAGTGTGCGGATGTGCGATCCGTCGACGTCGGCATCGGTCATTAGGATGACTTTGCCGTAGCGCAGCTTGTCGATCTCAACGTCATTGTTGCCTACGCCCATGCCGAGCGCCGTAATCATGGCGCGGATTTCTTCGTGCGCCAGCGCTTTGTCGATGCGGGCCTTCTCAACGTTGAGAATCTTTCCTTTGAGGGGCAGGATTGCCTGGAAGCGGCGGTCGCGTCCCTGCTTCGCTGTGCCGCCTGCGGACTCGCCCTCGACCAGAAACAGTTCGCAGCGGTTCGGATCGCGCTCGGAGCAATCCGCCAGCTTGCCCGGCAGTCCGCCGGAATCAAGCGCGCCCTTGCGGCGCGTAAGATCACGGGCCTTGCGGGCAGCCTCGCGCGCGCGCGAGGCGTCAATTGCCTTGTTGATGATCCTCTTCGCGACAGGCGAATTCTGCTCGAAGAATGCGCCTAGCCGCTCATTGACGAATGCAGTGACCGTTCCTGCGATGTCGGAATTGAGCTTGCCCTTGGTCTGCCCTTCGAACTGTGGCTGCGGCAGCTTCACGCTGATCACAGCGACGAGTCCTTCGCGGACATCATCGCCGGTCAGGTTCTCTTTCACATCCTTGAACAATCCCATCTGCTGGCCGGCGTAGTTGATCGTACGGGTCAGAGCTGTGCGGAATCC
Source organism: Candidatus Sulfotelmatobacter sp. (assembly GCA_036268025.1). Lineage (GTDB taxonomy): Bacteria > Acidobacteriota > Terriglobia > Terriglobales > Acidobacteriaceae > Sulfotelmatobacter. Next base: position 20,666 of record DATAUY010000213.1, on the reverse strand, counting down.
GGAAAGATGCGTGCCGCCGTCAACTGTATTGATGTTGTTGGCGAAGCTGAACACAGACTCGGAGTACGCATCGTTGTACTGGATCCCGATTTCCATGTGGACGCCGTTGCGGTCGTCCTCCATGTAGATTGGCTTGTCGTGCAGCACCTGCTTGCCGCGGTTGAGGTGCTTGATGAACTCCGCGATGCCGCCGTTATATTTGAACTCCGAGCGCTTGGGCTCGCCGGTCTTCGAATCGGTCGTGCGCTCGTCGGTGAGCGTAATGACCAGGCCTTTATTCAGGAAGGCCAGCTCGCGCAACCGCTGCGCCAGCGTGTCGTAGTTGTACTCGAGCGCGGTGAAGATGGTCTTGTCGGGGACGAAGTGGACCTTGGTTCCCGTCTTCACTTTCGCCACGCCGGTTTTCTTCAGCTTGTTGGTCGCTTCGCCCTTAGAATACGTTTGCTCCCAGGTAGCGCCATCACGCCAGATCTCTAGATCGAGTTGCTCACTGAGCGCGTTTACGCAAGAGACGCCGACGCCGTGCAATCCGCCGGAAACTTTGTAGGTCGACGAATCGAACTTGCCGCCGGCGTGCAACGTGGTCATTACGACTTGCGCCGCAGAAATTTTCTCTCCGTCAATCACCATGTCATCGACGGGAATGCCGCGGCCATCATCGACCACGGTGATGGAGTTGTCAGTCTCGATTGTGACTTCGATCTTCGTGGCAAAACCGGCGAGCGCTTCGTCGACAGAGTTGTCGACGACTTCATACACGAGATGGTGCAATCCCAGTTCGCCCGTCGAGCCGATATACATCGCGGGACGTTTGCGCACCGCCTCCATCCCGCCGAGCACTTTGATGGAGTCGGCATTGTAGTCGCCGGCGCCATTCCCTCCGCCGTTTGCAGAGGTGATCGGCGTTACTTTTTCGTTTTTTGTTTTGGTGTCTGTAATGGGAGTAGTGATTTCTTTAGTGGCCATTCCGCTCCGCGAAAATGTCCCGATTTTTTCTGAATTCGATCGCGCTCAAAGCCGCTGGAACTCGGCTGGAAATTTCGTCTCGATCCGCTCACTTGAAGCCGCCCAAAAGGCACTTCAAGTTATTGAAATTCCTAATAGTTAGGATCGATTTTGACTAGGCAAAGTATACCACAAAATGCGCTCGTTTGGGAGCCTTCCGGAGACGCAGAATCGACACAGTAATCAACGGTTCTAGGACGCGGAATTCCGATTTTTCGCCACTGCCCGGGACGCTACTTGCTCAACTGCAACCGCGTCATTCACCGCCGCAGGGAATGGATGTTCGGGAGCCAACCTATAAAGCACCGATATGACTTTGATCCGGCTGTAGTAGGCAACTGGAATTGATTCTGTCAGTGAGCCGGAGTCCCATGGTGGCCAAAAGCAGGAAAATCGCAAGAAAAAATCTCATATGCGTATTGTTTACCGCAGCGTATTTCGGGTTCGGGTAAGGTGCGTTGCCCAGGTAACAGTAACAGAGCGGGATTCAACAAGAAAAAGATCGGGCGGGTGATCCAGTTTCGTGACGCAACACAAGCCCTCCTTGGTGCCAGCAGCATCGTACCCGCCGCTGCAAAGAATGCAGGTGCAGGCACCCACGGTTGCGGTGATACAAGCCAGGAAATCAGTCAATCACGTGAAGAGCTTCATCGCCACCGATCACCGCACTCGTAACGATGCACTGGTCTAGGGTAGCCAACTGACCGGCATGCGCGCGGGCGAGCAAGAGGAGATAACTGTCTGTTACCTGGCCGGAGTCGAGCAGACGATTCGCATTCACCTGTCCCCTTACTAAGAGAGATACATCGTCGGGCCAGAACAGGTGGCCGGGCAGCTTACGGAATGCGGATAACAGGTCTGCGGCAGCAGCCGGAGAACCGGGCGAGTTTGGATATCGCGGATGGCCGACAATCCGCAGCACTCCGTTCTCCGTCAGCGGGCAGGTCGCCCATGCCTTGTACCCGGTTGCAGCAAACCACGCGTGCGCCCGGTCGTGCTGGATGTGAGTGGAATCGATGAGGGCGATCAAGACGTTGATATCGAGGAGAAACCTTATCACAGCAATTCTTCCCGGAGACGATGTACCAGTTCCGAGGTCACCCGAGGCGCTCCCTTCCGTATTTTGAGCAGGGGCACTCCATTTCGCGTTTTACCCTTGGATTCCTCGGGAGTGAGTGCCTTTCTGGCGAGGGATGAGATTACTTCGCCAACCGACTTCTTCTCGATCGCCGCCATTTCTTTCGCAGCGCTTAGCACATCATCGTCAATTGCGAGGGTAGTACGCATCCGGGTGACCGTCATCAAACATCATACATCAGATGCCGATCAGCTGACGGAACGGAATCCTGTAAACGACGGAGTCATATTTTGGATTCGTGCGGTTGCCGATGATTTCGCCATGAAGGTTCTCAGCGATACGCCTGCTGGCAGTGTTCTGCACGGCTACCGGATAAGTGAAACTTACTTTGCCGAGAGTTGCGTGTCCCCACTCAACCAGCGCGGCCATGACTTCCCGGCCGAAACCCTGCCCGTGCGCGCTTTCCTTGAGCCAGAGGCCGAGTTCGGGCGAAACAGAATCCGCCTCTTCAAACGAGGCCATGCCAAGGCATTCCCGATGGTCGAGCCGCCGGATGACGAAAGAAAAGTTGTTCGGATCTGGAGCCTGTGCCCTCTTCTCGCATCTCGCTAGGTACTCGCTCCACGAGGGCGGCTCCCATGGCATGAATCTGGCGATGGCGGGCGTGATGCATCCAAAAACCTCTTGCGCATCCGTCATCTGGAACTGGCTGAGCTGCAATCTTGGGGACTGGATGACGATCATTGTGTCAGAAAAACTACGCCCAAGCCCGTTCGGGGAGCGTTGATGAGTGTAATTACGCTCAGATTTCAACGTGCTGAATGCAGAAAAAAGGGCGGCCACATGGGCCGCCCTTGAAAAACTCGCCGACCATTACGCCGTCGCCGGCCGTTCTCCGCCCTTAACGCGCCCTGGCTCCAGGTTCGGCTTGATCACATGCTGCACACCGTCATCCGGTTTCACCGGAGGCGGAGGCATCGGCGGAAGCTCCTTGCCCTCTACGAGCAGCTTGATCTCGTTGGCGTCGAGCACTTCCCGCTCGATCAGCGCCTTCGCGATCCTTTCGAGCGTATCGCGGTCATCGGAGATGAGCCCCCTGGCCGTCGAATAACCGTTCTTGACCAGTTTCTGGACTTCCTGATCGATCTTGATCGCCGTATCTTCGCTGTAATCGCGATGCTGTGCGATTTCGCGTCCCAGGAATATCTGCTCTTCCTTCTTGCCGAAGGTCAGCGGCCCCAGGTCGCTCATGCCCCACTCGCAGACCATCTTGCGCGCCATGTCGGTGGCCCGCTCGATGTCGTTGCCTGCGCCGGTTGACATCACGTTGAGGAACATCTCCTCCGCGATGCGCCCGCCCATCAGGATGGCGATCTGAGTTTCCAGATAATTCTTGTAGTAGTTGTGGCGGTCGTCCGTCGGCAATTGCATCGTTACGCCCAGCGCCATGCCGCGCGGAATGATTGTCACCTTGTGCAACGGATCGGAGTGCGGCATCTTCGCCGCCACCAGCGCGTGCCCGGCTTCATGATAGGCAGTATTGCGCTTCTCTTCATCGGTGAGCAGCAGAGACTTGCGCTCCACGCCCATCAGGACTTTGTCCTTGGCCAGTTCGAAGTCGTAATGCAGCACAGCCTTGCGGTTCTGCCGCGCAGCTGCCAATGCCGCTTCGTTGACCATATTGGCCAAGTCTGCACCCGAGAAACCCGGTGTTCCACGCGCCAAAACGGAAAGATCGACATCTTCAGCAAGAGGAATCTTTCGGGTATGAACTCGCAGAATTTCTTCGCGGCCACGCACGTCCGGACGGCTGACGACCACGCGGCGGTCAAAGCGTCCAGGTCGCAGAAGCGCCGGATCGAGCACATCCGGCCGGTTCGTCGCCGCCATCAGGATGACGCCTTCGTTCGACTCGAAGCCATCCATCTCGACCAGTAACTGGTTCAAAGTCTGTTCGCGCTCGTCGTGCCCGCCGCCGAGGCCTGCGCCACGATGACGTCCAACAGCATCGATTTCGTCGATGAAGATGATGCAAGGCGCGTTCTTCTTCCCCTGCTCAAACAGATCACGCACGCGGCTTGCCCCCACGCCGACGAACATTTCCACGAAGTCTGAACCGGAAATCGAGAAGAAGGGAACGTTTGCCTCGCCTGCCACCGCACGCGCCAGCAACGTCTTGCCCGTTCCCGGAGGGCCTACGAGCAGAACGCCCTTAGGAATGCGCCCGCCAAGCTTCTGAAACTTCTGGGCCTCGCGGAGGAACTCGATTATCTCGCGCAGTTCTTCCTTGGCCTCTTCCACGCCGGCCACGTCTTTGAACGTGACTTTCTTCTGCTGCATTGAGAGTAGACGCGCCCGGCTCTTGCCAAACGACAGCGCCTTATTTCCGCCCGTCTGCATCTGGCGGATCATGAAGAACCACAATGCTCCCAGCAAAATAAGAGGCGCCCAAGTGCCAAGCAACTGCAACGGCAGGCTCCCGCTGTTGACGTCGCGGAAGGTATACTGCACGCCCTTGGCTTGCAGGCTCTTCAGGACTTCTGGAGTGAAGTAGTTCCCAGGCAGCGTCGTATGAAACTGGGAGCCATCGCGATACTTGCCGCGCACTTCCATGCCGTTGACCGTGAACTCGCGAACATTGTTCTGGTCCACATCACCCATGAACTGAGTAGCGCTGACTTCCTTATCTTTTTGGCCGTCCCGCGCGCTCTTCACTACTTCCCAAAGCAGCAGGGCCGACACACCAATGAGCAACCAGAACAATACGGTCTTGACAGTTGAATTCACCTAAAGGACTCCTGAAATTCCACGCCATCTCGACATGCCGCCAATCTCTGCTGTATTAGATGCCCCGGCGGGAGTTTTTGATTGGCAAAACCTTAAGGCTTGTATTCTACATTTTTCTTCGGCAAAAGGCGCTTTCGTTGGACCATGACTTAAGTCACAGGAGCTATTGACTTTGTCGATCCCCGGATTACGCCTTTGAGCGGGACTATGCGGGGCTAGATGGGGTCACGCCACTTGCAGATTCCCGCTGCCTCTCCAATGCTAGACTGGCTCCGCGCCGGTGTATTCGGCGGGTTCATCATGCCTTCCCCGAAAGAAAAACTGGGCCTCATCGCCGGCAATGGCAAGTTTCCGTTTCTCGTGCTCGACGCGGCGCGGGCACGGGGATTTGACGTCGTCGTCGCCGCAATCACCGAAGAAGCTTCCCCTGAGATCGAAACGCGTCGCGCGGCGGCGGTGCACTGGTTATCGCTCGGCGAACTTTCGAAGCTCATCGAGACATTCCAGCGCGAAGGCGTGCGGCGGGCGGTGATGGCCGGCCAGGTGAAGCACAAGCAGATATTCTCCAGCATCCGTCCGGATTGGCGGCTGGCGAAGCTGCTCTTCTCACTCACCACGCGTAATACTGACTCACTGCTCGGCGCAGTGGCAAAGGTACTGGCCGAAGAAGGCATCACGCTGGAAAATTCGACTTGGCTGTTGGAGCCGCTGTTGGTAAAGCCCGGAATATTGACAAAACGACAACCAACGGAGCAGGAAACCAGGAACATCGCCTACGGTCGTTCCGTCGCTCGCATTCTCGCGCAACACGACATCGGGCAGACGGTCGTGATCGCCGAATCTGCCTGCGTTGCAGTCGAAGCCATGGAAGGCACCGACGCCACCATCGAACGCGCCGGCCAGATCATGCGCTCGCTACACGGAGATGCATCCGCGCTCAGCCGTGTGTTAACTGTGGTTAAGATCGCAAAACCGAATCAGGACATGCGCTTTGATGTTCCAGTGATCGGAGTAAAGACGATCGAGACGATGCAGGCGGCCGGTGCCTCGTGTCTCGCTATTGACGCTGAAAAGTGCCTGCTGCTGGATGGAGACAAGATCGTCGAAGCCGCGAATGCCGCCAACATCGCGATTGCCGCCGATCGAGTTCAGCTATGAATTCGAAGCCAAATTTGAGGTCACAAATTGTGATCTCAAACTCTCGCTCGTCGGAAGCCGCTCTCATCGCCGACCAGCTTCGACGCGCCTTCTACGGAACCGCGTGGCATGGTCCAGCAGTAATGGAGCTGCTCGAAGACGTAGATGCCGCCACTGCTACAGCGAAGCCGATCGCCAGCGTGCACAGTATTTGGGAACTCCTGCTGCATATTGAAGTATGGGACCGCGCCGCGATTGTTCGCCTGGGCGAAGAAAAGTTCCAGCCGACCGGTACGGATAATTTTCCCGTGCCACCAGCCAAAGCGACGGACGCGGACTGGCAAAAGGCAATCGCGAATTCAAAGCGCACGCACGACAAGTTGGTAAAAATGGTCGCCGCGCTATCAGAGAAGCAGTTGCGCAAGCGCTGTCCGGGAAAGCGGTACGATCTCTACCATCTGCTTCATGGAGTGGTTCAGCACGGGCTGTATCACGCGGGCCAGATAGCCATCTTGAAGAAGGCCGCTGGGGTCTCAGGTGCCAGGCCCTAGGTGTCAGGTCCTAGGTCTCAGGTTTTTTTGGTGTCAGCATTTCTGGCGCGGGAAATCAAGTTTAAATCGGAGTCCTGAAGCCCAAGACCCTGCGACCCACGACCTTCATTCACCATTTCTTGAAAACATTCACCATTTCTTGAAAATCACAGCCACCGCCACGACAATCAGCGCAAATCCTGCCACGTAGTTCCAGCGCAGCGGCTGCTTCAGATACAAAACCGAAAATACCGCGAACACCGTCAGCGTAATTACTTCCTGAATCGTCTTGAGTTGCGCCGCCGTGAACTCGTACGAGCCGATGCGGTTGGCCGGAACCTGAAAGCAATATTCGAAGAAGGCGATCAGCCAACTGATGACGATGACTTTGTAGAGCGGTACTTCGCGGTACTTGAGATGTCCGTACCAGGCGAAGGTCATGAAGATATTCGAGACAGTCAATAGCGCAATGGTTCGCATGGGTGTTCTTTCAGCCCTCCTTGCGGAAGAATAGCGTGGAGCTTGGGTTTCAGGTTTCAGGATATCGGGTCTCGGACCTTACATCGTTCAATGTGTTCTGACCGTCGAGCAACAGACCAACAACCACTCCGCGTCTCCAACCGAAGACCTAAGACCCAAGACCTGAGTCCCAATACCCAAGACCCGCCAGATGCCCTTTCCCCCATTAACGTTTACAATTTCCCCGGCTACCGCCAGAGAGAGTATTTCCTGCCGAAGCACGATCCGATTTCCGTCGCAGTTGTGGGTGTGGGCGTCTTTGGACGCAATCATGCCCGAATTTACAAGGAACTCGAACTGCAGGGCGAACCGGTGCGCCTGTTGGGAGTGGTCGATCCCGACCTGAACCGCGCCGACGCCGTCGCCCGCGAGTTTAGCTGCAAAGCCTTCGGATCGGTGCAGCAGATGCTCACTACGCACAGCGAGATTCAAGCCGCGTCGGTGGCCGCGCCGACCATGCATCATCTCGCCGTGGCACGAGATTTGATGAGCGCCGGGGTGGACGTGCTGATTGAAAAGCCCCTCGCCGCCACGCTCGACGAAGCCGACGAACTCGTCAAGCTTGCGGCAAAGCACAAGCGCATCGCGCAGGCCGGGCACCTCGAACGCTTCAATCCGGCAGTCCGCGCGACGTTGCCCATCATCACGCGACCGATGTTCTTTGAAGTTCACCGCCTCAGTGTGTTCACCCCGCGTTCGCTCGACGTGGACGTCGTCCTCGATCTCATGATCCACGATCTCGACATCGTGCTGGCCTTTGCGAAATCGCCAGTGAAAGAAGTTCGCGCGGTCGGCTTACCGATCCTCTCGGGCAAAGTCGACATAGCCAACGTTCGCCTCGAATTCGACTCGGGCTGCATCGCCAACTTCACCGCCAGCCGCGTTTCCACCGAGCGCGTGCGGAAATTGCGCTTCTTTCAGCCGCGGCAATACGTCTCGCTTGATTACGGACGTCAGGAAGTTCTGGTCTTCACCGTCGGAGCCGACGGAGAGTCCCCGGCAACCCCCTCGGTCAATCCGCAGATCGGAGTGACCAAGCCGCCGGTCGCCGCCGAAGAACCCCTGCACGCCGAGTTGAAATCGTTCCTGCATACCGTCCGCGAGCGCTCAACGCCGGTAGTTCCATTGGAAGATGGACGTCGCGCCCTGGCCCTCGCGCTAGAGATCGTTGCCGCCATACGAGAGCATGGGAAGAAAGTCGGTCTCGTCGGCATGGCAAAACACTAGCCACGGAATTTCAACGGATTTGTTTCGTTGCTCCCGCTCGATCCGTCCTTATCCGCGCAAATCCGTGGCTAAGGTTTACATTTGTTTACACCCCGAAGTCGCTTCCCTGATTGCCAGAAGCACAATCCCATTAAAGATGCGAAAATAGAAGCAATCCGGTTGTAGAGCACTGCGCGCCGATTGCATGCACTTCCGTTTGCCCGGATGCAACGCCGCACGCGGCGTTCGTGTCTAAAGACAGACGGATTCATCGAATAACCAGCGCATGCCGATCACGCAGATCCCGTTCCAGGACCCAGTTGCCCCTCCGGAAAAACCCGGTCCGGAACAACTCGGCCTCTACGACACGCGTGATTGGGAAGTGGCTTATCGCGATCTGGATGCGCGAGTACCGCATCTTCTCATCCAATTGCAGGACGATCTCGAGCGCTCACGCTGGCGCGAAGCGATCTGGCTATCGATCATTGTCCACCTCGTGCTGGGAATCGTCTTGTGGCAACTTCCGCTGATCGAAAAAGCCGTTGGCTGGCATACTGCGGTCGTGATTCCCGTGAATCCCATGCAGGACAAGAACGTTACCTTCCTGCCCCTTCCTCCCGATCTACAGAAAGCTCCGCGCAAGCCGAAGACCAATATCGCGTCCGATAAAGACCGCATCGCGATGTCGCGCCATCCGGAACTTGATAAGAACGAAAGGACCCTTGTAACTCCCCCTGCCGGACGACCCGGCCGTGTCGGACCGCGTGCCGCGCAGCCTGCCGCACCGGCGCAAGCGATGCCTCCGAGCCAGGCCCCGCAGCAGCAATCGCAACAACAGCCCGCACCGCGTCCGCAATTCCAGAGCGACCAGGCCGCGCAGCTGCAAATGCCCGCCAAGCCGGACAATTCGTTCCGTAAGTACGCCGAGAACATGAGCGCGGGATCGGCGATCCAACAAGCTGCGGAAGCAGCCGCGGCCAATCGCGGCGCAGGCACAGGCGGCCAGCAGGGCGACTTTGGACTAGGCACCGGCGCAAAGGGCCGGCCTCAGGGCGCGCTCGACATCTTGAGCGATACCCAGGGCGTGGATTTCGGCCCATATCTGGAGCGCATTCTGCAGGACGTCAAATACAACTGGTACCATCTGATTCCCGAATCTGCGGAGATGAAGAAGGGCAAACTCGCGATCGAATTTGCCATCACCAAAGACGGTAAGGTCGCAGACATGAAGCTGGTTAGCGGCTCCGGAGACGTAGCCCTCGATCGCCCAGCCTGGGGCGCAATCACCGCATCGAATCCATTCCCGCCGCTGCCCAGCGAGTTCGCCGGCCCTTTTCTCTCACTGCGCTTCCGCTTCTACTACAACCCTGATAAGGCGGATTTGCAGTAGCCTCAAAGGTCTTGGGTCTCAGGTCTTGGTCCTAGATCCTAGGATAGTGCGTCAAACGGATCGACGTTGATGAGTCGCCCATTACTCCTGTGACCCTCTGTGGCCTCTGTGGTCAAAGCCTTTGACCTCCTCGCCGAACACGCGGATCAAGGCCCAACATTTAACGCTCACTATTTCCGACGCACTCCCGAAGGCTGAAACCCAAGACCTAAGACCTTAGATCCAAGATCCAAGACCTGAGACCCAAATCCACCCTGAGTTGCCGGCTTCGTTCTTCCGCGCTCCCGATTGACCTGCTACATTTTCTGCCAGTGCTTCCTTCCGACGAATACCACCGGCGACTCGGCGAGCGAGAAGTGCGCATCGCCAGTTTTGAAAACATTCATATTCGCCTCGGCAATCTTCGTCTTGCTCTCGCGCTGGTTTTCGTCGTCATGGCGTTCCTCGCGTTCAAAATGCAACGCATCTCGGCATGGTGGCTTTGCGCGCCGGTGGCGGCATTCGCGGGAGTGGCCGTTTACCATTCTCGGGTTCTTCACGCTCGTGAATTGGCTGAACGGGCCGCCGATCACTACAGGCGAGGACTGGCGCGCGTAGAAGATCGCTGGTCTGGAATCGGAGAAACGGGCGAGCGCTTCAACGATCATCATGTATACGCCGCCGATCTTGATCTATTTGGTCAAGGCAGCCTGTTCCAGCTTTTATCTACCGCTCGCATGCGCATGGGAGAAGAAACGCTCGCGAAATGGCTGCTTGCGCCATCGCCGATCGAACAAGTTCGAGAACGGCAGGCTTGTGTTTCTGAACTTCGCGACCAACTCGATCTTCGCGAGGATGTGGCTGTTTTAGGCGAGGGCGTAAAGGTTGGGGTGCATCCCCAGGAGTTGCTGAATTGGGCGGAAGGGCCAAACCAGATGAAGCCGCTGTGGGTTCGGTGGCTGGCCTTTTCGCTGGCGGCGCTGGCCGTGTTGGCGGCTATAGTTTGGGCCATCTGGGGAACGCTGACTCCACTGATCGTGATTATTGCGATCGAAGTCGTTCCTGCTTATCGCATGCGTAAGCTGGTTGATGAAACGCTGCACGGCGCCGAGCACGCATTTCGCGATCTGGACTTGTTATCCGCCGTATTGGCGCGCATCGAAGCCCATGCATTCCAGGCGCCGAGATTGCAGGCGTTACAGCGCGAGCTTTCGTCGAGCAACGTGCCAAGTTCGCAGGCGATCGCGCGACTTCGGACCTTGGTCGGGCTGATCAACTCCCGCCACAACACGATGGTGCGAATCATCGACGTGCCGCTCATGTATTCAGTGCAAGTGGCATTCGCGGCGGAGCGGTGGCGCCAGACGCACGGCCGGGCTTTGCGCGCATGGATCACAGCGATCGGAGAGATAGAAGCGATTCTTTCACTGGCAGCTTACGGCTTCGAGCATCCGAACGATCCTTTTCCGGAATTTACGGATGGAACTGGCGTCTTTGAGGGTGACGCGCTCGGACATCCTCTGGTAGCCGCGGCAAGTTGTGTCCGCAACAGCGTGAGCATTTCCGGTGCAACGCGCATTCTGCTTGTGAGCGGTTCCAATATGTCAGGCAAGAGCACATTGCTGCGCACTGTCGGGATTAATGTTGTGCTTGCTATGGCGGGCGCACCAGTCCGGGCGCGCCGCTTGCGTCTCCCGCCTTTGCAGGTGGGCGCCTGCATTCGTGTCAATGATTCGTTGCAAGAGGGCAGCTCGCGTTTCTACGCCGAGATCACGCGTCTCCGTCAGATCTTCGATTTAGCAGCGAAGCAGCCTGCCTTGCTGTTTCTGCTGGACGAATTGCTGCAAGGGACCAATTCGAAAGACCGGCGAATTGGTGCGGAAGGAATTGTGCGTGCGCTGGTGGCGCGCGGAGCGATCGGCCTGGTCAGCACGCACGACCTCGCGCTCACAGATATCGGCGGCGACGGGCAGCTGCGGAACGTCCACTTCCAGGACGAACTGGCAAATGGACGGATGAGCTTTGACTACACGCTGCGCGACGGTGTCGTCACCAAAAGCAACGCGCTTGAATTGATGCGCTCCGTCGGACTCGATGTCTGAGCGGCTTTGCGATCTCCTCTTACCACACCCGGCAGCGGTTCGCATTCACCATCGGCGAGCCAGTCTTGCAGTGAAACGCCTCTTGAAACTGCGGCATATTCGACACGACACCGTTCGTTCGATATTTCTCCGGAGAATGCGGATCCACGGTGGCCCGCAGCCGCTTGGTTTCGTCGCGAGTCTGCCCGCACCAGCTTTGCCCGTAGCCGACGAAGAATCGCTGGTCCGGCGTAAGCCCATCCAGCGGCTGAAGATTCTCGCCCTTGGTGTCTTCCTTCCACGCGTTGTAAGCAAGCAGAAGGCCGCCGAGGTCGGCGACGTCTTCGCCGAGGGTCAGCTTGCCGTTGATCTTGATGTCGTCAATGATCGTGTAGGTCGAATACTGATCTGAGATGCAGCTCGCGCGCTTCACAAATTCTTTGCCGTCTTCCTCCGTCCACCAGTCACGCAGGTTACCGTTGGCGTCGAACTGGCGACCCTCGTCGTCGAAGCCGTGCGTGAGTTCGTGGCCGATGGTGCCTCCGGTATCGCCATAGTTCGGTGCAGCGTCGGATTCCGGATCGAACGCCGGCGGCTGCAAAACTCCAGCGGGAAAATTAATGTCGTTCATCTGCGGATTGTAGTAAGCGTTCACTGTAGGCGGAGTCATGTCCCACTCGCCTTTGTCCACGGGCTTCCCGATCTTCGCCAGTTGGCGGTTGAATTCGAATTGCCGGGCGCGCACTACATTGCCCAGCTCATCGCCGCGCATAATCTCGAGTTTCGAATAATCACGCCACTTCTCCGGATAGCCAATTTTATTGGCCATAGCGTGCAATTTGGCCAGCGCCTGCTCCTTTGTCGTCGCCGACATCCAGGGCAGGTCCTTGATGTCCTGCCCCATCGCCGCGTCGATCTCTTTGACCATCTTGAGCGCCTGCTGTTTTGCTTCAGGACTGAAATACTTCGCCACATAAGCCTGACCGAGCGCCTCTCCGAGATCTCCGTCAACATCCTCCGTGCAGCGCTTCCAGCGCGGCTGCAATTCCTGCTGGCCGCGGAGCGTCTTTCCGTAAAATGCAAAATTTTCATTCACAAATGCGGTCGAAAGATAGGTAGCGTCGGCATGCGCCAGGTGCCAGCGCAGATAAGTCTTCCAATCGTCGAGGCTCTCCTTATCGACTTCTTCATTCATGGCCTTGAAGAAATTCGGCGACGCAACATTAAGAGAAGCCAGCGAGGGCAACCCGACTTTCGTGAAATACACCTGCCACTGAAAGTCGGGCGAAAGTTTTTCCAGATCGGCGCTGCTCATCTTGTGGTCAAGAGATTTTGGGTCACGGCGCTCGACCCGCGTCATAGATCCCTTCGCTAGCGCAGTCTCAATACCCATGACAGTCTGGGCCTCGGCAGCCGCCGCATCGGACTTATCGCCGAGCAATTCAAACATCTTCTGCACGTGCGCGAGATACGCCTTGCGCAGGTCCTGCGATTTCTGATCTTCTTTGATGTAGTAGTCGCGATCGGGCAACCCGAGTCCGCCCTGGTCGGCATCGGCGATTTGCTGGCTGGCATCGCGGAAATCCTGGATCGAACTGAACCGAAACAGAATGCCGCTGCGGGCCATGGACGCGGCCGCATCGGCGAGCTCAGCCTTGGATTTGAGCTTTGCAATCCGGTCAAGCGCGGGCTTCAACGGCTCGGCCCCCTTGGCGTCGACAGCTTTCTCGTCGACGCAGGAGGCATAATAATCGCCGATCTTCTGGTCTACCTCGCTGCGCTTGGACTCGGGCGATGCGGCCGCCGCCTCCAGTATTCCGCGCAAGCGCGCGCGGTTTTCGTCTTGCATCTTCGAATATGTGTCCCACGAGGACTGGTCAGGAGGAATGGGATTGTTTTTGATCCATCCGCCGCAGGAATAGGCGAAGAAATCTGTGCAGGGATCAATGCTGCGATCCATCGAAGTGATATCCAGCGCCGGTTCGTGTTTCTCCGGTTTGGATTGCTGCGCGTTCACGCCGCAGCAAAAAAAAGCAAGCGCAAGCAACACAAAGCCAGATGTCCTTGACATCGAAGTTATTCCACCTCCGGCAAGATTCGGAAAGATCGTCCCCGACCGGAGCGGTAGATCGAAAAGTCGCGCCGGTCAAGCGTGAAGATAGTATCAATTTGTTCGCGGTTGGCAAGATAGATCAGCGAGGCATCCGCAAGTTGAGGACTAATTTCCTCATACCGCTTCATCACCGTGGAAACATCGTTGCCCTCGCTTCCCGCGAGCGGAAGTAGTTCAAGAAACTTACCATCGATACTTCGCAACAGTTGTTGGACGGCCCGGGGCCATTTCCGTAATAGCCAGGCTGCCTCGGTGATCACAGGCCAGCATGAAAATAAGGGGCCATGCAGACTGCGCAAAGTGGCGACACAAGCTTCATGATATTCGTCGCGAGGCGAAAGAATTGCCACTAGTGGACCGGTGTCCACAAGCACGCGCGTCACTTGGCCCTGCCAAAGCCCTTAAAGTAACGCGGATTTGTGGCCAAATCTTTGGGGCCGTCCTTCACGCATCCGATCAGCCCGGCTTCCCGCGCCAGTTCGTAAACAGACTGTGCCCCAGGTTCTCGCTCAAGATAGTCTTCGATCGCGAGCCGAATCAGATCCGATGGCGTCTTACCTTTCGCACGAGATCGTTCCTGCAGGCGGGCTCCCAATTCTCGGGAGACACGAACGGTAATACGCTGAGAACTCATGTGTCAGACATTGTATCAAAGATGTCGGACGCCGGCTCCAGGGCACCTATCCCTTGTCATTCCGACCGAGGGAGGAACCTGTTTGTTAGATAGCTGCATCGGCTTTCGGGGCCCGGCTCATCCCCTCCGCAAATGAATCGAACCATCACCCGTGCGAATAGTCAGCAGGCTCCCGCCGCCATTCATTTTGCCGCGCACTTCGTTCTGCCGAACGTTTCCTGAAGTCGTGACCGGCATGTCGAGATCGATGTGGCCGTCGTTGGTGTGCAGATCGACATCAGCCGCGAGGTCTCCCGGTACTTCCAGAGTGACGCTGCCGTCGCCCGTCTCCAGCCGCCATCCGCTTGCCAGCGACGAGCCTGCCCCGGCGCGCACATCCACATGTCCGTCGCCGGTCTTCAGTTCAAGCGCTTGGAAGCGCCCGTTGGCCTGGATACTTCCATCTCCCGTCGAAGCGTGCAACATGCCTTCCACGCCGTCGAGATGCAACGACCCATCACCGCTCTTGAGTTCCATCTCGCCTTTGAGCCCCGCGACCTCGATTTTGCCGTCGCCCGTCCGCAGGTTCACATTGCCCTCGCGCGGCATCTGGATCACGATCTCCACCTGGTGGGAACTCCATCCGAACACGACATTGTTGTGTGGATAGTGGACGTCAATCTCTACCGCATTACCCGTCTGGTGCTCTTCCACGCGAATCCCCCCTTCGCCGATCTTGTAGTGCGTCGTCGTGATCTTGGCCTCGATCGTGTTCTGGCCCCAGGTAGTGACCCGGATGTTGGCATCTGAGGTCTCGATGTGCAGATCTGGTTTGCCCGTCAGGCTATAAGTTTTCGCCCATTCATCCGCGCGGGCAGGCAGAACAGTGATGGCGGTGATCGCCAGAATAAGCAGGCCCAGTTTCCTGATAGCAGCGTTCATAGCATCCTCCGGCGGGCAGACCCCCGCTCCGCATGTTAGACGTGAATACGAGTCACCGGTGAGATCGGTTCCAACAAATCGGCAATTAAGAAGCAAAGATCATTCAGCCCCGGACGCCGCCGTCCGGGGAGCTAATCCGAGATAGGCCATACGAATAAGCGTCCGCTCAGAAAAAGGCAAGTAGAGCAGGGCGGCGCTCACCGCAAACGCCGCTCCCAACCCAATCTTCTGGATCAACAGGAAGGGAGCGACCGCCCATAGCTGATCGAGCGCCAGCACAAATGGAAATAGCTGCTGGAACTTTTCGCCCAGCCGCTGATAGTCAAAACCCACTCCCGAAATCAAGTAAAGGCGCAGCGGAATGCCCACTCCCGCCGTGATTAGAACTGCGCCCGCCAAAGTCATCGCTCCCCAAAGAGGAAGAAAAGAATCCGCAACGCTCTGCACGGCGTGCAGCCGGAACAGTGCCGCAAGATAAAAGCAGAGATACATGATCTGGATCAGCCCAAAAAGCCCGCGCGTCAGGCCGCGACGAGGGATGGGGACTTCGAGTTCGGGATGAATCGCAACTTTCGCCGCTTCCGTGGGTGTGGTTGAAGGAGTGCTCGTGCCAGGCGTGCCATCGCTCTGCACCGGAGCGATAAAGCGATATCCCCGGCGGGTCAGCGTCTCGACATAACGCGGGCTGGAGGCGGAATCTCCCAGTGCCTCCCGCACCTTATTGATGGCCGTGTTCAGGCTATGGTCGAAATCGACGAAGGTGTCGGAAGGCCACAACTCGCGTTGCAATTCGTCACGTGTCACAACTTGTCCGGCGCGCTCGAGCAACAGCGCGAGCACCTGGAAGGGCTGCCCTTGCAGCCGCAGTTTGACACCTCTCTTGCGTAATTCTCCCGCGCTGCGATCAACTTCGAAGACGCCGAAGCGCACCACGCGAGCATTATTCTGCGGCACAGCCATGGACGAGGCCGTAGTTTACACCGGAATCACGGGTCGGTCGGGTCTCCGGTTTCGGGCCCTATCACTTCATTTCCGCGGATTCACGCGGACGAACGCGGATTTAACAACAAGAAAATCCGCGAGATCTGCGTTTATCAGCGGAGAAGAAGTTCAGCTTCGACCAGGCGGAGCCCGGGGCTACAATGGCTCCATGCCAACTGGGGCAGAGCGCGATTCCCGCAAAGAACACCCCAGCGCGGTCTACACGTCAGAAGCGATCGGCCTGGCGATGATCGCGGTCCTGTTGCTGGCTCTGGTCCTGATTCGCTACTGGCATCACATCCATTGGGGCTGGCGCTGAAAGTGAGCGCCGAAGACCGCGCGCGTAATGAGGCCGAACCGCTTCTGGTCGTGATTCTCGGGCCAACAGCCAGCGGGAAGACCGCTCTCTCTATTTCGCTGGCGAAACAGTTCAACGGAGAGATCGTCAACTGTGACTCGGTTGCGATGTACCGTGAATTCGACATCGGCACGGCGAAGCCAAGCTTGGCCGAACGCCTCCAGGTCCCACACCATCTCTTCGATTTCATCGATCCTATGCGGGACGTGACCGCCGGCGAGTACGCGCGCCAGGCCCGTCAAATACTTTCCGAAATTAAGTCGCGGCAACATCTCCCTATCGTAGTCGGGGGCACGGGCTTGTATTTGCGCGCCCTGCTCGAAGGCCTTTTTCCCGGCCCCCAGCGCTCGGAAGAACTCCGCGAGCGCCTTCGCCGCCGCGCTGCAAATCGCGGTTCGGCTTATTTGCACCGGATCCTGGCGCACCTCGATCCCGTCACCGCGGAAAAAATCCACGCCAACGACGCCCCCAAGCTGATCCGCGCCATCGAAGTCTGCCTGGCCTCGCGTAAGAAGATGTCCGACTTGTGGCGGCAAGGCCGCGACCCTTTGCGCGGCTTTCGGATTCTGCGCCTGGGGCTGGATGTCGACCGGACTGCCCTCTACGAACGAATCAATACACGCGCTGCTCAAATGTTCGAGCACGGCCTGATCCACGAAACAAAATGTTTGCTCGATAAATACGGAAACGACGCTCGCCCGCTCGCCTCTTTCGGCTACAAGCAAGCCACCCAATACCTCCGTGGAGAACTCACCCGCGACCAAGCCGTGCAATCAGCTCAGCAAGGCCATCGCAATTACGCCAAGCGCCAGATGACCTGGTTCCGCCGCGAACCGGATGTCCTCTGGCTCAACGGCTTCGGCGATGACGCTGAAATCCAGCAAGTGGCCGTCGAGCACCTGCGAACTTCTTTTCCGCAGATGCAGACTGATGTGCGCAGATGATTTATGGCTACCTCGAACTAATCGCCACCCTGCTGCGCGTTAACAGGGAAATCAGAAATCCGCATTCATCCGCGCACTCTGCGGAAAAGAAGTCTCACGAAGTTTCCTGAAAGCGAAATCCCACGCTTCTGCTATCGTTTCCTCCATGCCAAAAATCCTATGCGCCCTGCTCGTCGCTCTGGCGCTCACCTCGCCTGTGTTCGCCAAAGAAAAGTATCAGCGCCCCGGACCGATTCGCGAAACCGCGGCTGGCGACAAGTGGGCCGAGAAAACTCTGCGCAAAATGTCGGTCGAAGAAAAAGTCGGACAGCTCTTCATGATCTGGTGCCGCGCCGGCTTTCTCAACGTAGAAAATCCCGAGTACCTGCAACTTCGGGATGCGATGCAGAAATATCACGTTGGCGGCTTCACCATGACCGTCCACGTGGACGGCCCGATCCTGCTGCGCAGCGAGCCCTATGAAGCTGCTGAATTACTCAACCGCCTGCAGAAGGATTCGAAGCTGCCGCTGCTGTTCGCCGCCGATTTCGAACGCGGTGTAGCTACGCGCCTCATGGGCGCGACCAACTTTCCGCACGCCATGGCCTTCGGAGCCGACGGGAAAATGGAAGACGCCGAAGCCTTCGGACGCATCACTGCCGAAGAATCGCGCTCCGTTGGAGTGCAGTGGAATTTCTTCCCCGACGCCGACGTGAACTCCAATCCCGCCAACCCGATTATCAACACTCGCTCCTTCGGAGAAGATCCCAGGCAAGTCGGCGACCTCGTGACCGCATATATCAAAGGCGCGCACGAAGGCGGCATGCTGACCACCGTCAAACATTTCCCCGGACACGGAGACACCGCAACCGATTCTCACCTCGGCGTCGCGAGCGTGAACGTGGACCAGGCACATCTCGACTCGATCGAGCTACCGCCGTTTCGTCAGGCAATCAGCGCCGGAGTGGATTCCGTGATGGTCGCCCATGTCACGGTTCCGACGCTCGACTCCGATCCGAATCATGTCGCGACAATTTCACCCACCGTCGTTTCCGATCTCCTCGAAAGGCAACTCGGCTTCAAGGGCCTTGTCGTCACCGATGCCCTCGATATGGCCGGACTCACGCATCTTTTTGCCAATGACATCGGCCGCGCGGCAGTCGAGGCATTCAAGGCGGGCAATGACGTTTTGCTCATCCCCGCTGACCTCGGTGCTTCTTATCAGGCGATGGTCAAAGCCGCGCAATCGGGAGAGATTACCCCGGCCCGCCTCGATCAATCTGTCCTCAAGATACTGAAAATAAAGGCCTCTCTCGGCCTTAACGAGGCCCGCGCCGTTGATTTGAACTCCCTTCCCATAGCAGTTGGAAAGCCTCAGGACCTCGCCTTCGGCCAGCAGGTTGCCGATTCCGCCATCACGCTCGTCCGCGACAACGGCAAAGTTTTGCCACTGAAATCCAAGGGAACCCAGAAGGGCGCGCTTCCGTATACCACCAGAGAGGAGACGCACAACCAGATGCTCGCCGTTCTCTTTTCCGACGATGTGCGCTCTGAGTCAGGCCGCGCTTTCGGCCGCGAGTTTCATGCGCGCATTCCCGACTCGCGCGTGATCTACGTAGACCCGCGCATCGCCGCCGGCATGAGCGACGAAGTCCTCAAAGCCGTGGATCAAGCCCAGACCGTAGTCGCCGCCGTCTACGTAATCCCGCAGGCAGGCAAGGTCGGCAATTCCGTAGCCATGTCCGATGCGACCGGCGCGCTGCTTCAGCAAGTGCTCGACCGTGCCTCGGCGAAAACTGCCGTCATCGCAATGGGCAATCCATATCTCGCCAGTGACTTCCCCAAAATCGAGAACTACATCTGCACTTTCTCCAACGCGACCGTCTCCGAAGTCGCCGCAGTCAAAGCCCTTTTCGGCGAAATTCCGATTCACGGACATCTTCCCGTCACGATTCCTAACATCGCGCAGCGGGGCGCCGGACTTGAACGTCCTGCGCAGCTGGCCAAGCGAGGTTCCCTCCATGCGAAGAAGTGATTTGCCGATCAACAGCGTCATCGCGCTTGCCGCGCTTGCCGTGCTGTTCTCTTCCGCCTGTAGCGTCAACGTTCAGAAAGAAAAAGACGGGCAAGACAAGCAAGTCGACATCAAGACCCCCATGGGCTCGGTTCACGTCAGCAAAGGCGTCGATCCGCAGGATGTCGGAATCGTGGTCTATCCCGGCGCGCGCCTGAAACAGGATAACGATGAAAGCGACAAGAGCGCCAACGTCAGCGTCTCCGGATTCGGCTACGGCGTGAAAGTCGCGGCGCTGGAATACGAGTCGAACGATGCACCCGACAAACTCCTCGCCTTTTATCAGGACCAATTGAAGAAGTACGGACGAGTTCTGGTCTGCCACACTGGCCATTTCCACGTTGACACCGATATCGACAAGCACTCGAGCTCGCACGAACTGACCTGCGAAGGTTCGGGAGGCGTCGACGTGGAGTTGAAAGTTGGCAGCAAGGAAAACCAGCACATCGTCGCCATCGAACCCGACGGCAGCGGCTCGAAGTTCTCCCTGGTGTACGTGCGCACTCACGGCAAAGAAGCCGACATCTGACCGGACGGGAGGGGCACGAACGGGCGTTCACGTTCAACAAAGAAATCGTTGTCCTCTTGCTTTTGGGTGTCGGACTTGGGGGAGCTTTTGGTTGGCGGGCTTTGGTTGGCGGGCTTTTGAGCGTTTAGTAGCGGGCTTTTGGGTGGCGCAGCGCTTCAGCGCTGCGATAACTGAATTGGTTTGAGGTCGCGGCTTTAGCCGCTGAGGGAACCGGAGGTTCAAACATGTACCGTCATCTCGCGTTCGCGCTAATCTTGTCTTCCGCGTCGAGCTTTTCCGCTTTCGCACAGAATTCCGATTCACACAACGGCCGCGTCGACATCCAGACGGATAGCGGCAGCCTTCACGTCGGCGACGACGCGGACGCGAAAAAGATCGGCCTGCCGCTCTATCCCGGCGCGAAATTGAAGATCGGCGACAA
>DATAUY010000212.1:0-7430 GCA_036268025.1 Candidatus Sulfotelmatobacter sp. | reverse complement strand
CGCTACGATCCGCCACAACCTGTTCAATCGGGGTGCTTCCGTCATCGGCCATACTCGTGTCCATGGCCGCCAATGCCTGAAATTCACCTTCATGAACCCGAGCGTGAACAACGCACATATACAAGAGCTGGTTGAAATGGTTATAACTGAAGGCAGGAAACTAGAGTAGAAAGCCACTGTCCTGAGTACCCAATCTCACGCGGGGCAGCCGCCCAGGGCTGTCCCGGTCGAGCGAAGCGCGACAGCGACCGCTGACAGCAAACATACCTGCCGTCGCATCTCTATGTAACAACTGGTCTTGAATTATTTAGTACAGTTCTGTACATACATCCCCGTACGTTAAAGTGTTCCTGCAGGAACACTTTTTCCACAGGCGGATAAAACTAGACTGCAAACGGCTTGCCACTGACCACAGGTAACTTAGCTCCCTGCCAGCTGTCAAAGCCGCCGGAAACGTTGATCACGTTCCGAAAGCCGGCCCGTTGCAGCAGGCTGCACGCGATCATGCTGCGATATCCACCCTTGCAGTGCACGGCCAGCGGCGCATCCTGATCGAGTTCCGGTGGTGACACCTTGAAGTTGTCGAGCGGCCACCACGTTGCATCCTCAATGTGCGCCGCCTCCCATTCGGGCTCGCGCCGAACGTCGAGCACCTGCACGCCGCCTGAGTTCAATCGCGAGTTAAGTTCTTCCGCGGCGATCTGTAGCGTCGTGGCGACCGGCAAACCCGCCTGTATCCACGCGTTCACTCCTCCGGCGAGATATCCATCCAGCGCTTCGATCCCTACGCGCGCCAGACGCAAGCGCGCTTCTTCCAACTGCTCCTGCGTGCCTGCAATTAGCGCAGGACTCGCAGTCAATCCCAGCACCGTCGCTGCCCAGGTGGCGAACTGCCCGGACAGCGCTATGTTCACCGATCCAGGCACATGGCCTGCGGCAAACTCCTCGCCCGACCGCACATCGAGTGCGATCTCGCCATTCGTCAGCATGAAATCAAGCTCTGCCGGCTCGATCGCCCGCAGGGGCGGCAGTTCCGACAGCGCCGCCGCGCCTGTCCGATTGATCTCAGCATCTTTCAGAAAGTATTCGGGGCGCGCTGGAAGATTGCTGGTCAACTGCGCAATGAACTCTTCCCTGCTCTTGATCTGCAATGCGTAATTCGTCAGGCGCTCTGTTCCGATAGTCGATGACCGCTCCGCCCGCATGTTCTTGCCGCAAAGCGAACCCGCCCCGTGCGCCGGGTAAACAAGCACATTGTCTGCCAGCTTCATCAGCTTGTTATGCAGGTTGTCGTACAGCAATCCGGCAAGCTGCGCCGGCGTATGTCGCGGAGAGAGATCAGGCCTGCCGACATCACCGATGAAGAGCGTGTCGCCAGTCAGAACCGCCCATGGCGATGAAGATTTCTCCTCATCCGTCACAACCAAGCAGATGCTTTCTGGCGTGTGTCCAGGCGTTTCGAACACACGAATCGAAGCCTTGCCGAATTTCAGTTCGAATCCGTCGCTCACAGGCACGTGCGGGAATGTCGCGCCGGCTTGTGCTCCCATGTAAATCTTCGCGCCAGTCCGCGCAGCCAGTTCTTGATGCCCGGAGACGAAATCCGCGTGGAGGTGGGTCTCGAAGATGTGTTTGATTTCGACACCATGATCCGACGCCGTCTTCAAATACAACTCAACATCGCGCTGCGGATCGACCACCACAGCCTCGCCTTCGGAAGCGAGCAGGTACGACGCGTGCGCCAGACATCCCAGGTAAAACTGTTCGAAATACATGCTCACGGACAAGCCCCCAAGGAAGACGAACGGCAAGAAGATGCTAGTCGAATTCGCCTGGGATGCCAATCGGGATGGACGGGGAGGACCGGGGAGGGCTGACAAACATTAGGCTGGCAAAGGCGTGATGAACTCAAGCCCAAAGCAGAATCCATTTCGCGAACGCACAATCGCCGTCATGCGCGAATGGATGGGTGTATCGAATTCAATCTCCAGCAGGTCGCCAGGATTGAGCAGGATGCCCGCGTACAGCACCATTCCGCCCTGGCTCAATTCAGTGCCGCGTCCCTCCACCACTGTCGTTGAAAAGCCTTTGGACGTAACCACCCGCACGGGCAGGTCAACGGGCAGACGGTCCCAGCGGCGCGTGCTAGCGGAAGCAGCCATGGTTTGGCAATGATTCTCTAAGGCGCGCTTCGGCTCAAATTACCAAGGGGAACGGAACTGAGGGCCACAGGTACAGGCAGTCAATAAGAGCAAGAACATGCGCGAGAGCGCCAACCAGACATGGAGCTAGGCCCACAGCCAGGTATCTTGACGCAATCTGGCGATGTCCCGTGTGGGCGCGCTCCCGAAGAACCGAGGCTGGAGGGGTCGGCCACGCCAGGTGCTTCCGGAACCCGCCGCCGCAAGGTTGTTACTTTGCCGTTGGTTTTCAGTTTCGAGAATACCTCTTCCACAAGCTGTGGCTTTACGCCGCCTGGGCCCTTACTGCAACATCGAGCTTGGAATAATATTTCTTTACATCACCCGCTCCGTACTTGGCGCGGAATTTGTCGACGACGGACGATACGTCTTTGGCGTCAGTGATCGGAATGATCTTCACTTCCGCTTGTGCGCCCCGTGCATCGATTCGAAGGGACGAGTTCTTGAGCACGTTCTTATACCACTGAGTGTCCGAGCCCTTCACGGGCAAGAGGTAAAGATTGTCTTCCTCGAGCACGAACCAGACCGGATTTGAAATGGTTCGTCCTGATTTTCTGCCGGTCACGCTGATATTGATTTCTCGACTTCGAGAGAGGCGGCTCTTCAGATCATCATTTTGTGCAGGCATGTCAACTCCTTTTCTACCTCCGTTCGCTTCGCGCTTTAGCCCCTGCGGTATTGCTGTTCGCTGACCTGCTCCATCCAGTCCACGACCTTGCCATCTTTCTTTTCCTGGATGGCGATGTGCGTCATAGCATTGGTCGGGGTCGCGCCATGCCAATGCTTCTCGCCGGGCGAGAACCAGACGACGTCGCCGGGCCGAATTTCCTCGACCGGTCCGGCCTCGCGCTGGGCCCATCCGCATCCGGCGGTAACAATGAGCGTTTGGCCAAGTGGATGCGTATGCCATGCCGTGCGTGCGCCGGGCTCAAATGTAACGCTGGCTCCTTGTACGAACGCCGGGTCGGGCGACTGAAACAGAGGATCGATCCGCACGCTACCTGTGAACCAGTCTGACGATCCCTTGGTGGAGGGTTGTGAGCCGGCGCGTTTGATGTCCATTTTCTGAACTCCTTCAATCTTCCTGCGATTTGGCTTCGTCTCCGGGTGCCGGGGACCCGACCCGACGATGACATAGAAGTTGTCCCAGCTTGCGAGTTCTCGCATGCCGCTTTTCTCAGTTGTCGGGCCAGTTGTCGGGCGTTGATTCAGCGGCCCACCAATTTCTGAAGTTCTTCCGGATATCGCGCACCCTGCACCGGAATCTGCGTGGCCGCCTCTTCCAACTGACGGAGATCGTCTGAAGTCAGTTCGACCGCTGCAGCCCCGATATTCTCATCAAGACGATGCAGTTTGGTCGTGCCGGGAATCGGAACGATCCACGGCTTTTGCGCGAGCAGCCACGCAAGTGCAATCTGGGCAGGCGTTGCTTTTTTCTGTTGTGCGAAATTACCGATCATATCCACCAGCACCTGATTTGCCTTCCGGTTCTCGGCGGAGAAGCGAGGAACGATGTTGCGGAAGTCGCTCTTATCGAATTGCGTGTCCTCGCTGATCTTGCCGGTCAGAAATCCCTTTCCCAGCGGGCTGAATGGAACGAATCCGATGCCGAGTTCTTCCAGCGTTGGAATCACTTCCCCTTCGGGCTCTCTCCACCACAAAGAATATTCGCTTTGGAGAGCTGTGACCGGCTGCACTGCATGCGCGCGACGGATGGTTTTCACGCCCGCTTCAGAAAGTCCGAAATGTTTCACCTTGCCTTCGCGGATGAGGTCTTTGACGGCCCCGGCGACATCTTCGATGGGTACTTTGTCGTCCACGCGGTGCTGGTAGAACAAGTCGATGACATCGGTCCGGAGGCGCTTGAGCGAAGCCTCTGCGACCTCCTTGATGTGTTCCGGACGGGAGTCGAGGCCAGCCTGCTTGCCCGTGTTTGGATCGATCCTGAACCCAAACTTGGTAGCAATTGCCACCTGTTTACGGACAGGCATAAGAGCTTCCCCGACAAGTTCTTCATTCGCGAATGGGCCATAAATCTCCGCCGTATCGAAGAATGTAACGCCGCGTTCAAAGGCCGACCGCATCAGGGAAATCCCCTGCTGCTTATCCATCGCCGGACCTAAGCCAAAGCTCATTCCCATGCAGCCCAAGCCGATGGCTGAGACTTCCAAATTGCTTTTTCCAAGTTTGCGCTTCTGCATTGTTCCTCCTGCGATCCGCCTACGCCGTTCGTGAACCACGAATCGGATTGATGGCAACTAAGAGTGTAGTTCGCGGCCTGCTCAAGCACTTGCCTATTTCGCAGAAGTTCTTGCCAGATTCTCTGAAGCGCGACGCTCCCATGGCGGCCCCGTGAACATCCCTAGTTTTTCGTTAAAAGCCACATCAAGCAGCCCCGGTTCCCGTGAAACCTGGGGTTTGTTTACAATTGGCAGCGATTTAACGATGTCAGATCCGGCGAATACCATTTCTTCACTTTGCATGTTGCTACCACGAAGTGCAATACCCTGGCTTTGGCTTTGAGCTACGATGTCCCACGCTTTCCGGAGAACGCGAATGTCCTTTGCACTCAGTTGTGAATCAGAAACGAGAGTCCACTCCCCTCGCCCCGCGCGCTCTACAGTATGGCTAAGCCGCGTCTCGTTCATTATGCGAGCACTTCTCTTCAGCGTCACTTTGATGGCTACAACTGCAACCATTGTTGCCGCGCAGACGATCCAATTTTCAATAGACGCAACGAAGGCGGGAGCCAGGATTGATCGCAATCTCTTCGGCCAATTCGCTGAACATCTGGGGCATGGCATTTATGAGGGCATCTGGGTGGGTCCAGATTCCAGTATCCCCAACACCCGTGGAATCCGCAACGATGTCGTGGCTGCGCTCAAAGCGATCAAGGTGCCGAACGTGCGCTGGCCGGGCGGTTGTTTCGCCGATGAGTACCATTGGCGCAACGGCGTCGGCCCCGCAGACAAGCGTGCGGTCACGCTCAATCCCAACTGGGGTGGAGTCATCGAGCCAAATACGTTTGGCACGCACGAATACATGGACTTCCTCGATCAGATAGGCGCCGATGCCTATGTCTCCGTCAATGTGGGCTCTGGTACTCCGCGAGAGGCGGCGGAATGGCTGGAATATATCACTGCCGCGCAGCCAACCACGCTGGCGAAGGAGCGCGCGGCAAATGGGCATCCCGCTCCCTATAAGGTTGGCTATCTTGGGGTCGGCAACGAAAGCTGGGACTGCGGCGGCAATATGACGCCTGAGTACTATCTGGACCAGTTCAAGATCTACAGCCGCTTCGTCCGCGACTTCAATCCGGACCAGCAGGACAAGCAGCAGATGCTCAGGATCGCCGTCGGCCCCGGCGGTGATGGCCCGCGCTGGACCGAGTGGACAGAAACCATCATGAAGGCCTATCAGCAACACACGTGGAGCTGGGACATGAATGGCCTCTCCATGCACAACTACACGGTGGTGGACTGGAAGGACAAGTTTGCGTCGACCGGGTTCGGTGAAAGCGAATACGCAAAGTTTCTCAAGGCCACTCTCGAGATGGACAAGCTTATCAATGAGCACTCGGCCATTATGGACAGGTACGATCCACAGAAGAAAGTTGCGCTAATCGTGGATGAGTGGGGCGGCTGGTACGCACCGTTGCCGGGCAGCAATCCCGGCTTCCTGGTGCAGCAGAATAGCCTGCGCGACGCGATCCTGGCTGCGCTGAATCTCAACATCTTTGCCCGCCATGCCGACCGGGTGCGCATGGCGAACATCGCACAGATGATCAACGTGCTTCAGGCCATGATCATGACGGACAAAGAGAAGATGGTCCTCACTCCGACGTACTACGTATACAAAATGTACGTCCCGCTCCAGGATGCAACCTTCATTCCAGTTACGTTCGACGCAGGCACGTATACGCACGACGATGTCAGTTTGCCGCGCGTGGATGCGATAGCAGCTAAGGACAAGTCCGGCAAGTTGTGGCTGGAAGTTACGAACATCGATCCCAATCAGCCCGCAGATATTGAAGTCAGTCTGACGGGTGTTGCCGCTCAATCGGCGATGGGAGAAGTCCTGACAGCGCCGAAGGTGGACAGCGTCAACACCTTCGAGGCGCCCAGCACAGTCGTGCCGAAACGCGTTGCCGCAAAGATCAAGAATGGCAAGCTGTCTCTGCAACTGGAACCCAAGTCGGTGACGGTGATCTCGGTTGAGTAGTTGCACTACAGCAGATGAGCATCTCGAAACGTTCCCTTTAATTGTGGTTAGTCGCCCTCACTTCGCGATCGGGACCGATCGCAGACTTCGCGTCAGAATCGTAAGCTCGCCGACTTGTTCTCTCTTCGCGGCGCCACTCAGGCGGGCGTGGTCCATCATCCAAACCTCGGGAATGATTTCGCCGACCAGATGTCCATGACAGAAAAGCCGCACGACTGAACTCTCGGAGACGACAATTCCAACCGCTTTGGTAACTGCGCTCATGTTGGCGGCGGCGATGTGACGGCTGCCGAGTCCCAGCGGCACATCCACCTCTGCGGCCACAGCATCGAGATAGCGGCACGCGGAGAGGACAATTCCTTCGCGGCTTACCACAAAGCCGCCATCCAACTGCGCCAATTCTTTGATGGTTCCGCGAAGATTGAGATTGTTGACATGAAGTGAAGACTCAGGATGTCCCGATAGCGGATCCAAAATCAACGGTCTGGATCTGGCGAGCACGGCATTCTCATCCCCGAGTGTAAATAGCGTGCCAACGCGTCTTCCCTCCCGACCCTCGCGAGCAATTTCGACCGCGAGCCCGATTAGGGACTCTAGAATGTCCGGATCGTATTCCGTGACCTGGCAGAGAATGCTCTCAAACATCCATCATCTCCTCGGTTGCACTCGACGCCACCGAATCATAGCGTAGATACATGCGTTTTGGATGAAGCGCCTACGACGAAGATTCAGGAACGGGGCTGTGACACTATCAATCGCCGGGCGCGGGAATAGTGACCTACTGGGCCGCCGCCTTCAGGCGGATTTTACCGATCGAAGATCGGGACCTTTAGCGCGCTTACACTGTATACCGGCAATAAGGCGGATAGCCGCTTTCCTAGCTGGCACGCGGCACACGGCCCAGTTCCTGCCATTTGTTCGAATCAATCTTCAACTCCGCAGCCGCCACGTTTTCTTCGAGATGTTCGACTTTGGAGGTTCCTGGGATCGGAAGAATGACTGGAGATC
>DATAUY010000211.1:0-3161 GCA_036268025.1 Candidatus Sulfotelmatobacter sp. | reverse complement strand
TAGTATACCGATTTATGCCACGCACTGGAGTAATGCGTAGCTGACAGTAGACCCGGCTGGACTGTTATGGGTTAGACGCAGAAAGCCATGAAATCGTTTGATGGAACGATTGAGGACTGAAGTACTCGATTGCCGCTCACTCGTAGCGCAGGGCCATTGGATTGACCTGGGTGGCGCGGGTTGCCGGCAGCAAGGCCGCAAGAACGGCGATTACAGCGAGGATCGCGACAGCCAGCGCTAAGGCCAGCGGATCGGACGGGGCGACTCCGTGGAGAAGAACCGTCAACAGGCGGACCAGAGGCAGTTGCGAGACCAATGCCAATGCCAACGCCAATGGCGATCAGCAGAAGCGCATGGCGAAGGATCATCATCAGCACGTCTTTGCGGCCTGCGCCGAGCGCCATACGAATGCCGATTTCGCGCGTACGCTGGCGGACGTTGTAGGAGACAACGCCAAAAATTCCCACGGACGCGAGCAGGAGCGCGGTGCCGCCAAAAGCACTCAGAACGGCGGAGAGAAATCTCGGCGGCGCGATGGTGTCGTGGAGCACCTGCTGCAACGGGGCCATGCCATTGATGGCCTGGTCAGGCTCGAAGTTATGGATGGTTTGGCGGATGGACGCGGCAACACTGATTGGTCGCCGCTGGTGCGGGCAAACAGATTCAGATTCTGCCTTGGCGCGAGACTCTCCGGCATGTAAACGGCGGTGCCACTCTCTTGTTTCAATCCTTCATTGCGAACGTCGCCCACAACGCCGATCACTTCGAGTTTCGTCTTGGCGCTCTTTCCAAGGTGCAGGAATTTCCCGACCGGGTCTTCGCCGGGCCAGAAATGATGGGCAAGCTGCTGATTGACGATGAGCACGCCGTGATGATCGGTAAAGTCTTTTTCATCGAAGAAACGCCCGGAGACGAGCGAGATATTCAGCGCCTGAAAATATCCGGTCGTCACAATGTAAGTTCCGGCGGTAGGCGTCACGTCCACTATTCCGCGACCCTGATCTTGAATGGAAAAGCCGTAAGGCTCTCCTCCGCCGAAAAGCGGCATGGTCTTGCCGCCGCCTACAGCGATCACTCCCGGAACGGCAGAAACGCGACGCAATGGTTCCGCGCGATAGGCCTCCTCCTTCGGCATGCTGTCGTACTTGTAGAGCGGCAGCGATAGCTGCACCGTCAGTACATGGCTGGAATCAAAGCCTGGATCGGTGGAGATCAGTTTCCACAGGCTGCGCAAGACAAGGCCGGAGCCGACCAGCAGCGCGCACGCCAGGGCAATCAGCGACGGCGGTGAACGAAGGGTTCTTGGCCAGCAAGCGCCAGGAATGGCTAACGTCACGACGCAGGTTTTGCATATCCGCGCCCGGGAAGATCAGCCAACGGAGTGCAATCTCTTCACCAAAAGACGTGGCTGGGCTGAGTTGGCTGAAAGGCGAGAAATGCGGACGGCACAGCCCATATTTAAGACGGCCCCCCCGTCCGTTCGTGGAATTGGATGTCCGAAACTGGGCAGAACACAGCGCAGCTATTTTGTCTCGTAGACGGTTTTCCCGCCGACGACAGTGCGCAGCACTTTGGTTGCTAGCATCCTCTCGGCCGAAACCGAGGTGACGTCTCGGTCGAGAACCACAAAATCGGCCAACATTCCCGAGACGAGCTTCCCCTTTTCTTTTTCCTCAAACTCGGCAAAGGCCGAGCCGCTGGTGTAGGCGGCGATCGCTTGATCGATGGTCAGGCGTTGCTCGGGGAAGTATTCGTGCTTGCCGTCTTCGCTCTTCCGCGTGACCGCAGAATACAGACCACGGAACGGCGTCACCGGTTCGACCGGATAGTCGGTGCCGAATGCCAGCGGCACGCCTTTATTCAGGAATGCCAGCCATGCGTAGGAGGTCGCCGCTCGTTTGGGGCCGAGACGGTCCTGCGCCCAGCGCATGTCGGTGAGCAGATGACTGGGCTGCATGGAGGCGATGACTTTGAGTTGCTTGAATTGAGCGATCTGGGCAGGCGTTGTGACCTGGGCGTGCTCGACGCGAAGGCGGTAATCGTCGCCTCCGTTCGCAGCTTTCACGTGCGCTTCGCGCGCGGCCTTTTCAGCTTCGGAGAACGCATCGAGCGCCATCTGCACGCCCTTGTCGCCGATGGCGTGGAAGCCGATCTGGAAACCGGCAAGAACGCGCTCTTTGGTCATGTCATTGAGTTTGGCGGGATCGTAGCGCGGCAGGCCGGAGTTCGTCGGCGCATCCGAATACGGCTCAAGCAT
The DNA here is from genome assembly GCA_036268025.1 of Candidatus Sulfotelmatobacter sp. Taxonomy (GTDB): domain Bacteria; phylum Acidobacteriota; class Terriglobia; order Terriglobales; family Acidobacteriaceae; genus Sulfotelmatobacter. Next base: position 904 of record DATAUY010000211.1, on the reverse strand, counting down.
GGCGGCTGTGTGCGAACCGAGCGAGCCATCCATGAAGCCCTTGAGCATGCCGGTATGCAACATTAGATCAGATTGCGGATGCGAGTCACGCTTCTTGGTGAGCGTTTCGACAGGCTCGTCAAAGGGCAGCCATTCGCTGATGCGAGCGGTCAGTTTGCCGTCTTTTTCCAGCTCTTCGTAAATCTGAAAGTTTTCCCAGGCGGGCGAATAATCCTGCGCGGACGTGATGCCGTGCTCGGCGAGGTCGGCGAGCGCGAGTTCGATTGCCTGCCGCATCTGAGCGTGAGTTGCCTTCGGGATGACTTGTGTCACCGCGGACTGCGCTGTTTCGCGGAGGATTCCAGTGGGTTCGCCGTTTTCGTTGCGGTCAATGTGTCCACCCTGCGGGTCGCGGCTGGCAAGATTCACGCTGCCAAGTTGCAAGGCGCGCGTGTTGGCGATGGCAATGTGGCCGTCGATGCGAACCAGAAAGACCGGATGTCCGCTTGAAACCTCATCGAGGTCCCAGCGGGTGGGAGTGACTTTCACCGGCCATAAAGTTTCATCCCAGCCCGCGCCGAGGATCCATTCGCCGGCTTTGGCAGCTTCGACTTTCTTGGCCACGCGTTCACGCAATTCATCGAGCGATTTCACGCCGGTAAGATCGACGCTGAGTTTGGTCGCGCCTGCATCGGCGAGATGAAGATGCGCGTCGTTGAATCCGGGCATGAGGAAGTGTCCGCCGAGATCGATTACTTGCGTCTGCGGACCTTTGAGCTTCTCGATATCGAGCGTTTTGCCCACGGCCTGGATGCGACCCTCGCGCACGGCGATCGCTTCTTCGCGCTGGATGGAACTGAACTGACTATTTGCGGGCACGCCCGTGTAGACATTCGCGTGGATGAAGATGATTTCGGCGCGGGGG
>DATAUY010000210.1:0-25659 GCA_036268025.1 Candidatus Sulfotelmatobacter sp. | reverse complement strand
CTCCAAGATCAACGCGAATACGAAGCTCGTCGCTGTCGGCTATGCCTCGAATGCGGTCGGGACGATCAATCCTGTGAAGGTCATCACCAAGCTTGCGCACGCTGCCGGAGCTCTCGTCTACATCGATGCGGTCCACTACGGACCGCACGGACTCATTGACGTTGCCGCGCTCGATTGCGACTTCCTCGCCTGCTCGACCTATAAGTTTTTCGGACCGCACATGGGCGTGCTCTTCGGCAAGCGCGAGCACCTGAAGCGCTTTCAACCGTACAAAGTTCGTCCGAACACCAACGCGATCCCCAATTGCTGGGAGTGGGGCACTCTCAATCACGAGTGCATTGCGGGAATCACCGCCTGCGTCGAATACATTGCCGACCTCGGACGGCATGTCCTATTCGAAATGAGGGTGGCCCACCCCACGCGGTTTTCGTTGGGTGGGGACGAGCCTCAACCCTCAGAACGCCGAGCCGCCATCGAAGCCGCGTACGCCGCGATCCACGATCACGAGCGCGCGCTCACCGAGCGCCTGATCGCCGGACTCAAAGAGATCCCTGGCGCGAAAATCTACGGCATCACCGACCCCGCGCGCTTCAACGATCGATGCGGCACCTTCGCCATCCGCATTGAAGGCCACACTCCGCTCGAGCTCTGCACTAAACTCAGCGAGCGCGGCGTCTTCACCTGGGACGGCAACTACTATGCCCTCAATCTCACCGAGCATCTCGACGTGGAAAAATCTGGAGGCTTCCTGCGCATCGGCCTCGTCCACTACAACACGACGGAAGAAGTAGACCGCCTGCTAGTGGCCCTGAATGAAATTGCGAAGAACTAATCGGATGAGCAAGTTGAAGAGAAAATGTGGGGATAGCCGCCTCCGCCTGTCCGGCGAGCGCAGCTCGCCTGTGCTGGAAGCGTACCAAGTAGATGGGTCGGAGCCTTCCATGATCCCCGCCGTTTTCTCGATCGCCACTCCGAGGATCTCTTGCAGGTCGGCAGTCGACAGTAGCTTGCAGCTGTCCTCGTAATCCATGGCTTTCGCTTCCCTGTGTCACGCCGCCGGCCACCGCCGATGCGATGCTCGTTATTTAGTGCTTTGCCCCAGACGCCCGCGACCCCAACAACCAATGCTCCCAGGATGAATTGAAGTGGGGGCCGAATAAAGTCGGGCTTGGAACCCGGCGTCGAAACGGCCGCCGCAGGCTGCGTCTGCACGGTGGTTCCTGCCGCTATAGTCTTCGATCCGCACTGCTTACAGAATCGCCCGGCACGGGCGCTCCACGATTCACGCAGAACCCCGGCATAGATTCCTGCCCGTGCCCTCGACGCAACGGCTCTCAGCCAAAAATCGGGCGTAATAGTACGCTCGTTCTGCTGCCTCGGAAAGAGCCCCCCCAGAAACACTTCAGCCCGGGACGCATCCCGGGCCGCTGAATATTTGAGATTTTCGAGAAGCCGCGGTTATGGCCAGCGCTTCGCGGTGTCTTCCCATCCGGCTGCCCGCACCGGCTGCGGAGCGGGAATCGATGGCGACGACGGCACCGAAATGCGCGGCGCAGCCTGCGGTCCGCCGACTGCGGTCGCGAGCGCGGGCTTGGAAATATCAACCGACATTTCTTTTTCTTCCGACAGAAGCGGGGCGACAAGGCGCAACGCTTCTACTTCTTTCTCCAGTCGGGTTAGTTCCATCTCTTTCTGGCGCAGAACTTCATAGACGTTTTTCATGTCGTGGCCACCTGAAAAATTTGTCGTTGGGCGCAAAAAAAAACCTTCCCCCGCACTTTAGCAGAGTTGCCTGTGTTGTCAAGAATTTCCGAGCCCTAAGTGCGGTTGCTAAAACAGGAACAGCCGCGCAGAGGTGGGACAGCCGACCATTCAAAGCCTGCCCCGAGCAAGCGAAGCGCGTCGAAGGGATGTCCATCGAGCGGAGCTCGACCTTGCGGGTGTCGCGCCCAATGGATCTATCGCGAAAGGAAGATTGCAATCACGGCTGCGGCCACGACCAGGGCCACCACAATGTACTTGTGGGAAGATATCCATGACTGACGAGGCGCAACTGCCGCGCTGAAGACGAGTTCCGGCGTTTGTTCCGGAGACATTTCTGCCGGTGAAGTCGCCTTCTCCGCCAAAGGCTCCGGCGCCGGAGATGAAACTTCAGAATTTTTCCTGACCGCTCCATTTGCCGGCAACGCCGGTGTGGCGGCGATCGTTGCAGGCGCAACCATCGTTGCTACGGCAACTCCCGTGGTCCGCTCGGGATGAGAAGCCGCAATCGCCCCAACCGCATTGCCATTGGCCGGGGCAGGCTGCTTCTTCAGTTGTCCCCTCCATCTCTTTTCTTCGCACTCCACGCACAGTACTCGTCCGGCGGAAACCGGAAATCCGCAAGCCTCGCACTTGCGCAATCCTCGCAGCACCGGAGGCACGTGGCTCTGGTCTGGTTCGGCAGTTTTTGCGCCCTCGGCGTTCAGGTCCAGCGCCGCCGACCAGAACAGCTTCTTCCTCGGCAGAACAGATTCCGGAACTTGGGGCTCCGGCTCGGCCTTCGGCTTTACAAATGGAGGAATCTCAGGCTTAGCACCTGGGACGCCGGCTTGCACAATCGGCTGCGGAATGGGTTTAGAAACAATCTGAGTGACGGCAGCGATGGGCTGGCTCATTGCCGCGGCAATCGCTCCTGCTTCAAGGGCTGGCTCTGCCTCAGCGACAGGCTGCACTTCAACTACCTCGGTCCCACCCGCTGCCGTCTGAATCGGCGCCGGGCCCTCAATTGCTTCTATTTCCAGAATCTCTTCGTCCAGAATATGTTCGCCAGGAATGTCATCCTGAACGGTAAGCGGCACAGTAGCCTGCGCGGCAGCGTCGGCGATGTTTGCCTGGGCCGCATTCAGCTTCTCTGGCAGCTTCTCGGCCGCGCTGGCCAAACGGACAGCGGTCTGCACCATCTCGGTAAGCCGCTGCACGGCCGAGAGATCGCGCTCTCCAAAGGCGTTTGCCTTGCCTGAAAATAGCTCGAAGACCCCAAGCACTTCGTCGTCGTGGACGACAGGCATTACGACCACCGAGGCAATGCCCAACTGCCGGCAAACGTCGCGGTTGACGCGCGCATCCTGCTCGGCATCGTCGCAGCGGAGGGCCTGGCGCGTGCGCACGCTCTCGCCGGAAAGGCCATATTCTGTGGAAAGCAGCGCGCCCAACTCCGGAGCGTTCTCGCCAGTGCTGGCGCGGCACAGCATGTCGTTCATTCCATTGCGTTTCAGGGCGATCGCCGCCCCGCTCGCTCCGGTAATGTACTGTGCGCGGTCGGTCAGCAACTGGAGCGCGGCATCAAGGTCACGCCGCACGATTTCTGCAAGAGACCTTCCGGCGTCTTCGCCCGTAAAGCGCAGCGACGAAGGGATAGGCCCCTGCGCGCCGTTTCGAGTTAGTTCGCCTTGTTGCAAATCTTCACCAATAGCTGTCGACTGGATCGGAAACCGCGCGATCCCATCGACCTTGTGTCATGAAATTGTCGAGGAGCTTACCAAGAGTTTCGCTCGTAGGCTTCGAGCTGTCAACAAGATACGCGGCCAGAGGTGCTAGGCCAAAAGTGCGGGAAACAGCAATTGACAGTCGGCAATTAGCCATTAGCACTAAAGCCAAAGCCCCACCCTATCGCGCAAAACGCGCTATAAGGATGGGGCATCCGCTCTTACGGTTATAGAGAGACATTGCGAGTAACGTCTCTACGATTATCCCTTGACGATCTTCTTCGACGACCCATCCCATACGGCGACTGTCTTATTGAAATAAGAGAAGTTCGCCAGGTGGCAGCCGATGGCGGCGTTGTTGCCGAAGATTTCGTTTTCGACAACCGGTTTGCGGCTGCGGACGGCGTTGTAGAAGTTCGTCTGATGATCGACGGTGTCGCTGTAGCCCTTCGGCACCGTGAAGCTTTCGCCTTCGCCCTCCGTCTTCCACTGCAACGCCTTGGGCTCCGGATGCTGGGCGTCCCACTCCTTCAGGTATTGATCGCGCAGAACCTTCGGCCATCCATAGATCGAATAGCTCTCCGGCTCTGGAGTCGTATCTTCCGGCTTAAAGGTCAGCGTTGAGTCTTTGATGATCATCGTGCCTTTGTTGCCGTAGAAGGCGATGAACTCGCCGCCATTGTTCATAAGGTTGCAACGCACGGTTACCCTGAAGTTCGGATAGTCGTAGAGCGTCTCGATGAGATCGGGAAACTCGCGGCGATCCTTGAAATGGTAAAGGCCGCCGCTCGATTGGGCGCGCTGTGCAGGCTGGTTCGTGCCGGTGATGAAGTGAATGCCTGAGATCAAGTGGACGAAGAGATCTCCGCCGAGCCCCTCGCCATAGTCGGTGAAGCAGCGCCACCGGAAGAAGCGGACGGGATCGAAGGCACGCTTGGGCGCTTCGCCGAGGAACGAGTTCCAGTCGATTGTCTTTTCGCTGGCATCCGGGGGGATGGGATAGACCCAGGCCCCAGAAGGCGAGTTGCGGTCCCAATAGGCGTTGATCGAGAAAACGTCGCCGAGTTTGCCGGAGTCGTAAATCTCTTTCGCCTTCGCGTAAAGAATCGAACTGACGCGCTGGCTGCCGACGCAGACCATGCGGTTGTGCTTGTGCGCGGCGTCCATCATGGCGAAGCCGTCTTCTACCGTGTGCGACATTGGTTTCTCGCAATAGACGTCTTTGCCGGCGGCGACGGCGTCTTCGAATATGTGGCGATGGTTGTGGTCCATGGTCGCGATCAGCACGGAGTCAACGTCTTTGCGGTCGAGAATCGAGCGATAGTCCCGGGTCGCCGGGACACTGGGATTCTGTACGGCTTCCTGGGCGGCGGTGTGGCGGCTGTCGTAGAGATCGCAAACCGCGACGCACTGAATGCCGGGGACGCTAAGCGAAGCTTGGAGGTGTTCGCATCCGCGAATGCCGGTGCCGATGGAGGCGAAGCGGACAGTATCGCTGGGCGCGACCGGCCGCGGTGAGGCGGCAAGCAGATGGGGCTGCAAAACGTTTTTGGCGATGGTGGTCGCAGCGATCGCGCCGCTGCCGATCTGCATGAATTGACGACGAGAAAGAGGAGGCTTGGACATGAGATTTTCGGCCCTCAGGCGTTTGATATTTTCCGTGACAGTGTCACACACCGTCAGGATTGTTTGCACGGGGAAGAATTATTGCACAGCGGAGGGCTTAGTAAAACGATTTTGTTGAAGGGAATTGGCGTTTGGGATGCCCGTCCGCACTTTCGCAAATAATACGCGAAACGACGACGAGGTCCCCCGCGATGCGCGATGCTTTCGAAATTGAACAACTGCCGATTCTTTCGTTGCTCGAATGCCAATTTCGTTAAACCTAGATTCTTCGCGTTTGATCGGAATCACAATTTCAGCTCAGAGGAGTTGGAGGCGCTTGATTGGCAACCGCCTTGGGAGACAGTCTCGGCTGATTCCCAGCAACACAGCACGCCTGGCGACAGCGCTCAGACGGATTCTTCCTCCTCGAATGATGGGAGCAACTGCGGATGGTGGTGCCGCACGAAGCAAAGGTTTTCGAACATGTTTAGCGGCAATGAACCGCTTACAGACGCGCAACTCGAAGACCAACTCCACAATGACGCGAAATGGCTACAAGCCAACGGGATCAGTACCGAGGGATTGAGCGAACGGGACATTCTTAACAAGTACAACGAAATTCAACTCAAAATTCTCAACGCGAAATTGTCGAACACGAGCTACTTCGAGGATGCGGGCAAGATATTTCTTATGGGCTCCGTTTCGCAGGTCCCGGACCGCGCCACCGACTCCCCGGGTGAAGGCTGGGAATGGAGAGGAAAAGGGCCAGTTGGCGGCAAGGAGGGAAGTTGGTATAACCCTAGTGCCGAGGAGAGCCTTCACCCTGATCTGAATCATCCGGATGGGATTCAACCGCATTGGGACTACACGGATCCGTCAGGGGACAAGTGGAGGATCTTCTTAGACGGGACGATAGAACCGAAATGATCCACAACCTCGATAACGGTCACATCCACTGTAGGGCTGCCGATTTTATCGATTCGTGCCTGGCAGAGGGAAAAACTCTGGCAAGCCTTGCGCGTGAGAGCGTGGATTTGAGCACCGGCACCCTCACCAGTGTAGTCCCTAAGGAGTACGTCGGAAACCAGGTTGGCGAATTCGATAGAGGTCACTTGCTCGGTGAGGAGATCGATGTGAAGACATCCAGACAAATTAGTCTTGTAAGCTCCGCTCCGATGAGCATAAGAACCAGGCCAGGCTCGGATCGCGAACTCGCTCAAATTCTTTCAAAGCGATTGGAGGGCGATGATTCGTGCTGCATGCTAGAGAACTACCTGGCCTCTCCGGGAGATCCCTGGTTGCGCAGGGCGAAGTCGCGAATCGTTATCTATGCCTCGGAGGTCTATCACCTGCTTACACACGCCGACCTCGATAAGGACAGTGTCAGACAAGCGATCCGAGAGTCGGAGTCAATTCCAATTTTCATTGGCGGCGTCGGGACAGTAGCCGAACGGCTGTCTTGCCTGACAAGCGGAGCATCCATTTCCGGCGACGACCTGCGGACATTCGCTAACTCGCTGTCATTTCTCTTTGTGCTCGCCTATGACGGCGAGGGTTATTTGTGCTGGCAAAAGGAGTAGTAGTGCGCCTCGTTCTTGCACTTTCCACAAGAAAGTGAGCCGCCCGCGGTCGAAGGTAACCTTTCGTGGCGCGGGCTGATCCTTCATTATGGGTCACAGGAAGGTCTCGGTGAGAGCCTTCCGAAAGGACCCTCTGTGGAAAGCGCAGCCAAGCCAGCCCCTGTCCCTGTTACTGCCGAACCTAAGCCCGTGCCAGTACCGTCGCTCTTGCTGGCCATGCTGAAGGTGTCTGCCAAGGTAAGCGATTTGATCATGTCACCCGGCAGCCATCCGGTTGTGGAGCTTTCCGGCAAACTGGTTCCGGTGAAGATCTCCGGCATGGCGCCGCTGACTCCCGAGGACACGCGCCGCATTTCTTACGATCTCATTGCCGGGAACAAGCAGGCCATTGAGGCCCTGCAGAACCAGGGTTCCTGCGACATTTCCTACCGTTTGCCGGGCCATTGCCGGTTTCGCGTCAACATCTTTCAGCAGCGCGGCAGCCACGCGATTGTCATGCGCGTCATCCCGCAAAACATTCCCAGCTTTGACGATTTGCACCTGCCGCCGCAACTTGCCGAGATCACCGAACTGCACAACGGCATCGTGCTGGTGACGGGACCGACCGGATCGGGCAAGTCCTCCACGTTGGCGGCTGTGCTCGATCGCATCAACGATACAAAGGCCCTTCACATCCTCACCATTGAAGATCCCATTGAATTCATGCACCGCCACAAGAAGTCGATCATTCACCAGCGCGAGCTGCACAGCGATACGCCCAGCTTTGCCCTGGCGCTGCGCGCGGCGCTGCGGCAAGCGCCGAAAGTGATTCTGGTCGGCGAAATGCGCGACAAAGACACCATTGAGATCGCGCTTGAAGCCGCGGAAACCGGCCATCTGGTTCTCTCCACGCTGCATACCATCGACGCCGCGAAAACCGTCGAGCGCATTATCGGCGTTTTCCCCCTGGCAGAGCAGCTTACAATCCGGAATCGCCTGGCCAAGAGCTTCCGCTTCATCGTCTCGCAGCGCCTGATTCCGCGCAAAGACGCCACCGGGCGCCTGGCCATCGTTGAAATTCTGAAATCGACCGTGCGCACCCGTGAATATCTGGAAAAGGGCGAGCAGGAAGGCAAGACACTGCTCGAAGCCATGCAAGATGGCGACTTGGACGGGATGCAGCATTTTGACGGGGAAATCGAAAAGCTTGTCCGCGCCGGAATTGTGGATATCGACACCGGCCTCGCCTATGCCACCAATCCGGGAAACCTGCGGCTTATCCTGGCCGATCTTGCCAACACGGAAAGCGAAATAGAGCCGTAGCTTCGTCCGGACGGCGGCCCCGCACGCGGGCCGACTTGGCCTTGATTCTCGGAATCTTCCCACTGTGGCGGCTTGGATGCTCAAGACGCTGAACCGATCACCTGTCCGCAATAGAACAGGGAGGATCAGGCATGAAGACTCAAGAGCAAGAACACGATGAAGTGAATCGAGGATTGAATCAGGAGGAAAAAAATTAAAAGGCCGCGACATTGGTTATGCCCTAGCTGCCTGCTCCTGCGAGGGAGCTTACAGCGTGGTGGCATGCACCGTCGCGACCCCTTGATGTGATCACTGCTTTCGCAGTTCCAAACCCCGCGTACTCCTCGCAGAGCCCACGGTTTTATTTGCGGTCTGGCTACCTTTCGGGTCACCCCGTCTGGCTTATCACTCAGTCTACTTCGGACTGGCTCGTTTTATTGTGCCTGCCCTTTCGACCGTCGACGATGCAAAGTTAACAGAGCATTCATAAAAGTCAACGCAAACTATTGGTGCAGTCACGATTTAAAGGCTGTGAAAAATCGAAAACGCAAATGGTTGTCAGGGATAAGCTTACTTGCGATAGATTTTTATTGGTACCGCTTTTACACAAAAACATTCACAGCGCCAACGGCAACTGCAAAACGCTGAAAGGGAACAAAATAATGATCTTGACGGTGAAATCAGATGAGCGCATCTTGCCAAAGTGACTTCAAGTTTCCGCAAAGTCTGCCCGAAGTGAGCCCTCCAACTGGAAAACTCGAGGCTATTGCCGACCTCGTCGCATACATCGACGGCGGCTGCCAGGGAAATCCGGGTCCCTCGGGCATTGGCGTGATCATCAGCGGGCTTGCGGACGGCCCGATCCGCATCGCGAAGTGGATTGGACACCAGGACAATAATGTCGCGGAATATGCAGCGCTGATGGAAGCCCTGCAATATGCGGTCGCGCGCAAGGCCCGCAAGCTCCATGTCTATTCGGACTCGCAAGTCGTCGTGCGGCAGATGACCGGCGAATACACGTGCCGCAGCCCGCGCCTCTATTCGCTGCACTGGACCTGCCAAAAGCTGGCACGCTCGCTGAAGTTCTCGATCTCCCACGTGAAGCGCGAATTTAACGTCGAAGCGAACCGGCTGGCGCAGTTGGCGCTGCGCGAGCGGGAATAGAAAGCGGTAGCTTTCACTTTTTCTTGGGCAAATACTTCTTCTCAATCGACCCTACGACCACATAATTAGGATCGACCATCTCATTCAGATGCGCCTTACCAACTTTCGACAGCAACTCGTACGCGTCCATTTCTGAGAGTCCGTAGTCGCGATGGATCCAGTGCACCAACTCCGTGAAGGCAATGCGAAATGCATCTTCCAGCGGACGATATGCTCCGACCGTCATGATTGCGTCATCATTCTCGAACTGCGGCCACTCGATGGTACGTCCTTTGATCACTGAAACCTGCACGCGCGCTTTCAACGGCACTTCGATCGCGGATCCCGCAGCCTCGCCGTCGCCCATCCCCGCGTGCCCGTCACCCAGATACAGCAATCCTCCCTTAACATTCACCGGAAAATAAACCGTGTTCCCGACCGATGCTTCTGGAGAATCCATATTCCCGCCGAACTCCGCCGGAACGATGGAGCTGCGGGCCTCTCCATTCGCCGGAGCAACGCCGATACATCCGAAAAACGGGTGCATGGGAATCTTCACCGAGAAATCCGAGTCGAGCGCCTTGAACGTCGCCGTATTTGCCGCGTGGTCGATGGGATAGAACCACACCTTCTCGGGCAGCGGCGATGTCTCGATCATCGGCGTATAGTGCGACGCACTGATCGATCCGAATCCGGGCGAGAATGCGCCCACTCCTGTATCTCCGTCAACCTGCAAATCGAGAATCTTCACCGCTAGCGTGTCGCCGGGTTCAGCACCATCGACAAAAAACGGCCCGGCCAGCGGATTGTCTCCCTTTGCCATACTGAGGGTGTCGCCCGGCTTCTTGATGCCGTTGCCGAAGCAGTCGAGCGTGTTCGTATCGAGAATGTCTCCCGGCTTCAAATGCAGCACCGGTTCCGCTGTTGCGAAGAGATATTTCACGTTGGCGTTCGTCGTGGTGTAGTGGACAACCTTCTGCGCGGACGAAACTAGCGCCGCTGAAAGCAAAAGTGCAAACGAAAAACTGACGTGTAAAAGGCGAGTCATTCTCCCAGCCTCCTGAATCGACGCCTGATTGTAAATCTTGGAATGGATCGGGGTGCCCCATTCTAACGTCGCGCACTTTGCGACGTTAGAGTCGGGATTTTTACTCAGTACCTGATCCTTACGATTCACTGCCCTGACCAAGTAAACAACCTCCGCGAAAATTCGCGCTACAATGGCCCGCTGGAAATCGAGAGTCCGCTTCAGGAGAGTTAGCTATGCGTAGAACCTGCTTTTTACTGCTGTCTGCAGTTCTAGTTCTCCCCTCATTTACAAAGGTTCCCGTAGCCGACCCCGCCGCATCCTGGCCGCAAGTTAAATTCGAGAAATACAAGCTGCCCAACGGACTCGAAGTCATCCTCTCCGAAGACCACCGCCTGCCGCTGGTGGCGGTGAATCTCTGGTATCACGTCGGCCCGATGTTCGAGAAACCGGGACGCACCGGATTCGCCCATCTCTACGAGCACATGATGTTTGAAGGATCGAAGAACGTGGGTGAAAAGGCCTACTTCCGCTATCTCGAAGGCGCCGGGGCAAGCGACATCAATGGCACCACCGATTTCGACCGTACCAATTACTACGAAACGTTGCCCTCAAATCAGCTCGAACTCGCGCTCTGGCTCGAAAGCGACCGCATGGGATTTCTTCTCGAAACCCTCGACGGCGCCAAGCTCGCCAATCAGCGCGACGTGGTGCGCAACGAGCGCCGCCAGAGTACGGAAAACGCCCCCTACGGCCTGCCCGAAGAAGCCATGTATCAGGCGCTATTTCCCGTGCCGCATCCGTATCACGGAGTCGTGATCGGCTCGCACGCCGACATCGAAGCGGCGCAGCTCAACGATGTCCGCGAGTTTTTCAGGCAGTATTACACTCCCAACAACGCCAGCATCTCGATCGTCGGCGATTTCGATCCTGTGGCTACGAAAAAACTCCTGGAGAAATATTTCGGCCCGATCCCCTCCGGCCCTCCTGTTCCACCGGTTGAAGCGAAGACACTGCCAATCACGCAGGAAAAGCGCCTCACCGTGCCCGACGAAATCGAGCTTCCACGTGTGTACATGCTTTGGCTGACTCCACCCGCCTATGAACCAGGAGATGCCGATGCCGACATGCTCGCGCACGTCCTCGGCAGCGGAAAAACCAGCCGCCTCTACAAGAAGCTCGTCTACGATTTGCAGATCGCGCAAGATGTGGACGCCGGGCGTTATCCGCTCAAGCTCGGCTCTGTGTTCTCGGTACAGGCCACCTGCAAACCGGGTGTCACTCCCGAAAAGCTTGAAGCTGCCATCAACCAGGAGATTGCTGCGCTTCGCAAAGACGGGCCCACCACGCAGGAAGTCGAGATGGCGCGCAACTCCATCCAGTCGGCGCTCGTTTTCCGTCTACAGCGCATGGGTGGAGTCGCCAACCTGCTCAACCAGTACAACCAGTTCCTCGGAGATCCCGGCAAATTCCAATGGGACCTCCAACGATACGACGACGTAAACGCGGCCAGCATGAAGCAGTTCGCAAACAACAAGCTCACCGACAACTCTCGCGTCGTGATGTACGCGGTCAAAGGCAAGAAGACGATCAACGATCCTCCAAAGGGTAAGGTCCCCGAACACGAATCGAATGTCGCCGCCCTCAACATTCCCAATCAGGAATGGCGCAAGACTGCGCCTGCCCCGGGCCCGCTCTCGAAGCTGAATCTCCCTGTGCCGGAAAGATTCACGCTTTCGAATGGTATGACGGTTCTCCTGACCGAGCAGCACAATCTTCCCGTGGTCGCAGCGCGTGTGGTCGCTCTAGGAGGCAGCGGGGACAATCCCGCCGGCAAACCCGGACTCGCCGGGTTCACTGCGCGCATGTTGACGGAAGGAACAAAAAATCGTTCGGCGCTGAAGTTCGCCGACGACCTCGCCCAGATCGGCGCGCAACTCGATTCCAGCAGCGGATCTGACGAGTCGGCAGTGTCAACGGAGGTATTGAAGCGCAACCTCAATGCCGATTTCGACCTGCTCTCCGATGTTGTGCTGCATCCGGCGTTCAACGAAAAAGAAATCGAGCGCGTTCGCAGCCAGCGCGCTACGCAACTCTTGCAGATCAATGACGATCCAACGCAGCTGGCGCTTCGCGTCGCCGTCCACGAGCTTTACGGCAACGGGAGCTACGGCTATCTGGAGCTTGGCACTGACGCTTCCATCAAGAGCATTTCGCGCGCCGACCTCGATAAGTACTGGTCAGCGGACTTCGTGCCGGCAAACAGCGCGCTCGTGATCGCCGGAGATCTCAACGAATCGGAAGCGCGCGGTCTCGGCGAAAAATATTTTGGCACCTGGAAAAACACCGGCAAGCGCGCGCCCGCTCCGCAAGTTCAGGCAAATCCTTCGCCAAGCATCTACCTGGTGGATAAATCCGGTTCGGCCCAGACCATGCTGATCGCCGCGACTCTCGGGGTGCCCCGCTCGACTCCCGATTACGCTCCGCTCGAAGTGTCGAATGCCGTGCTCGGCGGACTTTTCTCCAGCCGCGTCAACATGAACCTGCGCGAAAAAAACGGCTATACCTACGGCGCATTCTCGTTCTTCGATTACCATCGCGGCCCGGGGCCGTTCTATGTCGGCAGCAGCGTCCGTACCGACACCACTTCCGACGCGCTGCGCGAAATGTTCAAAGAGATCGCCGGCATGCAAACCATGCCGGTCACGCCCGCCGAACTGAACATGGCCAAAGATGCGACCTCGCGTTCTCTCGCCGGCCTGTTCGAGACCATGCGTCAGTCGGTCTTCACCACCAGCGGGCTCTTCACTTACGACTTGCCTCTCGACTTCTACAGCACGTTGCCCAGGAAAGTGGATGCGGTCACAGCCGCCGATATCGAGCGCATCTCGAAGCAATATTTCGTTCCCGAAAAAATGTTCGTAGTGGCTGTCGGCGACCGCCAGAAAATAGAAAGCGGACTGCGACAATCGCCTCTTGGCAAGGTCCAGCTAACCAGCTTCGACGGCACTCCGGCCACAGACGCCGCGAAAGCCGCATCGGGAACAAGTCAATAAGAAAGCGGTAAGAAGTAACTCGGGTGTGCCCCATTTCTCGCGCGATTTATGCGCGAGAAGTGGGGACTTTGATTTCAGGATGCCAGGAGAATCATGTATCGACAGCCGCCCTCGGCTGTCCAGCCGCGAAGCGGCGTGAAGCTCCCACGTAACTGCCAGAGCCTCATCAAACCCAAATCCTGATACCATTCATCCCGCATTCACGGAGGGCCCTCTCCCCACATGATCAATCGCCGCAATTTCATCATTGCCAGCGGTATGACGGCGCTCGCATCCACTCGCGTCTGGGCTGCGAACGACAAACTTCGCATCGGCGTCATCGGCTCCGGACACCGTATGAAAGGCCTGCTTGACTGTGCAGACAAGATCGGCGGATATGAGATCGTCGCCGTGAGTGATGTCTATGGCCCCGCGCGCGATGCGGTCGTGCAGCGCTCCAATGGGATGGCGACCGCGCATCTCGACTATCGCGAAGTGCTGGCGAAAGACATTGACGCTGTGATCATTGCCTCGCCCGACCACTGGCACGTACGCATGGCGCTTGACGCGCTCGCGGCAGGCAAGGACGTCTATCTCGAGAAGCCTGTCACGCATACGCTGGAAGAAGGCGCGGTCCTCACCAAAGCCGTACGATCGAGCAAACAGATCCTCCAATGCGGAATGCAGCAGCGCAGCTGGGTCCACTTCCGCGACGCCGTCGATCTCATCCAGGCCGGCAGCCTCGGCCGTGTCGTGCAAGTGCGCACGTACTGGTGGCAGAACTATCACCACAATCGCGCGCTGAAGCCGATCGATCAGCAGGCGCTCGACTGGAAGATGTGGCTCGGCGGCACCCCCGACCAGCCCTTCAGCGATGTGAAGTTTGCTGAGTGGCGCTGGTTCTGGAACTTCGGCGGCGGCGCCATGACCGATTTGTTCACGCACTGGATCGATGTCGTCCACTGGGCCATGAAGGCCGACCAGCCGCAACAGGCCTTCATGCTCGGCGATAAATATATTTTCGATGAGTGGGACTGCCCCGACACTATTCAGGCCGCGTTCCGTTATCCCGGTTTCGATGTCGTCTACGAGGGCATGATGAATTCCTCCGTTGACGACGGAGGCCTCGAGTTCCGCGGCACCGACGCCACGCTGAAAGTCAATCGCAGCGGCTTCGACGTCTACCGCGAGCACGTCGACGAAGGAAAGAATCCGGCCGTCAGCTCGCACAGTGTCGGCGACGGCACCATCACGCACATCGAAAACTTCTTCGACTGCGTGAAGAGCCGCAAAGAACCGAACGCTCCGGTCGAAACCGGAGTCGCCGCCGCCCGCGCCGGCCACATCGGCAATCTCGCCTACCACCACGGCCCGCAGGCCTGGCAAGCAAAATAGCGAAGCCGTGTCTCGGACGTTTTACGGGACTAGGTTTAGGGTGGCGCAGCGCTTCAGCGCTGCGATAAATGCTACTCGATCGTAGCGGCTTCAAGAAGGCTATTTGGGTAATAATCCACGGTCTTGTCGCTCCGGACCGGCAAACCAGTCATGTCATTCCGAACCGGCCAACCAACCTTTGTCATTCCGAACGCCGCGAAGCGGCGATGAGGAACCTGCTTTTCGCCGATAGCGCCACGAACGAATGTGGCACCGTGGAAGAGCGGCGGTTCAGCGCCGCGTAAAGCATTCAAAAAGGGCTTCAGCCCCGGCTCAAGCCATCACAGCCGCCACCTTCTGCTCCGCTGCCGCCCTCAACGCCGACAAATACTCAAACGCCATCTCCGTCTGCTCGTGGACATACTCAATCCCCGCCGGCTTCCCATCTTTCAATCCCGGATGGCAGAACTCCCAATCCATATATCCTTCGTAGCCGTTTGCCACCAATGCATCCACGTATGCCGGATACGCCACCTTCCGTCCCCAGAAATTCTTATCGAAATATCCGCCTGCAACCAAGTCAGCCATGCCGTTTGCGCCCCGCGCAAACTCGCCGTTCATGTGCGAATGGATCTGCAACGCTCCGCTGGCTCGAGCCATCTCGCGCGCATGTTCAGGCGAATCGGCCTCAGGCTCGATGTTGATGTCCATGCACGCCTTGAACGCCGGCGATCCGATCTCTTCAATCAACTCCAGCACATCCTGGTAGCGGTTGACGACGTCCGGCCCATGGTTCTGCATCGCCAGCACGATGCCGTGATCTTCCGCGACTTTGCACAGCTCGCGCATCGAATCGACCACAAATCCGCGCCGGTCGCCCTTCCAGAATCCGTACTGGTTGTAGCCATACGTCTCGTCGTAAGTCGCCAGCCCGTCATGCAGCGTGATGCCGCGCCACGCCGCGAAAATCTTGCAGATCGGCGATCCCAGGTCGTCCGCCAGCTTGATGCAGTCGCGCACGTAGGAGATCATCGCCTCGCGCTGCACCGGCACCGGGCTCGACAGATCGCAATTCGGCGAGACCGCGCACAATTCGAGCGCAGCTTCGCCGGCGAGATCGCGCAACCGCTTCCGATCATCGGACGACAAATCCATCGGCGCAGCATGCGGGCGTTCGGCATCGAGCTCCAGCCCTTCCCAACCCTGCTTCTTTGCCAGCTTTACGAGACTGAAAACGTCCACCGCCTCGCCGCGATACCACACTCCCCGATACGTAACGCTGTACAAGCCGATTTTCATGACAACCTCCAGGATCGAGACCTGCGGTAGGAATTCTAAACTCTTGCAGCCAAAAATGTGCCGTGGTCATCCTTGTCCGCGAATTCAGGCGCAGAAGTCTGACCAGTCCGATAGGGAATTGGGCTACGGCCTAACTAATATGTAAACGACTGAATCTCGCTGTCGTCAGTCGCCGGGCCATCCACGAATCCACTCCTCCGGCTCGGATTGATCGCGATGTGTACCGGGAAGACATTGCTCTCGCCGTTGAAACTCAGCCCATCCACGGATTCAACAAAATTTCCCGCCGTGTCATAGGCGAGAATGCTGCGGCCCGTAGCGCCGTGCTCGAAAACGGCTGCGCCACGAGAAACAACTTGTGCAGCGAATCGTAAACAATGTGCTGCCCGGCAAACAGCGAATTTCTGCGGATCGCCCGGCACGGCACGCTGATTCCCTTCTTCGTCGTACAACTTTCTTGCAAATTTATCGAACTCCGCAGCTTATCGGGGCTCAGGTCTAAGGTCTCGGGTCTCAGGTCTTAGATTTTGGGATCTTGGCCGACAGGTTCAGTGATCTGATTTGACACCTGAGACCTGACACCCAAGACCCAAATCTGATGTCCGCCACCTTTTCGCTTTTACAATCCGGTGACATTGCCACAAAGATGGCCCACTAGCATTCTTGCCGGGGTTCGCACCTGGATTTCTCCGCGACGTAACTCACGCTCGAAGTCGCGGCCCGCAATCTTCCCAGCGCGACTCCTACCCTGTTCGATTTCAAGCCTGAAGGAGGCTGTATGAAGTCCGCACCATTCCTGGGCAAAGCCGCGTTAGTTCTGGTGCTGGCCGTGGCAGGTCAGAGCGCATTTGCGCAATATCGGGAAGTCAACCTTGTTTCCACTTCCTCGTCCACTACACCTTCCAAGGATTCCAACCTCGTCAACGGTTGGGGAGTCGCATTTTTCCCGGGTGCTCCGTTCTGGGTTTCCGATAACGGCACGGGGAAATCCACGCTCTATGATCAGTTCGGCAATATCCAGTCTCTCGTAGTCACCATTCCTCCCGCGCCCAGCCAGCCTTTTGGACCGATCGGTAGTCCGACGGGAATCATCGCCAACCCGACGCAGGGATTTGTTGTCACAGAAAATGGTCTATCCGGCGCCTCGGCCTTTGTCTTCGCAACTCTCGATGGAACCATTAGCGGATGGGCGCCGACCGTCGATCTCGCCAACGCCATCGTCGCCGTCGACAATTCCGCCTCGGCCGCGCTCTATACCGGACTCGCCTACGCGCAGACCGGGCCGCACGTCCTGCTCTATGCCGCCGATGCCGTCAACAATCGCGTTGACATTTACAACACCAATTTCAAGTGGATCAAATCTTTCGGCGACCCCAATCCTCCTGCGGGACTCTCCGTCTACGGCGTGCAGAATATCAACAACATGATCTACGTGACTTACGCCAACCCCGTACCGTTCTCCGGCGGCGCGCTGGACGTGTTCGATCTTACCGGCAACTTTGTCAAGCGGCTCTCGACCAATGGTCCCGGAGGCCCGCTTGAAGGCGCATGGGGCATGGCGATGTCGCCCGGCAACTTCGGCCCCTTCAGCAATGCACTGCTGGTCGGGAATGTTGACAACGGACACATCAACGCCTTCGATCCCAGCACCGGCAACTTCCTCGGCTCGCTGCAAACCGACAAGGGAGAGGACTTCCATATCGGCGGCCTCTGGGCCCTTGCCTTCGGAGATGGAGACGCAGTCACCGGCTCGAAGAACAATCTCTTCTTCGCCGCCGGCCCCGCAGGATACTCGCAAGGCCTGTTCGGAAAAATTCTTCCACCGCAGAACTAAGAGAAAAAGTTAACGTCATCGGGTGCCCCATTTCTCGCGCTTTGTGCGAGAGGTGGGGCTTTTTCGTGCCGGCAGCTTAGAGAATATCTGCTTTTGAAATTCTGCACCGAAGACCTTTGCGAGCAACGTCTCTACAGAATGTACGTGTAAAATGAACTGCGAATTCAGCGCCAAACCGCACGCAGTTATTCCTCCCAGCCGAGGTTTTCATGGCCGACAAAGCCGCCGCCGATCCAAAAAGCATGGATACCCAGTTCACGAATATCGATTCGATTCTTCAGGAGCAGCGGAAGTTCGAGCCGCCGCCGGAATTCGCGCAACGATCTCACATTAAGAACCTCGCCGAATACGAAAAGCTCTACAAGGAATCGGTCGACCATCCGGAGACGTTTTGGTCGCGTGTTGCAAAGGAACTGCACTGGTTCAAGAAGTGGGACAGCGTCCTCGAGTGGAATTGCCCATGGGCGAAGTGGTTTGTCGGCGGACAGATTAACTTGTCGTATAACTGCCTCGACCGTCACGTTTCGACTTGGCGAAAGAACAAGGCTGCAATTATTTGGGAAAGTGAACCTGGCGAGATCCGCACGCTGACGTACCAGCAATTGCTGACGGAAGTGCAGAAGTTCGCGAACGTCCTCAAGTCGCTCGGTGTGAAAAAAGGCGACCGCGTCGCGATTTACATGGGCATGACGCCTGAGCTTGCGATCGCGATGCTGGCCTGTGCCCGCATCGGCGCGACCCATACCGTCGTATTTGGAGGATTTTCTTCCAACGCACTGATCGACCGCATCCACGACTCGGAGGCAAGCGCAGTCATCACGCAGGACGGATCGTAC
Organism: Candidatus Sulfotelmatobacter sp.; assembly: GCA_036268025.1. GTDB lineage: Bacteria > Acidobacteriota > Terriglobia > Terriglobales > Acidobacteriaceae > Sulfotelmatobacter. The sequence goes on along the minus strand of DATAUY010000210.1, from coordinate 7,178 downwards.
CGGCGCGGCGCGGAAGTGAAGTTATTTCCCGCAGTGGAAGAAGCATTGAAGTCCTGCTCGACGGTGAAGAGTGTAGTCGTCTACAAACGTACCGGAACGCAGATCAATATGCAGGCAGGCCGCGATCACTGGTGGCACGAACTGATGGAGACGGCGTCTGACGTTTGCCCGGCTGAGCCGCTCGATGCAGAACATCCGCTTTACATTCTCTACACGTCAGGAACGACGGGCAAACCCAAGGGCGTTGTACACACCACCGGCGGATATTCGGTTGGAACGTATCTGACAACGAAGTTGGTTTTTGATCTGAAGGACGAAGACACTTACTGGTGCACGGCCGACATCGGATGGGTGACGGGCCATAGCTACATCGTCTACGGCCCGCTGCAAAATGGCGCTACCAGCCTGATGTACGAGGGCGCGCCAAATTTTCCTGAGTTCGACCGTTTCTGGGCGATTATCGAGCGCCACAAGGTCAATATCTTCTACACCGCGCCCACGGCGATTCGCACCTTCATCAAGTGGGGCGACGAGTGGCCCAGGAAACACGACATGTCCAGCTTGCGCTTGTTGGGAACCGTCGGCGAGCCGATCAATCCTGAATCGTGGATGTGGTATCGGGAGACGATCGGAGGCAATCGCTGCCCGATCGTCGACACCTGGTGGCAGACCGAAACCGGCCATATCATGCTCACCCCGCTTCCAGGTGCGATCGCAACCAAACCCGGATCAGCTACCAAGCCGTTCTTCGGCGTCGTGCCTGAGATCGTGACGATGGAGGGCACGCCGGTGCCGGAGGGCTCGGGCGGATTCCTCGTTTTGAAGCGTCCGTGGCCCGGGATGTTGCGCACGGTGTGGGGCGATCCTGAACGTTACGTGAAGAACTACTGGTCGCAAATTCCAGGCATGTATTTCACCGGAGATGGCGCGCGCAAAGACAAAGACGGATATTTCTGGATCATGGGCCGCGTAGACGACGTGCTCAACGTCAGCGGTCATCGCCTGAGCACGATGGAAGTCGAAAGCGCGCTGGTCGCGCACGATGCGGTCGCGGAGGCCGCGGTGGTCGGGCGTCCGGATGAATTGAAAGGGCAGGCGATCTGCGCATTCGTAACCCTCGAGGACGGCCGCAAGCCGACTAGCGAACTCAAAGAAGAGTTGCGCAAGTGGGTCGCGAAGGAAATCGGCGCGCTGGCAAAGCCAGAAGACATCCGCTTCACCGATGGTCTGCCCAAGACTCGAAGCGGAAAGATTATGCGCCGCCTGCTGCGTGAGCTAGCGACTCACGGCGACGTGAAGGGCGACACAACGACGCTGGAAGATTTCAGCGTGATCGCGAAACTGAAAGAGCAGGATGAAGCTTAAGAGGAGATATTTAGTGCTTGTCATCCGAGCAGAGCGAGAAACCACTTTCTGCTGGTGGCGAGAAAAAAGTGGATTCCTCGCTTCGCTCAGAATCATAAATCTCGGGGAATAAGAAGGATCTTGCAGCCAGGACGTCCTGGCTTTGCTTCCCCATGAATCACAAACAGAGAGGTTGCACGCAACGTCGCCACAAAGAAGTCTCACTTGCTAGCGCATTTCTTCGAACGCTGGATTTTTCTTGAGGTGTTTTGGGAATGAATGCTCGTAATGCGACAGAAGCGGGCAAATAAGGTGGTGAACGGGCGTGAATCCGAATTCCTTCATCTCTCTCATCGCCTCATCGGCGGACCAGCCTTCATCCGCCATGCGATAGGCAGCGATCGCCATGCCCGTGCGGTCATCGCCGAGGCGGCAATGCACGAAAATCTTCTTGTCCGGATTTTCTTTGATCAACCGCAGAAACTTTGCAAACGGTTCATCTTTCGGGAAGGGGCAATGCCAGGGAATCGAAACGTAGTGCATGCCCAGGTCGCGTACGGCGGCGTCCTCGTGTTTGCTATGGCCGCCGCGCATGTCGACAACGATGTCGACGCCCATCTTTCGCAGTGCTTTTAGCCCGTCCGCGCCTGGCTGTCCGCCGCGGTAAAGTTTCGGTGTAACTTCCGCGAAATTGTTCAGGCCGACGTATTGCTTCCGGCTGCCCATTTCGTGCTGCGTCGGGGGAGATTGTGGAGAATCGCGCCGCTGCCTCCCTTGGAGCGAAGAGGCCCCCGGCGACATCAGTGAGGCAACAATAATCGCGGGCAGGATTCTCATTCAGACAATCAATTAGATCCTCGAAGGGGCGCGCGTTCCGATCTTGTCGCCGGCGCTGGTACTCGACACTGGCTACTCTCACTCTCCCGCGCCCATCATCACAATCGGCATCGTGGGCGTAGTTGCGCCAGATTCATTCTCAACCGTGATGGCGAACGCCTTCGCTTCGGCTCCGGCCGGCAGTGGAGGATTCACCACGGTCGCGCTGCCATGAGCATCCGGCTTGAACACTCCAGCGGGGATCGGCGCACCCTGCACTGGAATCAGCCATAACTCATAAGCCTTCTGCGGAGGCAAAGCCGGCATATTGTTGGCCACGAACACGAGGCTGCTGCGATTGCGCAGATAGAACGCCTTGCCCTGCGGTTGTGGCGCCGTCTTCAACGCAACGAGCGTGACGCGCTGCGATTCATTGGACAGAATCGGAGCAGCCACGCGGCGCAGCTCTTCAAGCTCCCGCGCGGTCTCTGATGCGCGTGACCCGAGGGCTGCGAAATCGGCCTTCAGCGCAACGTTCTCCTTCCAAAGCGAGAGCGCGAAGACAATAACAGCAGCAGTTGCAGCCCAGCCCAGCCATCCCCACCAGGAATGGCGAGGGCGCCCCATTTCTCGCGCGGTTTTGGCGCGAGAAGTGGGGACTTCCGCCGCGATCGCATCCATCAGCCGCTTTCTTGCGCGCTGTGGAGGCCGCGGCCCCACGGTCGAAAGCGCGAGTAAAGCACCGTCTCCACGCAATTGCTCGAGTTCCAGTCGGCACTCCGTGCAGGAAGCCAAATGCTCTTCGAGCTTGTGACGATCTTCTCCCTCCAGCGCATTCAGCGCATAGAGAGCGAGATCCTCACCGAATTGTTCGTGTCCAGCCATCTATCTCAAGAGCAATCGCCACTTCCGGGTGCCCATCTCTCGCGCGATTTGTGCGCGAGAGGGGGGATTCTTCTCACGTCTGAAACGCTTTCCTCAATGCAATCAATCCCGCGCGAATCCGCGTCTTGATGGTGCCCAGGGGCTCGCCAGTTTTCCTCGCGATTTCTGAATGGCTTAGTCCTTCAAAATAAGCCATCTCGAGTGCGCTCCGCTGCGGAGCAGACATCGCGCCCAGCACGCCGCGAACTTTCTGCGCCGCGCGCGAACGGTCAGCCTCCGAAGCCAGATCCGGAGCCACCGACACAATCACATCCTCGATATCCGTTTCTGGTTTTCGCCGCCTGAGAACATCAATCGCGCGATTGCGCGTGATCACCGCCAGCCATGCGCCGAGGCTGCCACGCGCCGAATCGAACGCCCCGGGATTTCGCCACAACTGCAGGAACACTTCCTGGAGCACGTCTTCCGCGCCGCCCGCATCGCCGAGGACGCGCAACGCCACTGCATACACGACGGAAGAATAGCGGTCGTACAACTCCGCCATCGCCCCTTCATCGCCCGATTTCACCGCCGTTACCGCGGCAAGATCAGGCGAGATCGCTTGTCTTTCAGCGCCCGACAAACGGTTCTATTCTTCCTTCCTGGAAGTACGAATCCGAGCCCCGCGCCGGATTGGCGCATGGAGGAGTTACTCACGCCCCCGAGGATTACGCAAGTAATGCGGACCATTATTGCGACAGCTTGATCGCCAGTTGCCGCTCCGGCTGCGTCATTTCGCTCCACAGCTTCTGCAGGTCGTGCTGCACTGCGTCGTTTTCGGGGTCCTTTCGCAAGGCGATCGCGAACCAGCGATACGCAGTCGGCAGATCGCGCGGTGTACACAGGCCCGCCGAGTAAAGCGCGCCCATCTCGATCATCGCCTTGGGATTTGCCCCATTCGCCGCGGGTTTCAGCAGCTTGAGTCCGCGGTCACAATCCTGCGGGGCGCCGCGGCCGTAGATATATTTTTGCGCTTCGCTTACCGGGTCAACCGGTTTCGCAGGCACAACCGCCGCGTGTGGCTTCGGAGAAGGAGTTTCGACCGCAGCCTTCGGCTTCGCCGGTTTTGCGGCGGCTGCGGGCGGAGTGTTGTCTTCGCCAGAGGCGTCTTCATCCTCGGCATCTGGTGGATTTGCCGCGCTCGCAGGCTTTGACGGTTCGTGGGAATCCTCATGATTTGCAGGAGCCGAGGCGGTTGGCGTTGCTGGAGCCGGGTTCACCGGCTTGGAGTTGTCAGAGGCTGCGGGCGGCTGCGCAGCCGCGGCCTGAGGAGTCTGGTTTGGCGGCGAACTCTGGGATTCAGGAGCCGGGTTCGCTGGAGTCGTAGCCGGGGTATTGCTTCCGTTGTCGGTAGGGGCCTGCTGAGCTGCCGGAGCAGCAGGTTTGCTTAACATTGCAGCCACCCAGCCGACTCCGTGGTTTTTCACAGTCATGTATCCGAATCCGGCGGCGAGTGCAAAGAAAAACAGAATCACAACGATCTTTCCCGCTCCACCTCCGTCCTCAGGCTCATCTTCGAGCAGATAGTCGACATTCCGCGAGCCGCGGGAATCGTGGGAATCGGCGCGCATGGTCGCGCGCTTTCGCGGGTTGGGATCGCTCAATCCTAGAAAAGACGGTCCGCTGATAATGGGAACGCTGTCTGAATCATGCGCTTCGCGAGCTTCGTGCACAGGAGGCGGCGGAGGCTCGACAGGCGGTACGACCGTGACGGGCGTCGGCGAAGGCGCCACTGTGCCTGCGCTGGCCGCGCGCTGCGTCGCCGTCTCCGCAATGGCAGGCGCACTGAGCAGCGTTGCACCGCACATGCCGCAAAAACGGTTGCCGTCCGGATTCTCATTGCCACAGCGAGGGCAACGCACCGTTCCTCCTGTCATACATTCTCTAGCTTACGATAATTTGGAGCTTGGATGCGCGTGAATGCTGGGGTGAGTATCTGCAAAATGAATGGGTTTTACTGCGGAAACCTGCCTGTCACGGCTTTCGCGAGAAGCCTTGAAAAAAACAATAGCAGCGAAGCGGAATGAAGAATTCAGAATCCGGCATGCAGCGGGAACTCATTGATCCGCGGCGGTGTCAACCAAAACAGGTCGTGGTCTCAAACTGTTTCAAAAGCGGAGGCTCCATGTTCCGACATTGGTTCGCATTTTCGTCGCTCGTGATCTTGTCGACCTCCCCGCTCGCGCAAGTAGCGCCTCAGCGGGTGCGCGTCACCGAAGAAGCGATGGAGCGTCTCGCAGTCAGTAAGGTTGCCCCGGTCTATCCTCCGCTTGCACGCGAGGCTCGAATCCAGGGCACAGTGGTCGCACAGGTTGTTATCAGCAAAACGGGAGACGTAGAGAGCGTCCAGCTTTTCAGCGGACATCCCATGCTGGCGCCCGCGGCGCTTGAGGCCATCAAGCACTGGAAGTTTCGGCCTTACGAACTGAACGGTGAGCCGGTTCAAGTAGAAACAAAAGCCAAGGTTGTCTTTACGCTCGCCGACAATTCGGCTGCGCAGGGCGTCGTAGGTGATCGTCCAGGCGGCATTCCTCCCGATCAGGCGGGAGGCATCGTGGACGCGGTTGATGCTCGCGATCCGCACTCGCCCCCGCCCAATCGCGTGCGTGTTTCGCAGAGTATTGAGGCGGCCCTGACTGTCAAAAAAGTGCCGCCGGAGTATCCGCAGTCGGCGAAAGACCAGCGCATTCAGGGTTCAGTTGTTCTGAAAGTGATCGTAGACAAAGAAGGTAACGTGGCGACAGTCGAACTCATCAGCGGACACCCAGCGCCGGCGCCAGCCGCTATCCAAGCCGTCAAGCAGTGGAAGTACAGGTCATACCTGCTGAATCAGCGACCGATCGAGGTCGAAACGCACGTTACCGTGAATTTTACGCTGGCGGAATAACGCCGCATTTCGCGGGAATTGCGCGGCAGCGCTACTCCTTCATCACGGCGTCAATCGTCGAGTAAAGCTGGTTGTTGTCCGTCACTTCCACGTAGGGGCGATTGGGATTGCGGTTGCTGACGATATAAACCGTCGGCGTGTGATTAATCTTGATCGCGGTGCCCAGATCGCGGTCTGCATTGACCTCGGCGGCGAGCTTTCCTTGAGGATCGACGATGTAAGGCAAATCCACTTTGTGCGACGCGGCAAATTTCTCGGCAAACGAGCGCAGGTTCGTGGGATTGATCTCGAGTTGATTCTCGAAAATGTAGTCCCGGTATTCGTTGCCGAGCGCCTTCGAATGCGTGTCGAAGTAGCGCGCGATCACCGCGGCCTGATAGGACCAATTGTGCATCGGCAGCGGGAAATCGTGGCGAATGACGGGAATCTTATAGGTTTTCGAGGCCTGCTCCACCAGCGGCGCGGTGCGGCGGCACATGGGGCATTGCAGATCTTCGAAGACCACAATCGCCACCTGCGATCCCTTGGGCGGTTTGAAGACGGAGTCCGGCGTCTCCTGCGCGGACGAAGGCAATGCGACCAGCACGAGAGAGGCAAAGACTGACAACAGTGCGAGAGCAATAAAGCGTGTTTTTTTCATCTTTTTCCATGCGTGTGGTTCACGCGCGATTTTCCATATAGTTGGACGCGGGAAATCCCGCCGCAGCAGCCTGGCGGCCTTTCCCCAACATCCCGAAAGGCTTTGGTTCCATGGTAACCGAAGGAAGTCCTGCGTGTCAGGCGGGCCGAAAGGGCAAAGGGGGAAAGAGCAGAGAAAAAGGAACAGAGCCATGGCCTATGGCAGGTGCATTGAACATAAACTTTCGTGCCGCGAAGCCACCTCCGTAACGCGTTATAGTAAAGCGTTCCGCTCCAACAGAAATGAGAGCATTCGATCGAACCCGTTTCGGGCGGGTGGCGCTGGTTTTGGCGTGCCTTCTGCCGTTCGCGGGGTGCGGCCGGAACCGCCATCACGCGCTCGACGTGGCCTACATTTCGGCTCCGCAAGCCGGCCTGCGCGACCAGGTCGCGGCTATCTACAACCGCGTCGGCAATGTGAAGAACGGAGAGCGCGTCGAGATTCTGGAACGCGAGAAGCGCTTCGCCAAAGTGCGGACTGCCAGTGGAATCGAAGGCTGGATCGAGCAGAGATATCTCGTAGATCAGA
>DATAUY010000209.1:0-2598 GCA_036268025.1 Candidatus Sulfotelmatobacter sp. | reverse complement strand
CTGGGTGGTCACGCGTTATGCCGATGTGATGGATGTTCTGCTGAATTATTCGGCCGACCGTACGCCTACGCCGGCTCAACTCGATCAGATGGGGCTGTCGTCGCTGAATCCCATCGCTCGCGTGATGGTCCAGCAGATGCTCTTCATGGATGCGCCCGCGCACACGCGGCTTCGTGGCCTGGCTTCGAAGGCGTTTACGATCGCGCGGGTCGAGCAGTTGCGCGGACACATCAAGGACATCATCAAGGGCCTGCTTGACGGCCTGAAGGGCAAAGAAGAGATTGACGTCATCGCCGACATCGCCGAGCCGCTTCCCGCGATCGTGACCGCCGAACTGATGGGCGTTCCCACGCGCGACCACGTTCAGCTCAAAGAATGGTCGGCGGATTTCGCCGAGATGCTGGGGAATTTCCAGCACAATCCCGAGCGCTATCCGCGGGTGCTAAAAAGCGTCGCGGAAATGACCCAGTACTTCCGCGATGCGGTCCGCCAGCAGCGCGAGCATCCTCAGGAAGGCCTGATCTATTCGTTGCTTACCGCCGAAGTCGACGGCGACCGGCTCACCGAAGACGAAGTCATCGCGAATTGCGTCGTCACCATGGTCGGCGGGCAGGAAACCACAACCAACCTCATCGGGAATGGTCTGCTGACGTTGCTTCGGAACCAATCTGAAATGGATCGCCTGCGTGGTGATCTTTCGTTGATTCCATCCGCCGTGGAAGAAATGCTGCGCTATGAAAGCCCCAGTCAGCACACGGCGCGCATGTGCCCTTCGGATCGCGAACTGGGCGGCAAGCTGATCCAGAAGCGCCAGGCTGTAATCGCCGTGATGGCCGCGGCCAACCGCGATCCAGAGCGTTTTCCCGATCCGGACCGTTTCGATATTGCCCGTAAAGACAACCGCCACCTGGCTTTCGGATATGCCGCCCATTATTGTTTTGGCGCCCCCCTGGCCCGGGTAGAGGGACAGGTCACCTTTGAGGCATTGATTCGGCGTTATCCCAGTGTCAAACTAGTACAAAATCCCCTGGAGTGGCGCTCGAACCTCGGCCTTCGCGGGCTGAAAGCTCTCAAGGTCAAGGTCGGCGAATCGTCCAATAACGCGTCCGGAAACGGATCGCACAGCCAGTCAAAACCCGAAAACAGCACGCCGTCAGGACAGGCCAGTTGTCCTTATGGGGTTCAGGGAGAAATTCTTGGAAGCGCAGGGCAGAGGAACGCGCAGGGAAATGACGATCGCCAAGACCTTATCCGGAGGTACTTGCAGTCGCGCGCGACTCAGTCCACAGAGGCCGCTCCGATGATTCCAACCCGCCGCGATCAAGGCCCGGCGCCGCTTTCGTTTGCCCAGGAGCAGATCTGGCTGCACTGCCAGTTCAACAAAGAACTTTATAACGAGTCGGTCACCATTTACCGTCAAGGCGCGCTCGACGTACCTACACTTCGGCGCGCGTTTGCCGAAATCGTTCGACGCCACGAAGCCTGGCGCACGACATTCAAAGTCGTGGATGGACATCCGGTACAAATCGTTTGGCCGGCATTCGAGCCCGCGATCGAGGTCGTCGATCTGCGCAACATTTCACGCGATAAGCAAGAGGGCGAATCGCTGCGCTTGGCACGCGAGCGGGCGCGGCTTTCGTTCGACCTGGACCGCGGACCGCTTTTCCGCCTGATGCTGGTGCAACTGGCAGAAGCCGACTACCGGCTTTACCTGTTTCTGCACCACATTGCCTTTGACGGATTCTCGGTCTACAACGTCCTTCTGCCCGAGTTGGTGAAGATCTACGAAGCGATTCTTGCTGGGCAGAATTGTCCCCTGCCCGATCTGAGGCTGCAATACACCGATTTCGCGCAATGGCAGCGCGATTCTGTCGGCACAGCACAGCTTAATGAATCACGGGCATTCTGGAGCAGCCAGTTGGACGGCCAGATTCCCGTGCTCGAGTTGCCGACCGATCATGCGCGCCCCGCGCTGCAAAGCTTCCGCGGCGCCATGCACCGCTTCAGCCTGCCCAAGAGTGTTTCCGAAGGCCTGCACGCGCTGGCGAGCCGGGAAAACACGAGCTTTTTCGTTACAGTTCTTGCCTGCTTCACCTCGCTGCTACGACGCTACAGCTCGCAGGAAGACTTCGTCATTGGCACGGTGACTTCGGGCCGCAAGCATTCCGAACTCGAATCGTTGCTCGGATGCTTCCAGAATCCGCTGACGCTGCGGCTTCGCCTGGCAGGCGATCCCAGCTTCCGCGAGATGCTGGCGCATACACGCGATGTAACGCTGGCTGCGCTGGCGCATGATAACGCTCCGTTCGAGCGTCTGGTCAACGAACTCACCGTGCGGCGGGATCCCAGCCGCAATCCAATCTTCAATGTCATGTTCTCGCTGGCGCCGCCGACGCCGAAGTATCCCGACGGATGGGACCTCAACCAGCTTGATCTCGACATGGGAACCGCCAAATTCGATCTCGACCTTGAACTCGATGACCGTCCAGCGGGATTGCAGGGACGCTTTGTCTACTGCACCGATCTGTTCGAAGCCGCGACCATCGAGGGCATGGCCGGACATCTCCAGACAATGATCGAAGCCATTGTCTCCGATCC
>DATAUY010000208.1:0-11740 GCA_036268025.1 Candidatus Sulfotelmatobacter sp. | reverse complement strand
GAACAAGATTGCCGCCGCCGGACTCGATGCGGCGAAGAAATCGAAGCCGGCGGCGTTCATGGATGCGTCGCTGGCGCGGCTTGTCACGGTCGGCAACTTTGAAGACGATCTGAAAAAGCTGGCTGACGTGGACTGGATCATCGAGGCGGTGGTCGAAAATCTTGAGATCAAGCGGACGCTGTTGCGGAAGGTGGAGGCGATCCGCAAGCCGGGGACGATTGTCACGACAAACACCAGCGGCTTGCCGGTGGGAAAGATTGCAGAAGGATTTTCCGACGACTTCCGGCGCGCGTGGTTCGGTACGCACTTTTTTAATCCTCCGCGTTACATGCGGCTGCTGGAGCTGATTCCCACGCCCGAGGCCGATCGCGCCGCGATGGATGCCGTCGCGCACTTCTGCGATACGCACCTTGGCAAAGGCGTCGTCATCGCGAAAGACACGCCAAACTTCATCGGCAACCGCATCGGGACATTCTCAGTTTTGAACGTCATGCGGCTGATGCAGGAAATGGACCTGACCATCGAAGACATTGACGCGCTGACCGGGCAGGCTGTGGGATGGCCGAAGTCGGCAACCTTTCGCACGATCGATCTGGTTGGGCTCGACATTCTCGGGCACGTTGTCGGGAACATGACGGCGAATGTCCGCGACGAACGCAGCGAGCTGCGGCTGCCGGATTTCTTCACACAGATGCTTCAGAAGAATTGGCTAGGCGACAAGACCAAGGGCGGATTTTACAAGAAAGTGAGAGGGGGCGAAGGCAAAGAAGACGAGCGGCTGGCGATCGACTGGAAGACGCTGGAATATCATCCCCGGCAGAAGGCAAAATTTCCGGCGCTCGATATGGCGAAGAATGTTGACGACACCGGCCAGCGCCTGCGCATGCTGCTCGGTCTCGATGGCGGCGGGCCGCAGAAAAGCGACAACGCTGGAACATTTTTGTGGGCAGCTTTGAGCGATCTTTGGACATACGCCGCGAATCGTGTGCCTGAGATTTCCGATTCCATCGTTGAGATCGATTGCGCGATGAAGTTGGGCTTCAACTGGGAATTTGGACCATTTGAGCTTTGGGATGCGGCTGGCGTCGAAGCGACCGTTGCGCGGATGAAGAAAGAAGGAAAGCCCATCGCGGCGAATGTCGAAAAGTTGCTGGGCTCGGGGCAGAAGTCCTGGTATGCGGACGATGCGAGCACCTCTTCTGGCCGTAAGTATTTTGATTTTCGGGACGACTGCTTACAGCCTTTGAAAGTGCCGGATGGTGTCTGGTCCGTCACGGTAGCCAAGAAGTCGAATGGCGTGGTGAAGAAGAACTCGGGAGCGTCGCTCGTGGATCTGGGCGATGGCGTCGCGTGCATCGAGTTCCACAGCAAGATGAACACGCTGGGCACTGACATCATCAGTTTGATCAATCAGACGCTGAAGCCGGGCGGACCGGGAGACAACTTCGACGCCTTCGTCATCAGTAATGACGCGGCAAATTTTTCCGTCGGCGCGAACCTCATTCTGCTGCTGATGAGCGTGCAGGAAGAAGAGTGGGACGAGGTTGATCTGGTGATCCGGCAGTTTCAGGGAATGACACAGGCAATCAAGTTTTCTCCGAAGCCGGTGGTCAGCGCTCCATTCGGACTTTGCCTTGGGGGCGGGACAGAGATTTCTCTGCACGCTCCGGCGCGGCAGTCTCATGCCGAGCTTTATACGGGACTTGTAGAAGTTGGGGTTGGATTGTTGCCGGGCGGCGGAGGCTGCAAAGAGATGCTGCTGCGCGCGGTTGACGGTGCGGCCGCGGCGAAAGGCAAGTCATCGAACGAGGCGCTGGCCGGTTCGGTCGAAATGATGGAGGCAATGAAGAAAGCGTTCGAGACGATTGCGACGGCAAAGGTCGCGACCTCGGCGCATGAGGCACGGGGCCTGGGCTTCCTATCGGAGTCCGACGGCATCACCATGAACCGCGTGCGCGTTCTGTCCGACGCGAAGGCGCGGGCATTGGAACTGGTGCGGTCAGGATACGAGCCGCCCATGCCCCGCACAGATGTCCCTGCTCCGGGCGAGAGCCTGCTGGCCGCGCTGAAGATGGGAGTGCATTTGATGCAGCAGGGAGATTTCATCACCGATTACGAAGCGAAGCTGGGCGGCAAGATCGCGGAAGTGCTTTGCGGTGGAAACGTTACGCCCGGAACTCCGGTAAGCGAGCAGTACATTCTTGATCTGGAGCGCGAGGGATTCAAGTCGCTGTGCGGCGAGCGTAAAACACAGGAAAGGATTCAGTACACGTTGAAAACGGGAAAGACGCTGAGGAACTAACGCGCATGCGTGAATGGAGATGACGGGACTACTACAAGACGTTCGTTACGCGATTCGACAGTTGCGTAAGAGCCGTGGGTTCACCGCGGTAGCTGTCGTCACACTCGCTTTGGGAATTGGCGCCAACACGGCAATCTTCAGTGTGGTGGAAGGCGTGGTACTCGCCCCGCTGCCGTATTTCCAGCCCAATCGCTTAGTCATGGTTTGGGAAACCAACCCGCGGTTTCCGCGCGTGTGGGATTCATTTCCAAACTTTCAAGACTGGCAGCGAAGCTCTCGCTCGTTTGATGAGATGGCGGCATTTAGGGAGCAAGCGATCGACCTCACATTTCCCGGCACTCCATCCCACATTCGAGCTTGCCAAATATCCTCCGGATTTTTTCATACCCTCGGGACGGAATTGCTGATTGGGCGAGAATTTACTGCGCAGGAAAACGTAGCCGGCGGTGCACCTGCAGCCGTGATTAGCTATCGCTTGTGGAAGGAGCGGTTCGGTGGCAGCCGCGAAGCTTTGGGAAAGACCGTAACCCTGGACGGCATCGATTATTCGGTCACCGGAGTTGCTCCGCCTGGATTTCGTATTAATGCCGATGCCGATGTGTATACGCCGCTCGGCCAACTTGATCCATTGATACTGAATAATCGGGGAACTCATGACGGGATGTATGCACTCGCACGCCTTAGAAACGGAGTGAGCGTATCTCAAAGCCAGGCAGAGATGAGCACTATCCAGAATGCCCTTGATCGTCAATATCCGGACGACAACCGCGACCTGGGAACCTATGTTGAGCCTCTAAAACAAGCAGTCGTCGGCGATTCCGGCCAAACACTCGCATTGCTACTCGGCGCAGTTGGACTAGTGTTGTTGATCACGTGCGCGAATGTTGCCAATCTCCTGCTGGCCCGTGCAGCGGCGCGGAGCAGAGAGTTTGCCGTTCGTTGGGCGCTCGGGGCGAGCCGCGTACGTCTCGTGCGCCAATTATTGACGGAGAGCGTGATCCTGTCGTTTGCTGGGGCGTGTCTTGGGATTTTGATTGCTTTCTGCGGAATCAGATACGTTGTCGCTGCGATGCCCGGAATTTTGCCGCGCAGCGAGAACATCGGGATCAACATAAGTGTTCTGCTTTATACATTGATTGTTTCGCTCGCGGTTGGAATCTTGTTCGGCCTTGCGCCAGCTCTGAAAAGTTGGAGCGCCGACCCGCAAAGATCGCTTAAAGAAGGCGGGCGTGGTGCGACCGTCGCGCATCGGCGCACGCAAAGCAGTTTCGTGATTGTGCAAGTGGCTTCGACGCTCGTGCTGCTGGTGGCGACCGGCCTGCTGCTGCGGACGATTGTGCATTTGTGGAACGTCAATCCCGGCTTCGAAACAAGGAACGTGATCTCCCTGAAAGTGGGGGTCTCGCGTACATTGACGAAAACGCCTTCGGCTACTCGCATTGCTTACCAGCAGTTGATGGAGCGAATTCGCCAAATTCCAGGAGTCGGGGCCGCTGAACTTACTTCTGCCATTCCGTTGACCGGACAGAGCGGCTATCTGCCATTCTGGCTGGACTCTCATAAGCCCGACTCGCAGCAAGGCGCGCCACGCCTGCAACCGTTTCTCACGGGTCCGGATTATCTTCGAACCATGGGAATGGAACTGCTACAGGGGCGCTTTCTCAGCAGGGATGACACCATTCAGACACCGTGTGTCGCTGTGATCGACACAGATTTCGCGCACAAGTTTTTCCCTGATGGAAAGTCCCTCGAACACACGATCACCGCGGGCTTCGGCTCCGCGGCATTCGGTCCTTGTGCAATCGTCGGCGTGGTAAATCACGTGAAGAATACCGGGCTGAACGATGCTGTCCCAGGCAGTCAATATCAGACGTACTATTCGCTTTATCAGGATCCGGACCAGTGGGTGCCTGTTAATTATCCGGACGCAAGCATAGTCGTTCGTACACCTCTCGACGCTGCAACGCTCATCCCCTCGATTCGAGCGGCAGCATACCAGGCCGCCAGCGACCAGCCGATCTATGATGTCCAAACGATGCAGCAGATTATTTCTGATTCCATGTCTGCGCAGCGCTTGCCAATGATTCTGCTCAGTGCATTTGCAGGGCTGGCCTTACTGCTGGTCTCAGTAGGAATCTACGGCATGATTTCCTATTCCGTTACGCACCGCGTGCAGGAAATTGGGATCCGCATGGCGCTGGGTGCGAACAAGAGAAATGTCCTTTTCCTTTTTGTTGCGCAGGAGTTGAAATTGGTGCTCATTGGTATCGCAATTGGGACGCTCGGCTCCCTGGCACTGAGCCGAACTCTTGGAAGTTTTTCGCGCCTGCTCTATGGAGTCGGCTGGGGAGACCCACTGACCTTTGCTGCCGTCTCGTTTGTACTGGTTGGCTTGGCCGCCTTGGCCGGCTACATACCTGCGCGGCGCGCGGCCAAGGTCGATCCGATCGTGGCGCTACGCTATGAGTGATTGCTTCATTTCAGAGTAGGGATTGTGAGGAAACTCAGGCAGGTGGTTCTTCTTGGCGAGGATCGCCATCTTTTGTGTAGACTCATGCAGCTAAAACAGCCCTGAATTCAAGGCCTTCCTCCCGCTTATCGATCACTTCGATCCTTTTCGCGAGTTCTGCATAACGGCACAGCGCGTTGGCCAACTGCATTTGCCGCGGGGTGCGGCACTGCGGTTCGAGCAGGCACGGGCTCGCGACCACAATGCACATGGCGCGGCCGCGCGACGTGGCGACGTTCAGGCGATTCAGGCTGTAGAGAAATTCCATGCCGCGGGGCGCGTCTTCTGGCGAAGACGTGGTCAGCGAGTAGATGACGACGGCGGCTTCGCGACCTTGAAAGCGGTCGACGGTGCCGACTTCGATGTTGGGCAGCCGCGCGGAAATGTCCGAGACCTGCGCGTTGTAGGGAGCGATGATTAGAATATCTTTCGCGGTCAGAGGGCACAGCGCCGGCGGATTGGCTTTGGCGTTGAACCATTGGGCATTGCTGTTCAGCAGATGTCCCGCCAACGCCTCGATTACCGCCACTTCCTGCGGGGAGGCATTCTGATTCCCTTCATGTTCCATGGTGACAAGGAGCAGACCGGATTGCCCAAGGAAAGACGGCCCTTCGATCCGTTGCTCGTCGAGGCCCGCGAGTGAGTTTAATCGCCCGTCGTAGAACAGTTCCGAAGTAAATTCGCAGATCGAAGGATGCAGGCGGCGAGTCTCTTCAAGAAACAGTCCGCGGTCAGGGGCGATGGTGCGTGCGCCTCCAAGCATGTGCTCAAGGGCCGAAATCGCAGCGCCATCGGGATGGCTGCCCTTCAGGGGCTGCTCGAGCTGTTGCGGATCGCCGAGCAGTACGAGATTTTTGGCCGCTCCAGAACAGGTCAGGACATTTGCCAAAGACATTTGACCAGCTTCGTCCACGACAAGCACGTCGACCGCTTCGCGCATTTCCTCCCGCGCCCATAACCACGACGTGCCACCAATGACGTTGGCAGTGCCCTTCTTCAGGGCACGCAGCACCGTTGCGTTATCTTTAACTTCGGTGATGCCGGCTGGAGGCGGCACGGATTTCTTGTTTACTTTGTGTAAGCACGAAAGACTCTGAAGGTTTTCTTCGCGCGCCACGCAATTCGCTTCGTCCAGCAGATTTCGAATCACTCGGTGCGGAATCGCAGTGACGCCTACCTTTTTCCCTCTGCGCACCAATTCACAGATAATTTTCGCGCCGGTGTAGGTCTTGCCCGATCCAGGGGGCCCCTGGATCACGAGGCCCGACGAGTCGAGCAACGGGACAATTCTCTTGGCGGCATCCGTCGGAGTTTCATGTTTCACAAGCAGCGGAACTTTGTCGCCATGGATAAAATGCGGAGGACGGGCGAGAAGAAGATCAAGCCCCGATCTAAAGGATCCCGGGGACTCAATCCCGTTTGTCAGAATGCGAGCGGCCAAAGAGCAGAGAGCCTTGGGGAACACTTCAATGTTGTGATATTCGTTCCGCACGAAAACCGACTTTGGGTGAATGCCAGCGGCCTTGTCCGCTTTCTCTATGTAGATACGGCGCGTGGTCAGGTTGATGTCGGCCACTACTCCAATATCGGCACAGCCTTCACAAATCTTGTCGCCGGATCGAATGCTTGTTTCTTGCTGAATGAAGCGATAGCAGTCGGTTGGCGCACCATTCTTCCTCTCACTATGCTGGACGAATTCCAATCCGTACAACGCGTTCCGCTCATAAAGGAGATCCTCTTCGGGCAATTCCAGCAGGCGGAAATACTCGTGCGATTCCGCCTTCGATTCCCGGTAGTGCCAATCCAGCATGTTGGCCAGCAAGGCGCGGGCTTGTTGTTCTTCGTTACGTTCATCTGGATCGGCGGCGACGCCCTGCATAAGTTGATCGAATACAAGAGCGATGCGTTTCTGACGCTCGCGGACGGCCTCCGACGGGGCGCTCTCTGGAATTTCGGGTCGCGGAATTTGTTGACCCTTTGCAATTTCCTCGGTCCGCCGCTGTTCGAGCCAGTCGCGTAATCCCATGGTCGATAGGCAATCGTCGGCGTTGTAGGTCTCGATGATCTGCTTTTTCTCTGGCTCGATTTCTTTCAGTTCGCCTAGTTCGAGGCCGTGTTCGATCTCGCGGCGCGTGGTGCGGACGCGAGCGAGTTCCGCCTTGCGCTCAAAGTTCCAGAATTTCTCCAGATCTTTAAGCGAGTATTGTTCGACGCTGGCGCGGACGGATTGCTTCAACACAGCATGCAGGTCCACAAAAAGGCGTCCGCGCAGCATGCGGTCGACTTCGTCTTCGCGGATGGCGTAGCGCCCCATCAGCCGCTTGAGCGTGGAGGGCTCGCGCGGGGTGAAGTGGTAGACATGCATATTGGGATGCTCGCGCCACGACTGCATGACGGACTCGACAAACCACTCGAATGCTGCCTTCTCTTCGGCTGCGTTCAAGGCCCAGCGGCATTCATATCGCTCTTCGCATTCGCCCACGCGCACAAAGCCGAAAAGATATTCGAGTCCGGTGTGGTCGACAAAATAGTCGCCTTCGAGATCGAAGAAGATGTCACCAGGATTTGGCTCGGGCAAACGCGCGAGGCCTTCGATCTGAAACGTTTCGAAAATCTGGCTCTTCTCTTCCCTGCCCGCAACCTGTAAGCGCGCCTGCTCGCGGATTTTTGTGTAGCCCTCACGCGATCCATAATCCGGACGCTGCTTGACCGGCACCGGCATAGCAGCCAGTCCGGCCATGGTAGAAATTGTCCACGCGCCGAGCTGTTTGCGTTGCAGGCGTGAGATGTCTGCGACGAGCGAGAGATGATCACGCCGGCGCCACTCGCTATCGCAGCGCTTCCACCATGAACAGACCTCGCAGTGCGAATTGGGATCGGCCGTGGTCACGCGATAGTCGGGCTGCGCGGCAATGGTTTTCTCCAGACGCGCTTTGATCAGGCGATAGTAGGCGGCGTATTCGAGAACGTTGAACTGCTCCGCTTCCAGCGTCTCTGATGGGCTGACTACGTACATGGATTTCGGCGTCACGCCTTGTGCCAGTGCGATCAAATCGGAATAGAGCGAGAGCTGAAGGACCGTAGCGGCCTTGGTGTCACAAGAAAGTTTGCAGTCGTAGACTTCGTAAGACCATGGGCCGAGGGCGCTGGGGGTTTCGACGCGCAACAGGACGTCGGCGTATCCGGCCCAGTTTTCGTGGAAGAGCGGGCCTTGCGCGATGGCGGCTACGCCTTGCCGCATAGCCGCCAGGGTTGCGGTCATACCTTGCGCGTCGAGTGGCTGACTACGAAGGTCGACGATTTCCAGGCTGCCATCGCGGAGGTGCTGAAGATATCTCTGCTCGTGACGATGTCCGAGTTCTGCGAGGACGGAGGTGTCGGGATTGGTCCAGCCGTCACGCTTAATCGACCCTGTTGCTGCGGCGTATTCGAGCGATATCAGGTGCGCGCAATCGAGATGGTGACTAAGATCGCTCGCCGAGAGACGCATGAAATTATTCTCTTGCTTCATAGGTGGAATGCAGGGGCCGATACTTCGGGGAAGGAAAGGCGACGGCGGTGCAACCTCTGCGAGGATAAATCCGTGGCATAGTGGGTGGCAAGAAGTCATGCCCCTTGGCTGCTAGAATCTGGGGCATGAATACTATTTCCAAATTCACCGGACTGGCAACGGCTGCGATGATTGTTTGCCTTCTTGCGGCGTGTCCGCTTTGCGCGCAGAAAGACAGTCCCGAAGCCAAAGAATTAGCCCCGGACGTTCCCGACGCGATCGCCATCCCCTCAGGGCTTGAGCCTGTTCTATTCGTGCACGCCAAGGGATCGCAGATTTATACCTGCGCGGCTGGGGCGGACGGCAAGTTCGCGTGGACGCTCAAAGGTCCGGACGCCGAGTTGAAAGACCGCAAAGACAAGGTCGTCGGGCAACACACTGCCGGGCCGACGTGGAAGCTGAAAGACGGCAGCGAAGTTACCGGGAAAGCGGCGGCTCATGTGGACTCACTCGATCCAGATTCGATTCCGTGGCTGTTGGTGAATGTGGAGACGAATTCGAAGAAGGGCACCCTGGCGAATGTGACGGCGATCCAGCGTGTGCACACTCATGGCGGGAAACCGGGGAATGATGCATGCGACGAAGCGCACAAGGGCTCGGAGACGAAGAGCGCTTACACTGCGGACTATTATTTTTTTGCTCCCGCGAAGTGAAGCTCAGATTCAATCAATGAAAGTACGCGATGTGATCAAACGTCTGGAAGGGGATGGCTGGAGATTGGCCCGGACCAAGGGTAGTCATCGTCAATACCATCATTCGGCGAAGCCGGGGACGGTTACCGTGCGGGCCATCCATCGGTGGACATTCCTCCTGGAACGTTGAACAATATCCTTAAGCAGGCGGGCCTGAAATGAAATATCTCGTCATCTATGAAAAGTCGGCGGAGGGTTTGGGGGGCTTATGCGGCCGATCTTCCGGGCCTCGGCGTCGCGGGCACAACGTTGGACGATGTGAAGGAACTCATCCGTGAAGCGATGGAGTTTCACCTTGAGGGCATGCGACAGAACGGCGATCCGATTCCTGTCTCCAGCGCTACAACGGAATACATCACGGTATAACTTTCATGCGTGAAGTTGTGATTGCATCTTCGGTGCGAACGCCGGTTGGGCGGGCGTTCAAAGGTACGCTGCGGTCGACACGTCCGGATGAACTGGCAGCGGTCGCGATCAAGGGAGCGCTCGATCGCGTGCCGCGGCTTGATCCGAGAGAGATTGATGACGTCATTCTTGGCTGCGCCATGCCTGAAGCCGAACAGGGGATGAACGTGGCGCGCGTCGCCTCATTGCGTGCGGGCCTGCCGGTCGAAATTTCTGCTCTTACCATTAATCGCTTCTGCTCTTCGGGATTGCAGTCGATCGCGATGGCAGCCGAGCGCATCATGGCGGGCGGCGCGGATGTGATTGTTGCGGGCGGGACGGAGTCAATGTCGATGATTCCGATGGGTGGGCACAAGATCTCGCCGAATCCTTGGCTGGTCGACCATTATCCCGACGCCTATCTTTCGATGGGATTGACGGCCGAGCGACTCGCGGAACGCTTTGGAATCACGCGCGAGGCCGCGGACGAGTTCTCCCTAAGCAGCCATCAGAAGGCGCTGGCAGCCATCCAGTCAGGAAAATTCGACGATGAAGTTGCCCCTGTGCCAGTTAGCGTCAGCACTCCGAATGGTTCGAAACCGAAGCGGCAAGAGATTGTCTTTAAAGTAGACGAAGGCCCGCGCGCGGATACATCGCTGGAAGCATTGCTGGCATTGAAGCCGGCTTTCCATGCGAAGGGCACGGTGACAGCAGGAAATTCTTCGCAGATGTCGGATGGCGCGGCGGCTGCGGTCGTCATGTCAGCCGAGCGTGCACAGGCCTTAGGAATCAAGCCGCTGGCTCGTTATGTTTCGTTCGCCACCGCGGGATACAAACCTGAGGAGATGGGACTGGGCCCTGTGTTCGCAATTCCCAAGGCGTTGAAGATGGCTGGGCTGAATCTTGCCGATATCGGCGTGATTGAATTAAACGAGGCATTTGCGGCGCAGTCGCTGGCGGTGATCAAAGAGGCGGGACTCGATCGGGAAAAAGTAAATCCGAATGGTGGGGCGATTGCACTTGGGCATCCTCTGGGATGCACTGGCGCCAAACTGACAGCCAGTCTGATCCGCGAAATGAAGCGCCGGAATGCACGATACGGGATGGTGACCATGTGCGTCGGCGGCGGCATGGGTGCGGCTGGCATTTTCGAGAACGTCTAAGTTCGAGAACGTCTAAGAAAGACATTCACCACAGAGATCACAGAGGTATCAAGCTCTTGCTGTCAGCGCTATAATTTCCTTCAGGAGGTTTCTATGACTTCCGCCCGCGTTGTTGGCCTCGCAGTTTTGTTAGTCCCTCTCTGCACTTTCGCTCAAACGTCCAGCGCTCCGGCAAAAGTACCTGAAGACAAAGCGAATCGCCCGATGGAACTCGCAGAAGTCGAGCCGGGCATTCTCAAATCCGCCGTGTCTGGATCGATTCTCTTGCCGCCGATCCAAATGCCTGATACCGACAACGTTTGCTACACGATGCGGACGTATGTGGTCGCTCGCGACAGCAAAGACTCGGACTCCGTGCATCCCGTGCGCTATTCGACGTGCACGCCGGCAGGCAAGCGTCAGGTGAAGAAAGTTACGCAACCTCCCGCTGAGCGATAAGTCTGAATCACACTTTTTTACCCGATTGCTGTGTTCGTTGACATGGGGCGGCGCTATGATCTTGATGGATTATTCGTCCGCTTCTGTTCGCGATTGGTTGGGAGGTGCGTATGCGGCTCTCCGGCCTGTGTCTGGCGACGTTATTTCTTCTCTCTTCCTGGGTCCTGGCCCAACACTCGAATAGCAGTTCTGGTTCAGCAAGCTCCGGCGGAGGAGGCTCGCACAGTTCGTCCGGCGGCTCATCTTCTTCGGGAAGTTCAGGCGGCGGATCCCACAGTTCATCATCGTCATCGTCTTCTCCCGGGGGACGCTCTTCGAGTTCTTCTTCTGCAGGACATGGATCGAATGGCAGTTCGACGGCACATGGCAATAACGCGCGGGTATCAAGCTCTGGATCCGCTTCGGCAGTGTCTCCGGCTCGCGGGCTTCGATCTACAGAATCGATAGCCCGGAGTGCAATTCGTGAACGGAATGGCACGCTGCGCGCGCCCGTCGCACATCCCGAGAAAAGGGGCTTCTTTTCTTTCCTGCGGCATCCGTTCCATAAGCCGGCACCCAAGTCTGAGTCCAAGCCGGTTGCCGATTTGCGGCACCGAATCTGTTTTACCGGGCCGTGCCGGCTTTGCCCGCCGGGTGCGCAAGGCGGACCGTGTAGAGGAGGAACTGTCGTGCTTCATCGCTCGCGTCCAACATGTTCAGGCT
>DATAUY010000207.1:0-7215 GCA_036268025.1 Candidatus Sulfotelmatobacter sp. | reverse complement strand
CTGCACCAAGTCATGCGCGGCCCGAGGATAAGGTTCGCTGCGATGCTGCGTTCCCACTTGCACAATCAATTTGTTTTTCAAAACCGCATCACGCGCGGACTTCGCCTCGGACAATACGTTGCCCATCGGCTTTTCGACATATGCATCTTTACCGGCATCGGCGGTCATTTTGAGCAGCGAAGAATGCGAATGATCGGGCGTGGAAAGAATCAGGGCGTCAATGTCTTTGTCCTCGAGCACGTCTTCAATGTGTTGAAACGCACGCGGCGCGCGATTGTAATATTTGGTGTTGGTTGCAACCGCCTTCTCGCGATTTAAGCTCCACAGGTCGCACACAGCATTCATCTCCACGTTATGGCTGGGCGCGACTTTAGAAACGATCAAATCCAGTTCGGTGCCTCGCCCTCCAATTCCCACATGGCAAAGAGCAATGCGATCGTTTGCGCCCAGAATCTTTCCGTAAGACAGAGCAGTTTTTGCCAGCGCTGAGCCTCCGGCAACGACGGCAGCGGTTTTAGACAGAAATGTTCTGCGATTGATGGTGGATTCGGAGTTGGTCATGATTCTCCCTGCCCGGCGGCAAACTTCATCGGCTGTACTGGTTGCGCTTTTTCTCCGCGTGCCGGTCGAGTCCGAGCTGAATGAGCCGGCCGATCAGGTCCGAATATCCCATGCCGGAAGCCGCCCACAGCTTGGGATACATGCTGATCGATGTAAATCCCGGCATGGTGTTGATCTCGTTCAAATATATTTTGCGCGACTTCGGGTCCATCAGGAAATCGACGCGCGCCAACCCCGAACAATCTACCGCGCGAAATCCGGCGATGGCAAGATCCTGAACTTTTTTCGTTTCAGCCTTCGTCAGCTTAGCGGGAATGATGAGTTGCGAACCTTCATCGAGATATTTAGCTGAATAATCGTAGAACTCGGCGCTGGGCACAATCTCTCCCGGCACTGAGGCCTCGGGCTTATCGTTCCCCAACACCGAACATTCGATCTCACGCGCTTTGTTATTTTTCCCGCCGACGCCTTCTTCGATCACGATCTTGCGGTCAAACTTCGCCGCCTCATCAATCGCCGGGCCAAGTTCTTTTCGATCACGCGCTTTCGAAATTCCCACCGACGATCCCAGATTCGCCGGCTTCACAAACACTGGGTACTTCAACTTGTTCTCGACCAATTTCTGCACCTTCTTCGGCGAAGATTCCCATTCGCTGCGCAGCACGGTCACGTGCTTCACAATTGCCAATCCCTCCGCACGAAATAGCGACTTCATGATGTCCTTATCCATGCCCGCAGCCGAGCCCAGCACGCCCGCGCCAACGTAAGGAATATCCGCCAACTCAAGCAGGCCCTGGATGGTTCCGTCCTCGCCGAATGTCCCATGCAGCACAGGAAAAATAATGTCGACATTAATCGCGCGATCGGAAACGCGGCGGACTGGAGCATCCGTCTGAAACGGAGTCATTGAAGACTTGTGCGGCTCCGGCGGAAACACGACCGCTTCGCCGTTCTGCAGAACCGCCGCAGAAGCGGTGGTGTCTGGATCTCCGGCTCTAAGTGTGGCGCGGGCGCCTTCGCCCGCGTTCCCATGCAGCAATTTCTCAGCGTCCGATGCCGTCCGCCAGCGCCCATCTTTCGTAATCCCGATCGGCACCACTTCATACTTATCCGTATCGATTGCCTTAAAAACTGAAGCCGCCGAGAGCAGCGAGATTTCATGCTCCCCGCTACGTCCGCCAAAAAGAATACCCACCCGCAATTTTTTCATTATGAATTCAGTGTGGACGGCGGCCCTGAGCTTCGTCAATTCCAGAAGTGATTCCTGAGCTGATCCGCGTTCAAGATACACTAATGCTCACCGCAATTTTCTTGTATGCCCCGGCGTCCTCCAGGTCCGAAGCCGCATTTCCTCATTGGCAACATGCCTTTGGCCAGCCCCGACCCGCTTCCCATTTTTTCGGCCTGGGCAGCTGAGTTCGGCGACATCTTTTATTACCGCGCCGCCTGGCTGCATGTTTATTTTCTGAACCACCCCGATCTCATCGAAGAAGTGCTTGTCCGCAACCCGCGCAATTTTCTCAAAGACCGTGTAGTCCGCAACAGCCGCTGGTTTTTCGGAGAAGGCCTACTCACGAACGAAGGCGACTCATGGCTCCGTCAGCGGCGGCTCTCCGCACCGGCGTTCCATCGCGAGCGTGTCAGCACGTATGCAAAAATCATGACCGGCTATGCGCGGCAGATGCTGGCCCGTTGGAAAGATGGCGAAACTCTCGATGTTCATCAGGAGATGATGCGGCTGACGCTACAGATCGTCGTGCGCGCGCTTTTCAATGTGGAAGCGGAGCAGAGCGCAGAAATCTCCTCAGCGTTGAATCTGATCATGAGCAACACCACCGGCGTCCGCATCTTGCTTCCGCCGATTGCCCGCTACCTTCCCACTCCACGAATGATCAGCTTCCGCCGTGCCGTGGCCCGTATGGACCAAACGGTTTACAAGATCATCGCGCAGCACCGCGCCAACAAAACCGACTCCGGCGATCTACTCTCCATGCTGATGGCGGCGCGAGACGAGGACGGCAGCCGCATGTCGGACCAGCAGCTTCGCGACGAAGTGCTCACGTTTCTCATCGCCGGCCATGAGACAACGGCTCTGGCCTTAACTTGGACATGGCACTTGCTGGCGCAGCACTCCGAGGTCGAACGAAAACTTCACGAGGAGCTCGATAGAGTCTTGGGCGGCCGCGTCCCTGAATTTTCTGACTTGCCGGCGCTTACTTATGCCGAGCGAGTAATCAAAGAATCCATGCGCCTGTTTCCGCCCGCCTGGAGCCTTGCGCGCACGGTGATTTCAGATTTTGAGCTGCGCGGTTACCGCATTCCCGCAGGCGCGAACGTGGTCATGAGCCAGTGGATCATGCATCGCAGCCCGACTTACTTTCCTGAACCTGAAAAATTCGATCCCGACCGTTGGTCTACAGAAAAAGCCCATAAGCTTCCCCGCTTCGCCTACTTTCCTTTCGGCGGCGGTCCCAGACAGTGCATAGGATTGTCATTCGCCATGATGGAGGCCACACTGCTTCTAGCGACGATCGCACAAAGCTTCCGTCTTCGCGCCGTCGACAATCATCCCGTCGTTCTCGTACCAAGCTTTACCCTGCGCCCTAAGCATGGTTTGCGCATGACTCTTTCAACCCGCTCACAAATGATTAACGCGCAGCATGCTGAGGCCATCGCATCGCAGAAATAGTTTTGCGGCCATTGAACCTGAACAATCTTCTTTGTTCGATGTCCAAAGACCGCAATCTCTGATGATTGAATTACCCCAAGTACATAACGTGTACGTATGTGCCCAACCGAACGTTGTAGGCCAAATACCAGCCGACGTGGTCAGGATCGTCATAGATGACGATGTCGTCGCTGTTCCAATCCCAATCGCCGCAATAACCCACATCGTAGGGTGCAACCGAGAAGAAAAAGCCGCCAACGCCGAAGCGCCCCGGGCCGCCGCCGCCCAATCTCCATACGTGGCCGCGACCGATTCCTCCCGGGAAGCGACCGTGCTCCCAAGGATGGTCGAGGTGATAATGCACGTCCGCTCTGCCGGTATCGTGCCCGACCCAACGGTCGTTCTGGGCATGCACGTGTGGTGCCTCAGGATGGCCCTTTTCGTCGGCAAATGTGCGCCGCTCAGCGGGCGCCGCCCGATGCGGTGCCGAGTGCACCGGGGCCGGCCCATGTGCCGGAATGTGCCCGCCGCCCACTCCTCGTTCTCCTCCGCCCGCGTGTGGCGGGGCTGCACCCTGGTGTGGCTGCGCTCCGCCTTCGTGGTGCTGTTGCGCGAACACCGGAACTGAGAACAACAGAATTGCTAGAACCAACTTGGAAAGAATTCTCACTTGCATTCCTCCGTGCCTGATGTCATTGGACTGCTAAGATGCCGTCCGTATCTTACTCGGGGTTGTGCCTGATTGGCACTCAACTCGTATCTTGACGAACCGGCTGCTTGTCCTTACAATTTATTCACCAGTTGGCTCTTCGGAGCTGACCTTGGATTTCATGCAGAGTGGCTGAGGGACGAGCCCTAAGACGCCACGGCAACCGGATCGGGATCATATATCACGACCGCCAGGTGCCAACTCTCGGCCCGGAAACGGGGGACATGAGATTCGGGATGCGAGAATTTATCAGCCATTCCTGAACCTCTTTTCCCATTCCCTGGGCAAAGAGGGTTTGTTGTTTTAGGGCAGATTTCAGAAGATTGAGTAATTTGGCAATTTTGTAATTGCGTAAATTGAAGATCGAAGCGCGCAGGGTTTTCAATTTCACAATTACTCAATTTCCCAATTACTTAATCGGCGAAACTCGTTCGCTGCCACTCAGATTGGATCGCACGTGCGATACGAACTGCGCTGTCGGGAGTGCCACAAAAGCTGGGGCAATGTTCCCAAATCCGTCTGCGAAGAGTGTTTTTCTCCGCTCGAAGTTTTCTACAATTACGATTCCATCCGCCACGACTTCACCCGCGAGAAGATCGCCCAAGGTCCAAACAATATCTGGCGCTATTCGCCGCTGCTGCCTCTCCCGGAAAATCATCAGCCCACGCTGCCTGTTGGCTTCACGCCGCTGATCAAAGCTTCTGGATTATCGCGCGCAATCGGCGCAAAAAATCTGTTTATCAAGAATGACGCCGTCTGCCTGCCGACTTTGAGTTTTAAAGACCGCGTGGTCGCCGTCGCTCTTGCCAACGCCCGCAGCTTCGGCTTCGACACCATCTCCTGCTCCTCCACCGGCAATTTGGCGAATGCAACCGCCGCCCAAGCCGCGCGCAACGGGCTCAAGTGCTGGATATTCATTCCTTCCGATCTGGAACAGGCGAAGGTCATCGGCACGCAAGTTTTTGGCGCGAAGGTGATCCGCATCTCCGGCAGCTACGATCAGGTCAATCGTCTCTGTTCGCAAATCGCCGACGAGCACAACTGGGGATTCGTCAACGTCAACCTGCGTCCGTACTATTCAGAAGGATCGAAAACCTTCGGTTACGAAATCGCCGAACAACTCGGCTGGCGCTTGCCTGACAACGTCGTCTGTCCCATGGCCGGCGGATCGCTCATCATCAAAATAAAAAAAGCTTTTGAGGAACTCATTCACCTTGGACTGGTCGAGCCCAAGCCGGTAAAATATTTCGGAGCGCAGGCAACCGGATGTTCGCCAATTTCGACAGCGGTAAAACTTGGCAACACCGAAATCGAGCCGCAAAAGCCTTCAACTATCGCGCGCTCTCTGGCCATCGGCAATCCGGCGGACGGACATTACGCCATCCAGACCATTACTGGAAGCGGCGGTTGGTCGGAAGACGTTTCCGATCCCGAAATAGTGAAGTCGATTCAGCTTCTCGCCGAAACCGAAGGCATCTTCACGGAAACCGCCGGCGGCGTGACCCTTGGTTGCGCGCGCAAACTTTACAAGAGCGACCGCATCCTGCCAAACGAAACCACGGTACTGTGTATTACAGGCAATGGATTGAAGACAACGGATGTCCTGACCAGCGAATACGAAATCGAGCAACCGATCGCGCCGAAGCTGGCGGAATTCGAAAAGTTGCTCGCATCAGAAGCCGAATTGCCGGCTGCAGTCGGGGCATAACATTTCATCATTGACGATCTGAGTTCGCCGGGAAAGATTCTCGCCGCGGATTTTCTCTGCGAACTCTCGGTCGATTTTCTCAGCGTGCTCTGCGGTTAAAAGCTTTTGTCTGCCTTCCAATCAACCTTGCTATAATCCCGCAAGGTTCTACTCTGCATGAAACTACGCGTCGCGCTCGCTGTATTTCTGTCAGCATTAACTCTCTCCTGCGGCAAGAAGACTCCGAGTCTCAACCTGCTGGTGTGGGAAGGCTACGCCGATCCATCATTCGTAAAAGCGTTTGAAGAACAGAACCACTGCAAGGTCTCCGCTTCCTACATGGGATCGAGTGATGAGTTAGTCGCCAAACTGCGCGGCGGCAGCGCCGGAAATTACGACGTTATTTCGCCATCCAGCGACGTCGCCACCATGATCTCCCAGGCTGGCCTGGCGGCGCCGCTTGATTTATCCAAGCTGCCAAGTTATCAGCAATTGTCTTTCAAACTTCGCGACATGCCGCTGGTAAAAGCCAATGGCAACGTTTACGGCGTACCCTTCATGTGGGGTCCGAACCCGCTGATTTACGACACTACCGCATTTCCCACAGCTCCCGACAGTTGGGCTTCCCTCTGGGACCCGAAACTTCGCGACAAAATTTCTGTCTGGGACGATCTCTCGACCGTCTACATGGCCGCCCAGGTTCTCGGCTATGACAAGCCCGATCCCAGCCATCTTTACAACCTGAGCGACCAGGAACTGGATGCCGTGAAGAACAAACTGCTCGCGCTAAAACCCAATATCCGCAAGATCTGGTCCACGGGTGGCGAGCTGACCAATCTTTTCGAGAATCATGAAGTCGTTGCCGCCATGGGCTGGCCGCTCATGACCAACCAACTTCGCGCCGCAAAATTTCCCGTCGGCGAAACCATTCCCAAAGAAAACACGACCGGCTGGATCGATCACTTAGTGATCACTGCCGGAAGTGACAACAAAGATCTGGCTTACAAATTTCTCGAGTACATGATCGAGGCGCAGACCCA
The DNA here is from genome assembly GCA_036268025.1 of Candidatus Sulfotelmatobacter sp. Taxonomy (GTDB): domain Bacteria; phylum Acidobacteriota; class Terriglobia; order Terriglobales; family Acidobacteriaceae; genus Sulfotelmatobacter. The sequence continues at coordinate 550 of DATAUY010000207.1, read as the reverse complement.
GAAAAAAGTCACCGACGTGACCGGATATGCGCCCGCCAATGCGCAGGCTGCGCAGTTTATGACTCCCGAGCAGCAGAAGAATCTGCACCTCGACAATGTCGACGAATATCAGAAACACATTTATTTCTGGCAAAACGTCCCGCGCCGCGCCCAGTACAACGAAATCTGGAACGAAGTAAAAGCAGCGCAATAGCAATGATCGTGTAGCAGCACTGTCCGTGTGGCGCGGACACTCTTCTCCGCGACTTTTGATTTTCAACAAAATGTGTGGCGCGGGCGCCCTCGCCCGCGATCCAGTGTTCAATCAAGTAAGCTCGCAGTAAACTTCATCGGCATGGATAGTCTGCAGAGATCGAAAGCTTCGACCGTGGAGGCACGGGCGCCCTCGCCCGTGCAAAATCCGATTTCGTCACTGCTGAGCATCCGAAAAGTCGCCAAGACCTTCGGCAAGCACTCCGTCCTGCGCGACATTTCCCTCGAAGTCGCCACCGGCGAGTTCCTAACCATTCTCGGCGAGAGCGGCTCCGGTAAAACCACGTTACTCAGAATC
>DATAUY010000206.1:0-5114 GCA_036268025.1 Candidatus Sulfotelmatobacter sp. | reverse complement strand
CCCGGCGTAGCCGGAACCAAACAGGGGAATCGGTTACGATGCCGGAATGGGCGTCGAACTACTGACAGAACGTCACGCAACGCAGATTGCGGGAGTATTGGGCTGCTATGACCGGATGTTGATATTCGGTACCTTGCCGGGAATCTGCTACGCGGGTGGGATGACATCGTTTCTGTACACGCGGCAGGTTCGGATTTTCGACTATCCGAAATTCGCCGAGCCTTTTCGCGAGAGGATCCGCGAGAACGCGGAGAGTATGGCGGCAGCAGCCGGCATTGAGATCGAGTTCATTCGCAACCGGGGCATTCGGAAAGAAGATCGCGCACAGGAACTGCTGGCGAAACGGGGAGACCATCCGGGGCTTGTGTGCATTTTCTCGGCAATGGAACCCTGCTCGACCTATAAGCCGTGGCACAACAAACAAAGCGGCAAGACGTATCTTTTGCCCAATGACGGCAAGTGCCTGCATTACTACTTCTATTTCGTGGATGAAGAACTGGGCTTCTGCCACGTGCGGGTGCCAACCTGGTTGCCCTGCCGTTTGCAGATCTGCCTGAACGGACACAACTGGCTGGCGGGCCGGTTGCGCCAGGCCGGGATCGAATATCGAATGGCCGACAACGCCTTCACGCACATCGGGGACTGGCAAAAGGCGCAGGCTATCTCTGATAGCTGGGAAGCGAAGCGAATCCACGAACGGTTAAACGAGTTGGCGCGGCTGTGCTGCCCGATCTATCGCGAATTCGCCAACGGCTACCACTGGAGCGTGAATCAGTGCGAATACGCCACCGATGTTGTTTTCCGTAAGCAGACGGACCTGCAGGCCATCTACGGGAATCTGACCCGCACCGCGATTCACACAGTCAAACCGGACAACATCGCAACGTTTCTGGGCAAAAAGCTCTCCCCGCAGTTCGAAGGCGAGATGGGTAATCGTTTCAACGTCCGCATCGAAGGGACGCGGATCAAACACACCATGGGGCCGGTTTCACTCAAACTGTACGACAAGTTCGGCCTCATTCTCCGGATCGAGACAACGGTCAACGATCCGGCTTTTTTCAAGCACTACCGCGAGGTAGAACATCGCGACGGCTCCCGCGGCATCCAGTGGGCGCCCATGCAAAAAAGCATCTACAGTCTTCCCGCACTGCGAGAACTGCTGGCAGCTTCCAACCGACGCTACCTGGAGTTTCTTTCGGCTATCGAAGATCCGCGCTCAGGCAGAGACAGACTCGATAAACTTTCACAGCCGGTGGAGCTGGAAGGTCGCCGCTACTCCGGGTTCAACCTGTTCGACCCGGAGGATGAAAACCTTTTGTGCTCCATCGTTCGCGGGGAGTTCAATATCAGCGGGCTGCAAAACAAAACGCTGCGTCGGCACCTGCCGGACCTCAACAGCGGTCAGATGTCGCGCATCCTGAAGCGACTCCGAACCCATGGCCTGATAAAGAAGATCGGGCACACGTACAAGTACTACGTGACCTCATTCGGCAAAGAGGTTGTCACTACCGCGCTCAAACTCCGCGAGCTTGTCATCATCCCGCAGCTTGCCCTTACGCCCGCCTTGTAACTTCGTTTTCCTGCCGGAAAACGTCAGAATCTTATTGGATAGGTTCTAATGTTGCATTCTCGACTAAATCCTTCCTGTCAATCGCTAGTCCACCTTGAACCAGCAGAAGTGCTGTCAGTGTTGCGGGCCGCGAAGAGCAAAGGCCCCCGCGAATGGGCGATGATCTTGGTTGCCTACCGTCACGGTATGCGGGCGTCCGAAGTGTGCAACCTCCGCGTGGACGATGTAGACCTCAAGAACGGAAGCATCGTCATCGCGCGACTCAAAGGCTCAATGCGTACCACGCAGGCCCTGACCGAGCATCGTGGCGAACCGCTGTTGAACGAGTTGAAAGCGCTCCGCGAATGGCTGCAGCAGCGTCCCGAGGACGGTTCGGATTTCCTGTTCGTGTCGCAGAAAGGTGGGAGATTGGACCGGACCCAGTTCTTTCGACTGTTTCGGTCGATTGCTGCCGCCGCAGGATTGCCTCCGGAAAAGTGCCACCCTCACGCGTTGAAACATTCAATTGCCAGTCATCTGGTCGCCGCGAACGTCAATCTTGCGCTGGTGAAACAGCAGCTTGGTCACAAATCGATCAACTCGACTATGCGTTATGTCACGACGAGCGATCAGCAGGCATCCAAGGCCACCACGAGCGCATTGATGAAGATTTATTGAAACTGTGATTCAGACGATTCCGGCCAACAGCTCCGAGGCCGTTATTCCGAGGGATACCGAAATCGTGCGTAGGGTCTTGAGAGTCAAATTGCGTTCTCCGCGTTCAACCGATCCCATGTACGAGACTATGAGTATTTTTAGGGCGCTGATGAAATACAGCTGCATTCCGTTGGCAATTGCAATTCCTATGTGTCTCGCTACGGCGCAGACGACGGCACCGCAGCTCATTTCAAAGATAGACCCGCAGCCTAGCGAAGAAGCTCGCCGTGCAGGGGTGCAAGGATCCGTGACGCTGAGCATCGTGATAAACGAGGACGGAGCGGCTGAGGACATTAAAGTGCTGCGAGGCGCAGGCTTCGGCTTGGAACGAGCGCGCCATCGAAGCGGTGAAACAGTGGCGATTTAAACCGGGCACGAATCAAGGAATCCCGACAAAAAGAAGCGGCGCCGCAGAAGTGAATTTCAGAATGGATGATCCATCGTTCCGGGCCGCGAGATTGAATTTCACTTTGCCGGAGGGGGCGTCACGGCCGCAACTTGTGTCAGGCAGCGTTAAGGACTTACCTCTGTCGCGGGACCAGTCGGTAAGTTTTCATCTTGAGGTCGACGCGAATGGCGTGCCGGGGAATATTGCGGTTATCAACTCAACCGATCAAGCGTTGGAGTCCAAGACAGGGAAAGCGCTTCAGCGCTGGCGCTTTTCACCTGCGATGCTGAATGGGATCGCTCTGCCGGTGGAGGGTGTCTTCGAACTTGGCAAACAAGCACCGTCGGTCCCCACGCCGCCGACCCAACAGACGCCGGGCCCTTTGGCACCAGCTATAACGACTACCACTACTCACGAGGACAGTAAGATTACGGCCACGGTCAACGTTGCGCCCGGATCGGAAGTCGGATTTGAAAACTATATCTTGCACATCCACGCAGAAGGCCCCGCGTCGTATATTCGCTATATTTTGTGGTTCACTTTAGACGATGCACCGGGAACGAACCGTCAGACTAGGGGACAGCGAGACGGCTACGTTACGCGCGATTCAAACGGCAGCGTAGACGTATTGATTCCGACCGGTGGAAAGCTAAAGGACTGCAAGGTGACCCTCAGCGAAGAGGTCCCCCCAAGAACGAGGGTGAATTGAGGGAAAAGAAAAAACAACACTGTCGGCTGTCAGGCCACGTCAGTGCCGTTGGAATCCTTGACGTTGATCGTTAGCGCAACATGCTATGCGCAGGTGCCGACGATTCAACCCAACGGGATTGTCCCGTTGAACAGCACGACTCCGACGATTCAAGCCGGTGAGTGGGTATCGATTTACGGAAGCAATTTGGCCAGTGGAACCGCAGTTTGGGATGGCACGTTTCCAACATCGCTGGGTGGCACCAGCGTAAAGGTTAACGGCAAGGCGGCCTATCTTTGGTACGTCAGCCCCGGACAAATCAACATGCAGGCTCCGAGCGATACCGCGACTGGGACCGTGCCTGTGGTAGTCACCACCGCTAAAGGCAGCGCAAGCTCAACTGTGACCTTGGGCCAGTTTGCGCCTTCGTTCTTGCTGCTGGATACGGAGCATGTGACGGGGATCATCCTCAGGGCGGACGGCTCGGGGGCTTACGGCGGTGGGACCTACGATATCCTCGGTCCGACCGGGAGTGCTTTGGGTTATCCCACGGTGGCCGCGGCGGCAGGGGACAGCGTAGTACTGTACGGCGTCGGTTTAGGTCCCACCGCGCCAACAATTCTGGCTGGCCAGCCGTTCTCCGGCGCGGCCCCGACCATCGCCGAAGTCCTCCTTCTAATCAATAACGTCGGCGTTACCCCGTCGTTCGCCGGATTGTCCAGCGCTGGCCTTTATCAGGCCAACTTTACCGTCCCGTCAGGGCTGGGCAACGGAGACGTTTCACTCCAGGCGAGCGTCGGGGGTCTTCAGACGCCTTCAGGAGTCGTGCTCTCTTTGCAGAATCCTGTTGCCGTCGCCCCTTCCTCGCCGTGGGCGTTAGAGGAATTCGTGCTCGAAGGAACCCTTGCCGTGGACGGGCAAACAACGCTCGCTTCGATAGGCAGCGCAAACTATGGTCCGTCGCTCTCCGTTGGGACGCTTGGAACCGCGTCGGCTTCAGTACGGTCACCCGTGAGTCTCAGCATGTCCTTCTCTGAGACCGCGACTGCATCCGGCAACACGATCACGTATACAGCTATTGGCGGCGAATACGAGAACCTCAGCAGAAGCTCCAATTTAGAAACCATCGTCTCGGGGACGATGACGCTCACTATTAGTGCGGCCGAGACAGGAGCCTCTGCGACCGGCAGCATCAACTTTACGACTACAGCGCGGACGCTGACGGCGACCTTTACGGGTACGATTCTTTTGAAGGCGGGGCCACTTTGAGCACCCTTTGCCTCTAATCAGCACTTGCGGCGCGGCTGCAATCAATTGCAGGAACGCGCGCTATTGACAAAGCATCGAGGAGAGCGCGCGCCTCGGAGTCGGAACAAGGACTGGGACCAATGCTACTCTGGCTTCTGGCATCGGGAAAGCAGTGTCCGGCAAATCCTACCCGCAACTCCACCAGCGAATACGGGATCTCATCGCCCAAGGCAGTAAGGTCTGCGACGAAGAGGCAGGGACGCGAGGGGCGCAAATTCACCAGTGGCTAAGTGAATCGCGATATTGCCTCGCGTTTCTCGATGACAAGATCCCCACCGCACTTTCAGATTTCCAGCGTGTTCGGCAAGACTGCGTGTTCAAATTAGCCGATGATGAGGAAGCCTTGGCAAGCGAGAGCGCGTATCGAGACGATGGTGACGTGCTGTGGGATTTTAGGTTTGAAAAATTACAGCAGGCACTCGGCATCCTGAATCTCGCCTCTCGGAAACTCGAAATGGAAGGGC
>DATAUY010000205.1:0-7215 GCA_036268025.1 Candidatus Sulfotelmatobacter sp. | reverse complement strand
AATTCTGATCTGAAGGCGCAGTCGGCACGGATGATACGGAAGACGCTGCCCCCGATGGTCTCGGCGGTCCTGGCGAAGAGCGGTGTTGACGGAGGTAGCGAAAAGATCGAAAAAGGAGCGCTCGACCGGTCGCTGCAAAGTTTGAGCGTGGAGCAGAGGATTGCGGTGAAGGCGGAGTTGGCGCGAGCGGGAATGATCGAGTAACAGCTACTAGCTACTAGCCTCTAGCCAAGGCGGGCGCGACCTTCGTCGCGCTTTTTCTTTTGTGCGGAATGAGCGTGGGCCAGGACAGTAAGTGAAAATCCCGACCTTTCGCAAAGACGCGACAAGGGGGGCCCCTTGTGGGAACTCCTTGCGAGGCTGGTAGCGGCGCAGCAGAACACGGGGTCCTTCGACTGCGGTTGTGCTTCGCTTCGCGAAACACAATCCTCACTCAGAATGACAGGTCTGTGGGGAAGGGGAACAAGTGCGGAACTCCTTCGCGGCAGGAACGCTGCTTAGGATGACAGGCTTTGAGTTTCATTTGAACAAATCAACTTTAAGGAGAAGACATGCAGGGACAATTTTTTGATTTGATGGCGGCGGCGGATTTTCTGGGGCCGGGTGCGATTGAGGTTGACCGGTACCAGACGGAGATTTTCGACATCGTGCGGCGGCGCGGGGCCTTTGGGCAGCGGATCAAGCAGGTGCCGGCGACGGGGCATCCATCGAGGTTCTTCGAGGAGACGGCGATCGCCTCACCCTCGGCGGCGCAGGCATTCATGGATCCACGAAGCATTGTGCCGACAGTGCAGGCTCCGACGCGCGTTGAGTTGTCGGTGCCACTGAAAGCGCTGGTGTCTCAGATCAACTACAACCTGTTCGACCTGGAAGTGACTGCACAGCAATCGCAGTTCGCTTACCTGCAGGCGAAAGACCTGGCGGACGCGGTGGACGGACTGATGCGCACGCACGACGTGGCGCTGTGGAACGGGACGGACACTTCGTTGAGCGCTCCGACGACGTCGCAGTACTTCGGCGTCATCGGGCAGATTGAGGCGGGTGGCAACACAACCACAGTCGGTACGACGGCGAGCATCGTGGACGGGATCAAGAGCACGGTTGCGGCGATGGTGGCGAATTCGTCGTACCAGGTGAGACCGACGGCGATCTATTCGAATCCGGTGCTGCTGGATTTGATCGATCGCGAGATGAAGTCGGACTTCAACGTGGTGTTGAACACCGTAGAGATCACGGGCGGATTTCGCGTGAAGGCGCTTTCGACACAGGCGGGCGATCTGCCGCTGATTCCGGAATGGGCGATCGGATACACGGGGACGCCGGGATCGGGATCGGCGGTGCTTCCGGCGTACGTTGTGACGGAAGACCTGATCGAGTATCACTGGCTGACCGATCCGAATCCGCGAGTGTTCAAGCTTGGGCTGCCGAGCGCTCTGACGCAACAGCAGGTTGTGGTGAAGTTCGGAGCTCCTGTGGTAAAGGGAGCCAACTTCGCGCATTACGAGGTCAAGGTGCAGAGATAGGAAAACCGGTTCTCAGTTCTCGGTTGTCAGTTCTCAGTTCGGGTGTTTGGATCGTGGAATTTCTGGAAGGCGGCGGGGGCTAAAGCCCCTTTTTCTTTTTGCCTGCTTTTCGCGGCCCTGAATAGCCGCTCTTCTACGGTACGAGTAGACGCTTCGCTGAGGCTCGGCTGAGAACTGAGAACCGAGAACTGAGAACCCAATGAACTATTTGGATGCGACTGAGTATTTGACGTACGGGCTGGATGCGAACACGGATCCGTCGTGGGTGACGGCCGCGTCGGCGATCATTGATGCGCACTGCCGGCGGGCGACGCTGGGTGTGAATCAGTATGAAGAGCGGCTTAAGCTGCCTCCGGAGTTGAACACAGTGCGGTTGAGCTATCTGCCGTTGGTGACGGTTGCACCGGCGACGACACCGATTGTTACGTTGCAGGGGCGATATGGGATTCCGCGGCGCGGTGAGTGGCCGTTTCCGGAATTGAGCCTGGAGTTTGCGTTGGTATTCGCGTTGCCGGGATCGTGGACGGCGATTGATCCGTCGACGATTGATATCTGGCCGGAGAACGGAGAATTGACGTTTCCGGTTAATGCCCTCGGACTTTTCTTTAATGAAGTCGACGTCGTCTACAACGCGGGGCTGGCGACGATCCCGGCCAGCGTGAAGGTCGGGTGCGCGCAGATCGTGAAGAATGCGCAAGCGATGCCGGCGCTGAATGTGAAGTCGGGAAAGTTCGACCGCTTACGGCTGGACTATTTCGGCGACAGTCTCCTGGACGACACGGTGCGGAGTTTGCTGGAGACGTTTGTGGCGAGAAAGGCATGACGCTCCTCGGCTTCCGAGGCGATTGATAGCGGTACGGTTCCTCGCACGCGCTCTGCGCGTACTCAGAATGACAGAAACGTGAAATTCGCATTGGAGGCGGATATGGGAGGCGGTTATGGCGCGGCGTTGGTGAGGGCGGCGAATGCGATGTTGAAGACGTTGGGCGGGGATTCGGTCAGCTTGCTCTTGCCGGCCACGGCTATGGCTAGCGACGCGTCGGGGCCACTGGGGCTAGTCGACCCGGGTGTGCAGGAGGTAGTGATCTCTCCGGCGGTGATGCGGGAGTTGACGACCGGGAACCTGGGGCCACGGCGAAGAGTCGAGTTCACTTTGCCGGCATCGGTGATTGGGGACCAGTTGTCGACGCTTGGGTTGGGGTCGGTGGATGATTTGTTCAAGGCGGTGTTGGGGTTGAGTTATGGAAGCGATCTCTTTCATATCGAGACCGTTGTGCCAGAGAGTTTTGCGGGGACGGTTTGTTTTTACGTGGTGACGGCGGTGGAGTGAGTAGATAGCCATCGGCTATCAGCTATCAGCTGTCAGTTACAGCAGCGTGGTTACGCTGGCGGCCTGGCGGATTTAGCTCAGGCCTTTTCATTCGCTCCTTCGGAGCTTTGTTCCAAACGCTTTGAGCTTCTCCCACGGCTTGCGCCGTGGGCTGTAATCTTTTGCCGCTTCGCGGCTTGGCGTCAGTGCGGATGAAGGCTGACGACTGATAGCTGACAGCTGAGGGCTGAATTTATGCAATTTGCGAAGGACAGTTTTTTCCTTGCGCTGCAACAGAGGTTGGCTTCGTTGAATCCGGTGCAGACGGTGACGGTGAACGGCGCGACGGTTCCGGCGATCCTGGTGGTGGAGAATTTACCACCCAGTTGGGCGGAACCGGAGCCGAATACGTTCTACATCGAGTGGGGTGCGGCGGATGTTGTGACCGGGAATGCGGGGAACGGTGCACTCATGAGTCTGGATGTAGTGATTTCTTACTACACGTTCGGAACGGTGCCGAGCATGGTGGATCGCGGACGCCTGCTCGCGCAACTCGACGACGAATTGCTTAGCATCTGCCAGCCGCCAAATACGGAGAAGCGCGATTACACGCAATCTCCGAGTGCGGATTTGGGAACGAGCGTTTTCTGGGGACAGCCTTCGTTCGAGGAAGGAAAAGGATCAGGCAGGTTTTGGGGCCGAGTTTCCTTTCCCGAGCGCGCGCGGAGCGGAGTGACGCAGGATGCGGAGGGCCATCAGGATGCGCGGGTGGAGCGGAAGGCGCAGCTGACGATCTATTTCTTTTCGGAGGCGACTTTGTCATGAGCACATCTCCATTGCGGGGGGCGATGGTTCCGGTAACGCGGCAGATGCGGGCGTACTTCGCGCCGGTTGACCGAGCGACCGAGACGCCGACGATCTTCGATCCGGGATTGGCGGGGTTGTTTCCACTAGATGCGCCGCCTGCTCCTTGGGTGGATTTGGGATGGATCGAGAACTTCACACGTTGGTATGACACGCCGACGGATGCGGCGCTGTCAGGCGCGAAGTCACTGCCTGCGGCGCAATTTCGTGGACCGCTTGAAGCACGAGTGGAGTTTGATTTCCGGCAGTGGGGCAAACTGCAGATGGCCCTGGCCGGAGGGTCGGAGCACATGAATGTGCTCGCGCTGGCGGCTGGGAGTGCGTCGCCAGCGCCCTCGGGGGGGACTCCGGCGGCGGGAGTCGCAGTGTTGCCGGGATCAACGGCGAGTGAGCTCGTGTTTGGATCGGGCGCGGCGAGCGCGTTTCCTGCAAGGTCGCTGCTTGCCGTTGATCTCGACTATCAGCAGCAGATTGGGTACGTCGGATCAGGAATTGCCGCGGCGTATGTGAGCGACCCAATTGATGTGAAACAGGATCCGAACTATGTACGGCGAGTGACGTTCAATGTGGGGCGTGTGGCAGAAGTGACCGCGACGTCGGTTGTGCTGACGCAACCGTTGCTGGGAGGAATGCCGGCGGCGGGTGCCTCGGCGCAGATGGTGGCCGCGTTTGTGGATCGCGAGGGCGGTTCGTTCTTTCAGGAGTGGTCCGCATTATTCGTCACGGAGGAAGAGTCGGGCGGGCGTGTGTGTTTCTACTATCCACGATTAAGTCCGGGAGCGATGGGTGCGGGGAAGTTGGCGCGAGAGGGATTTGCGGAGATCGCGAAACCAGTGGCGGCGGTTTCGTTGCACGCGGCATTTCTGGCGCTGCCGTTTACGGATACGAACGATGGGCAGTCGGTGTTGTGCTATCGGAGTTATTTTCCGGCGGGGCTGGCGGCGGTGTATTGAGATCAGCCGTCAGCTTTCAGCTGTCAGCCATCAGCAAATCTTTGACGAGAACACAGAGGGTTTTTCATTGCGATGAAGTTGACTATCGACAACTTACAAGGGCTTGGCGCCCAGGACTACACAACTTCGCTGGATGGGACGGTTGCGCCGACAGTTGTGCGGAAGATCAATCAGCCGGTGACGTTCACGTGCAACTTGCTGGCTAAGAGTTCTGGATTTGTAGTGCCGGTTGCAGGTGCGCGAGTGAGCGTGACGCGGGCGGACGGAACGTTTGTCTTTACCGGATATCTTGCGGCAATACCGACCGTGGAGTATCTGGGCTGGGGCGAGCAGAGTCCGGTGTATCGGTACATTCTTTCCGCCGTGAGCGATGAGATCCTGCTGGATCGGAAGGCGCTGCCGAACCGGGCTCCCTTAGTAGCGAGGACGGCTGGGTCGGCATTGCGGCAATTGGCGCAGGACCTGTTGCCGGGATTCTTTAACACGGCTGCGGTACAGGATGTCGACGTGCTGGCATCGTACGCGGTGAATCCAGGAAACAGGTTTTCTTTTCATGCGGCAGAGATCGCGTTGTCAGCCCGTGCTGCTTATCGGGCGGTCAACGGCGCTTTGATCCTGGCTCCAGTGGGTGCGGCGACTTATGCGATCGACGAGAGCGGTGCGAACTTCTCTTCCGGCGGGTTAACGCTCGAATGCAAGAACCTGATCGTAAACGATGTGACTGCGATTGGGATGAATGAACCGCAGGACTACGTACGGAACTATTTTGAGGGCGACGGCGCAATGCTGGCTTTTTATTTGTCGCAGTCAGCGATGCAACAAGGTGTCGGCGCTTTGATTGATGAACAGTATCTGGGGCCGGGATTGGATCCGACGACATGGAACGTGAACGATCCGACGTCGGCATTTTCGGTCGCGGCGCAAGCGCTGGTCGTGAACGGCGGAGCGGGCACCGATGCGACGACGCTGGTTTCGTTTATCGAGCAGATTGAGATGGGCGGAGCGTTGGAGTTACAGCATGGCGAGGTGAGTTTTTCGGCTGCTTCGCAGGGTGTGATTGGTGGCTTGTATGCAGAACCGATTTCTGTGGCGGATTGCATCGCCGGATTTCAGGTGATGCCTTCGGGGATTGCGTCGAGCATTCAGGCATTGGTTAACGGAACGCCGACAGGGCCGATGGTTACGACGACTGCGGGGCATCGATATGTGCTGACGACGTATCTCTATTCAAGGGAGATCTATCGATCGGGCGAGACGTATCACTCATCGCTGCATCCGGCGGGGAGTGGAATCGGCGGTATTGGAGTCGCGGGGGATGTGAGAATTGTGCTTGAGCTCCAGGAGATCGATCCTTCCTCGCCGGCGTCTTTGATGGCTGCTGCGACGGTGCTGTTTGACGGAGTCATTTCTAATGCGCCGGAATTCTGTAGCTATGCGCTGGTGAATGCGATCAACATGCAGTGCAGTGTCGCGTTCACCTATGTGGCGCACATTTCTTTGGCTGAGGTGCGCGTAGCTCCGTCGGGATCTAGCTATGTGACGCAACTAGTTGCTTCGCCTTCGGCGGGAGGGCAGTGCGAGATCACGGGATCTGGGACGCTGACGTTTTATCCGCAGTATGTGCCGCCTTTGAATGCGTCGATCGTGGTGAGCTACCGCGGCGCCGGTCGGGCGGCAGCAGAAGTCGTGAATAGCGCGAGCGTGGCAAGTTTGCAAAACGGAGCGGATGATGGAACGCGTGGAGTGGTGAGAGAGATCAAGGTCCCTGCCGCAAGGACGCAGGCGGACTGCGAGAATGCGGCGCTGGCGATCCTGGATGATTCCGTCGGTCCCGCATGGTCAGGCAGTTATCAGACCTGGAGCGACTTCCTGCCCGGGACCGCCAACGACATTTTTCCCGGCGATAGCCTGGCGGTGATTGCACCCTCAAGGAATGCTAGGTTCGACGCGATCGTGCGGAGCCTGAACATCGAGATGAAAGATCCCGCGAATGATCGTGGGGTGTATACGATCGAGTTTGCAAACGAAGCAGTACAACTCCTAGCCATGCAAGATGCGGCAATCGGGACGGCGATCTTGTTGCAGGACCGTCCGGTGAGGCAGACGACGACCCAGGTAGGATCGTATTACGTTGAGAACCTGACGGACGCGCAGATCACCGGTTTCAGTTCGACGAGCGTGTCGGTGGATGCTGGCATGGCGCTGCCGACGGATTTCGGGATCGAGGTCAGGCTTCACGATTTTGGATGGGGCATCTCGAACGATCAGAATCTGCTGGGCCGATTCAGTTCAGAGACATTTACACTGCCCCGGTTGACCCGGTCGCAGACATATTTCCTGCGTCTGTATGACGGCTCTTCTTCTCCGCCGCGGTATTCGAGATATTCGGCCGCGCTCCATATCGACATTCCACTCTCATGAATGATGACGATGAACTGATCCGCCCACGAACTGCCAGTGGCGTAAAAGCACGAGCTGTTCCTTATACGTCCAAGGACTTTCAACTTGAAGTGCTAGGGCAACTGTCCGAAGTGCAGGAGCTAACCGAGAGCCTGCGCGAAGCACT
>DATAUY010000204.1:0-15471 GCA_036268025.1 Candidatus Sulfotelmatobacter sp. | reverse complement strand
ACCGCGACCCTGCGGGAACTGAAACTCCGGCACGATCCCATCACTTGCGTTACTGCATACGACTACTCCGCGGCTCGTCTTGTCGACGAGGCGGGAGCCGAGATGGTGCTGGTCGGCGATTCGCTGGCGCAGACGATGCTCGGCTACGAGAACACGCTGTCGGTCACGATGGACGAGATGCTGCACCATGTGAAGGCCGTTCGGCGTGGCGTGAAAAATGCGCTGCTGGTAGCGGACATGCCGTACGGTTCGTATCAGATTGACTCGAAGACTGCGGTGAGCAATGCTACGCGATTTGTAAAAGAGGGCGGCGCCGAGGCGGTGAAGATCGAGGGCGGAGAAAAACGGGCCGACTTGATCCGGCAGATCGTTGACGCCGAAATTCCTGTGGCTGGGCACATTGGGCTGACTCCGCAGTCGGTCAACGTGATGGGCGGATACAAAGTGCAGGGAAAGAGCCTGACCGGCATTGAGCAACTGATGCGTGATGCTGTGGCTCTCGATCGCGCCGGGGTGGCGTGTCTTTACCTGGAGGGGATTCCGCGCGAGGTCGCGGCGATGATCACGGCGGAAGTGAGCATGCCGACAATTGGGATTGGCGCTGGGCCCGAGTGCGACGGCCAGGTGCTGGTATTCCATGACATTTTGAATTTGACGTTTGGGCCTCCGGCGAAGTTTGTGCGGCGGTACGGAGATGCCGCCGGATTGATTACTCAAGCGGTGCAGGCTTTTCGGGCGGATGTGCGGTCCCGGCAGTATCCGTCGGATGAGGAGTCGTACCATCTGCCGAAGGATGTACGGGCGGGGCTGGAGACCGTGCTGGCACGGAAGCGAGCGATTGGGCGGTAAGAACTTGCCGTAAAATCTGGGCCACGGATTTGCATGGATTTTCGCGGATAAATCGGATTTTGCGAAGGAACTTAGGCGCTTTCGTTTCCGTATATTTCAGTGTGAGTTGCCGGCGAGGAATACCGGCAGTTTTGGAACTGGAAGATGGTAGGCTAGTGGGAGGTGGCCGATGATGTTCGCATATTTTTTGTTTTTCCCGTTCGGCGGAATTGGCTTTGGCGCGGCACTGTACTTCCTGCCGTCCATTATCGCGCTGGCGCGCAACAAGCGCGATACGCTTGCGATTTTTCTGCTTAACTTCTTTCTCGGCTGGAGCGTGATTGGATGGATTGTGGCGCTGGTCTGGGCCGCGAAAAATGACGTTCCCGTGGCGGTGAGGTAATCTCTAGCCTGTGATCTCTCGGCGCGCCCGTCTGGCTGTGATTCTGCTCACTCTTGCGCTTGCGTCGTGCTCGGATGAGGGTGCGGCGAAGGCGCCCGATCCTGCGGCGCAGCTTCAGGCAATTCCTCCGGCGAACTCCGCGCAGTACGAAAAGATCAAGGACATGCGGGAATGGCGGAACCCTTATCTGATCGTGCGCGGGGATGGCGTTGCGCTGCTCGATACGGCAGACAGCGCGGAGATCATCCTAAAACCGGAAGAGTTGCTGCCCGCGCTCGCGAAATTGCCAACCTCTTATTGGCCATACGGACGTGTTGTGGCTGCGGTTGAGAATGCCCGGCGCGGGTCGGAGCAGGATGGCGTGGCGATCAGGAAGAACAAAGGCATTGTTGGTGGGATACTCGACGGAGCGCACGTTGCGGTGAAGTGGGTGCCCGCGGCGTGAGATCCGGCTGGGGAAAGCTCCCCACTCGAGAGCATGAAAGTTGGCCCCCTCGATCATCGCCCACATTCCATTTCAATGACGGGATTTGAACCGCGCGGCAAACAAACAAAAGCAAGATTGCGCTACGTTGGATAGTGCAATATTCGAAATCTAATGCAAAGAGGAGTCTCAAGATCTCGCCCTGTCAAATCATCATTATTTTGGCGAAGCAGTGCGTTGATTGTGATTTTTTGGCCGTATAATCCGCCGATGCAAGGAACACCGTGGAGCACAATTGCGCTCGGTTCGCTGTTGGTAATCTCGATCTGCTCGAAGGGAGGACAGAAAGTGGAATCTCCGCAACCTGAAAACTCGAAGCCGCCTGTGAAAACGGAGCAGCGCGGGCGCGTCCTTGGAATCGGCGGTATCTTTTTCAAGTCCGCGAATCGTGATCAGACGCGCGAATGGTATGCGAAGCATCTTGGACTCGCCGACAAAGGCGAAGGCGCGATGCTTCCGTGGCGCGAACACGACGACCCGCAAAAGGAACACGTCACAGTTTGGAGTGTTTTTCCCGCCTCCACGAAATATTTCGATCCCAGCCCGGCGCCATTCATGATCAATTACATCGTCGACGATATGGATGCTTTGCTCGACCGTTTAAAACAAGAGGGAGTCAAGGTTGATCCCAAGCGAATGGATGAATCCTACGGTCGCTTTGCGTGGATCTATGACTCGGATGGAAACAAGATCGAGCTCTGGCAGCCGCTGTCCGCAAAGCCCTAGCGCCTTCTACTGCGCTTGCCTTAGTTCCGCGCGCCTCGCGCACCGTTGCGCGGGCGGATTTCACGAGACGAGTTTTCTATCGTCTGGAACTCGTCGATGCCGAAGCTCAGCGATTAGAAGCCGGTCCCACTTGAAAATCTTCACGACCATTGACGAGATGCGGGGAGCTTCGCGCGCGGCGCGGAGCGCGGGAAGGCGTTTGGGATTTGTGCCGACTATGGGTGCGCTGCATGAGGGGCATCTTTCACTGGTGCGGGCAGCGCGCGCTGCCAGCGATATGGTTGCGGCTTCGATTTTTGTTAACCCCACTCAGTTTGGGCCGAATGAGGATCTGGCGAAATATCCGCGGTCGTTTGAGAGGGACCGGGAATTGCTGGAGCGCGAGGGAGTGGAGTTGTTGTTTGCGCCTTCGGTGGAAGAGATGTATCCGGATGGCGCGTACAAGAGTGTCCGCACCACATGGGTTGATGTGGAAGATGTGAGCGGAAAGCTGGATGGAAAATCGCGGCCGGGACATTTTCGCGGGGTTGCCACCGTGGTGTCGAAGCTGTTTCATATCGTGGAGCCGGATGCGGCTTTCTTCGGGCAGAAAGATGCGGCGCAGGTGGCGGTGATCCGGCGGATGGCGCGCGATTTGAATTTCGCGGTTGAGATTGTCGTCTGTCCGATCGTGCGGGAGATGGACGGGCTGGCGATGAGTTCGCGGAATGCGTATCTCAGCCCGCAGGAAAGAAAGCAGGCGTTAGTTCTGCATCGGTCGCTGCAGCGCGTCGAGGAGTTAGTTCAGGCCGGTGAACGAAATGCGGCGAAGTTGCGCGCTGCTGGCCACGAGGAAATTGAACGTGAAAGCGGCGTACGGCTGGATTATTTTGAAATCGTGAATACGGAAAGTCTGGATCCGGTTGAGAACGTTTCGAGTGGAGCGCTGGTTGCGATCGCAGCGTTCGTGGGCGGAACGCGGCTGATTGACAACACCGTGATCAGAGCGAATCCGAAATAAGGATAATGTCCCACGGTCAAGAAAATTCCCGCCCGTCTTTGGGAATCCGTTTGCCTACGGATTTGGGTAGATGTATTCCGGCGAGGAGCCGTACCACCACGGGCTGTACCAGTAAGAGGGCCAGAGCCAGAATGGATTCCACCATCCCCAGCCGGGGCCCCATCCCCACCCAAGACCGAAACCAAAGCCGCAGCAGCCGAAACCGCCGCGGCCGAAGCCGCCGCGGAAGGCCGAACCACGGAAGAAGCCATTGCCGGCAAAACCGCCGTGGTTGACCGATCCGAATGCGGGATGTACGTTCGCCGCTACCAGCGAGTTTGCGCCACGAGCGGCGCCGAAGGAGTGCCAATGCCCGTCGGCGATTGCGGAATGAAACGACGAGGCGCCTCTTCCCGTCATTGACGCGCGGACGGCGGCTGTCCCAGTCAAGCCACGAGCAGACCCGGATGAGCCACCCAATCCTTCTCTTCCTACTCTTCCTTCTCTTCCAGTTTCTTCTCTCCCAGCTCCGGCGGATCTTTCAAAACCGTGCCAGCCGGGAGAGGTGTTGCGAATGCCTTGTCCTTCTGAGGCCCAGGGGCGGGATGTGCGGCCCATAGAGGCCGAACTGGAGCGCATGCCATAGGAGCCGCGGGATCCTGCGAAGCCGCGCGCACCACCGCCATATCCGAAGGAGCCGGCGTGACCTCCGGAGAAACCGCCACCATGGAAGCCGCCGCCCCCGTGGAAGCCACCGCCGGAGAATCCTCCGCCGTGAAAACCGCCACCGCCCCCGCCGTGTCCACCCCCATGCTGAGCCAGGGCGGGAACGGGCATGCACGCGAGTGCGACGGAAGCGAGTGCTGCAAGAAGCGCATTCGACCAGGTGGAATTCTGCATGGAAGTCTCCTCCACTCACCTGACGGCGGCCGGCCCAGGGAGGGTGAGCCGCCTAAAATAAATCGTACTCTTAGTTTGGAGGCTTGATCCAGTCCGAAAGTTGTCCCAATGAGTATGGATCAAACGCAACTCTTTTTTTCTTGTAGGGTTATGATCGTTGGTCTGAAATTGTCCCCGAATTTCTCCGGGGATTGTTCTGCTTAAATTCAACGCCCGAGTCGTAGGCGAATCCATGGTGAGGAGAGCTCCGCATGAGGCGCCAGCTTTGCTTTTTGACAATGCTGTTGGTCCTGGTAGCAGGACTGAGTAATTGCGGAGGGGGCAATGCATCTCATGGGAATACTCCCTCGGTGACGAGCGTCGCCGTGTCCTCTTCATCCAATTCGGTAAATGTGGGCTCTACGGTGCAGTTGATGGCGACGGCAAGCTACAGTGACGGATCGAGCAAGGATGTAAGCAGCCAGGCGACGTGGGGATCGTCAAATACCGGTGACGCAACGGTATCCGCGGCGGGTGTAGTGACAGGCGTTGCCGCAGGCACGCCCACGATCACTGCGACGCTCAGTGGCAGGTCGGGCAGCATGACGGTTACGGTTACGGACACCGCGACGATTACGGGCCTAACCGTGAGCGCGGCGGCGGGTTCCGGCGGATCCGTAAACGTTGGATCCACGCTGCAATTAACGGCGACGGCCGCCTACGGTGATGGGTCTACGCAGAACGTTACGAATCAGGCAGGCTGGTCGTCGTCGAATACGAGCTTTGCTACAGTGTCTTCTTCTGGGGTGGTGACGGGTGTGGCGGCGGGTTCGCCGACCATCACCGCAACTTTCAGCGGCAAGTCCGGCCAAATCACGATCGCGGTCAGCAGCAGCGTTGCGGTTACCAATCTTTCCGTAACGGCGCCGTTTTCCTCCTCACCCATGGGTGCGTTCCTGCCGCTGGCAGCCGTTGCCACCTACAGCGACACATCGACTAAGGATGTGACGAGCCAAACAACATGGTCTTCTTCCACACCGACGGTGGCGACGGTTTCGACCCTGGGTGTGATCCACGGCACCGCAGTCAGTCCAAGCGTGACTATTACCGGGAGCTTCGGCGGAAAAATGACGTCAATTTCAGTTTCGATCGTGAAGAACGGTCCGCCATCGCCGTTGGTCCTGACCCCGGGCGACGCATGGTCCTACCTGAACGGTACGGAGCAGATGACAGCTACATATACGCCTGCCGGCGGCACGGGACAGGACGTGACGAACCAGACAACCTGGGCTTCAACCAATACGGCGAAAGCGACCATTGACCCGACGGGGCTGGCTCACGGCCTGATGAGCGACGGCGAAGTGCTGATCACGGGCACTTATCAAGGGAACACCGCTTCAACACTCTTGACCGTTTCTCACGCGCCGCTGCCCGACAATACTCCGATCATGGACATGACACCGGGACAGACGTACATGGGTTTCAGCGGAAATCTTTATGAGAACAACAGCAATCTGGCCCCAGCGGACCATGATGGAGATGGAATCGCACTGGGCGCACAGATCCAGCCGCTGGACATCAATGGAAATCCGAGCCCGAACGGAGCGATTGCGTTCATCTCTCTGGGACTGTCGAACACATCGCTGGAGTTCAAAGGGTTCGTGCAATATGTGGCGGACCCGTCGCGATCATCGCAAGTCAATCCACGGCTGGCAGTGCTGAACGGAGCGAAGGCCAGCGAGGCGGCCTGCTCGTATGTAGATCCCGTGCTCGCGCCGGTGGATACATGCACCATTCCGCCTTATACAGCAACCGATACGCAGAACCAGTACGACCGGGTGCGCGATGAGGTGCTCGCGACTGCGACGAAGGCTCCGGGAGTTTCGGCTGGTTGCGGGACAACTTCGAATCCTTGTTTGTCAGAAAAGCAGGTCCAGGCGATCTGGTTGAAAGAGGCCAGCCCGGCACCGGAGGGCTCGGGTTTTTCGACGTTGTGCAACGAATCGACAGCCGGATGCGTTAACAGTCCCACCACGACAGAAGCGGTCCACTTCGAGCAGCAGATCGGGCAGATTGTGCGGGCGGCGCGGATGCGATATCCGAACCTGAAGCAGGTGTTCCTCGCCAGCCGCATTTACGCGGGTTACATCATCATTGATAAGAGTCCGGAGGTTTACGCCTACGAGTATGGATTTTCGGCGAAGTGGGCAATCCAGGCGCAGATCAACCAGATTCGCGGGATGGGGGCTGATCCGGTGGCTGGAGATCTGAATTACACGAATGGCACCGCTCCGTGGCTTGCGTGGGGTGCGTATTTGTGGGCGGACGGTGCGAATCCGCGTTCGGACACATTGGTCTGGATCAAGGACACGGATTATCAAACGAAGGATTACCAGCATCCATCGGATGCCGGGATTGCCAAGGTGGACGGGTTGCTGTTTTCGTTCTTTACGACTTCGGCTTATACGCCTTGGTTCCGGCCCTGAGCATTTCTTCAACTCAAAGCCCCACTTTTCGCAAACACCGCGAGAAATGGGGCACCCGTGTCTGGGCACCCGCATCAACTTCTTCACTTACTTAGGATGATCGGAGCGCCTCCAATGGGTCCGCGGAGGCGGCGCGGATAGCGGGAATGGCTGAGGCTCCGATCGCTATCGCGATCATCAGCAGGGCACTTACGGCATAGATCAGCGGATCGGTGGCGCTGACTTCAAACAGGAACGAGCTGACGATTTGCGAGGCGGCGGCTGATCCAAGTAATCCCAAGATACATCCGAGAACAGCCAGCTTCGTGCCTGAGATGAGGACGAGGCGAGCGACGTTTTGCCGCTGAGCCCCCAGCGCCATCCGGATGGCGATCTCCTGCGTGCGCTGCGAGACGGAGAAGGCGATCACGGCGTAGATGCCCGTGATGGTCAGCAGCAAGGCTCCGGCGGCGAAAACGCTGATGAGGCCGGTGTTAAAGCGGCGCGGGGCTTCTACGTTGGCGATTGCTTCATTCATGGTTTGCACTTGCTGGAGGGCCAGCAGCGGATCAACTTCGGCGACCGAGGCGCGAAGAGTTTTGATCATGTGGTCGGGCGGCAGTGCAGAGCGGAGCGTGATGTATCCGCTGGTGGGATTGCTGAGCTTGCCGTCGAAGCCGGCGTCGTAGAGCGAGGCGGTCTGTTGAGCGGGCGTGTACCATTGCTCGTTGCTGGGGTCATCGCGGGATCCGATTTTGGTGTCGGCAACGACGCCGACTACCGTCATCCATGGCGATGGCTTCTTTGGGGCGCCGACGTGCATGCGCTTGCCGACTGCTCGTTCTCCGGGCCAGCAGTGATTGGCCATTGTCTGGTTGACGATTGCAACGAGGGGCGCGTGGGTGCGGTCGTCTTCGTCGAAATAGCGGCCTTCGATAAGAGGGATGTCCATAGCACGGAAATAGTCGCCGTAGATTGTGCCGAACGCCGCGAACTTCAGCTTCCAGGTGTCGGGCGTCTGGCCTTCGATGGTGTAGGCGGACATTGCTGACATGTCAGAGGCGGGCATTGACGTGGTAACGCCGGCAGCGGTCACGCCGGGCTTGGCAGTGAGATGGTCGAGGACGGCGAGATTGAAGGAGTCTGTGGTGGTGGTTGTTGGATATTGTTGGAGCGGCAGTAGATAGAGAGCGGACAGAACGTGGTCGGGACGGAAGCCGGGATCGACGGCGCGCATCTTCTGGAAGCTGCGCAAGAATGCCGCCGACGTTGTGACCAGAACGAGAGCGATTGCGATCTCGGAGACTACGAGAGCTGACCGGAGTCGCGCGTGCGGGGTCGAACCAGTTCGGGCGTTTTCTTTCAAACTTTCGGCGAGATTCACTTTCAATGCTGCGAAGGCGGGAGCGAAGCTGCACAGGGCTCCGGTTGCGAGAGCGACCAGAAGTCCGAACGAAACGACGGTCCCATCGAGAGAGATCGAATCGATGCGCGGCATGGTTTCGGGAAGGAGTTGCAGGGCAGTGCGGACGATGAGCGAGGCGAATCCCAGGCCGAGTATGCCGCCTGCTACGCCGAGGAGCAGGCCTTCGAAAATGGATTCGCGAACGACGGCGCGGGAGCCTGCGCCCAGAGCGAGGCGGATCGCATATTCCGCGCGGCGGCGGATTGCGCGAACCAGCAGCAAGCCCGAAGCGTTGACGCAGGCGATCAGCAGAACGATCGAGACGCACAGAAATAGTGTGCGAAGAAGGGGGCGGACTTCGGAGACGCCGTATTCGAAGAGTGGGATGACTTGTCCGCGGATGTGGATTTGTGTCTGGCCTGGGGGAAGGCTGCGCATCACCTGTTGAGAGACGCGATTTGTGTCGTCGGAGGCTTGCGACATTGTTATTCCATCTTTCACGCGGGCGACGATCTGGTATCCCCAGAAGCCGGCGTGCTGATCGGAGAGTTCTTCGGGCGTGAGACTGAGCGGCACCCATAGTTGCGCTTGCTCCAGGCGGCCATCTTCGAGAGGAAATTGAAAACTGCGCGGCATGACTCCGATGGTCGTGTAGGGTCGGCGGTCGAGAACAAGGATGGTGCCGAGAATGTTCGGATCGCCGTGATAGCGGGTTTGCCACAGCGCGTAACTGATGACAGCGACCGACTGGTGCGCGTTTTCTTCCTGTTGGGTGAAGACTCGGCCGAGGATGGGTTGGACGCCGAGCGTTGGGAAGACCTTGGCGGTAAATCTGGCAGCGTTAATTTCTTCCGGTATAGCGGCACCCGAGAGTTCGTAGCTTGCCGGGATGTATCCTCCTTGGGAGGCGAATGCGTTGGTTGCCGTGTCGTAGGTATCGATTTCGCGCGCGGTGACACTGGTACCCCTGCCCTGTTCCAGGCGATCTCCGATAAGGACGAGTTGCGATGGGTCACGGAAAGGCAAGGGCCGAAGCAGGATGCCTTCGACGAGAGAGAAGACGGCGGTTGTGGCTCCGACGCCGAGGGCCAGTGTGAGGACTATGGTGAGGCTCAGCCCGGGAGCACTCTTCAGGCTGCGGAAGGCGTAGCGGAGATTTTGCATGTTGGACGCCTTTCTTCATTCCATTCGTAACGTTCGCGCGGGATCGATTCGTGCGATCCGGAGCGTCGGCAGATAGCTGGCTGCCGTCGAAACTATCGCAAGGACCACAGGAACGACCGCCAGCGTTAAGGGATCATACGCCGTGATGCCATAGAGTTCGCTCCGCAGGAAGCGGACGGCAACGAACGACAGCACCAGTCCGGCGACGATCCCAAGGACGGCTGATGCGGCGCCGACCGATCCGACGTTCAGCATTGCCTGCTGCATCGAAGATCCGAGCGCCATCCTCAAGCCGATTTCCTTGGTGCGCTGCGCGACCAGATTCGAGACCAGGCCGTAGACCCCGACGGCGGAGAGCAGCAGCGCCAATCCTGCCAGGACACCGAGCAGAGTGACTTCGACTCGCTGGTAGGTGAGATTTTCGGCGAGAAGATCTTGCATGGAGTGGAAGCCCGAGAATGGCAGCGAGGGATCGACTTTCGCCAGCGCATTTTGCATGGCGGCGGTTAGTCCCTGGATTGGGCCCGCTGTACGAACGATCCAACTTGGCTGCAACCAGATGTGGGCAATGTTGACGAGACCCTGGTCCGTTTGCGTAGCGGGGAGATAGAGCAGCGATTCGGTTGCGAGAGGCGCGTCGCCACCCATGCCGGGGCGCTTGGCAACGTTGCCGACCACACCGACGATGGTGTAGACGCGCTTGGACGTTTCAATGTGTCGGCCGATCGGACTCGGGTCGTTGAAGAACTGGTGCGCGAAGTCGGTGTTGACGACCGCTACAAGTTGAGAGATTGACGTGTCGCTGTCAGCGATGGCGCGCCCCGCCAGGAGGGGAATGCGGAACGCCTGGAAATATTCGGGTGTGATGTAAGCCAGGCTCGATCCCCACTCTTTGCCTGCTAGTTTGCCGTCGATAACTTTTAAGCCGTCGTTGAGGCCGCGCTCATACGGGACGCTCAATCCGACGGCTGCGCTTTCGACGCCGGGGATGCGGTGCATTTCCGCGACGCTTTGGTTGAGAAGTTTCTGGAACGAGGCAGCATCGCGATAGCGGGCGTCGTCAAGCGAGAACTGGGCGGTCATTACATTCGTCGCGTCGAAACCGGGGGGAATCGTCCTGAGATAGATCAGACTTCGCACGACGAGTCCTGCCGCGGAGACGAGAACGACGGTGAGCGCGACTTCTCCGACGATCAGAAGTTGACGGAGACGGCTGGAGCCGCGCGCGACGGCGGGACTTCCTGCGGCCATCGAAGAGCGGAGATCAACGCGGCGAGTTTGAAGCGCGGGCAGAGCGCCGAATAGCAAACTGGTCAAAACCGAAGCGCCGAGAGTAAAGAAGAGAACGCGCAAGTCAATCTGCGCGCCTCCCAGCGGGAGCATGTAGTCAGGAAGAAATCCGGGCAGGGCGTCGAGCAGCGCGTAAGCGAGCGCGAGACCGAGGGCGGCGCCGATGAGGCTCAGGAAAAGGCTCTCGACCCACAATTGGCGAAGGATTGCCCAGCGCGTAGCTCCGAGAGAAAGGCGGGTGGCGATTTCGGGCCCGCGCCGGACGATGCGAACCAGAGTGAGTCCCGCGAGGTTGGCACAGGCGATAAGCAGGATCAGCCCAACGGCCGACATGAGTCCCAGCACGGGGTCTCGCATGTACTTCGTAAGGTCGTGGGCGAGCGGTGACACGTAGAACCATGCGCCGCCGTTTTTCGACTTGGCGATTTCGTCGAACAGCCCTTTATGCAGGAGCGAAAGTTGCGCGGAGACTTGCTGCCAGGTTGCTCCGGGAGCGAGTCGCATAATGATTTCGCAGTTATCGCCTCCGCATTCGCCGCTTTGATGAGGTTGGAGTGGAGTCCAGAGATCGGCAATGCCGGTGACCTGGGCGTGCGGGGGAAGAACGCCGACGACTGTGTAGGGTTCGCCCTTCAGATTGACTGCTTTCCCCATCACTTGCGGATCGCCCTGGAATACGGACTTCCAGAGGCCGTAACTCAGGATTACGGCGTTCGGGCCGTTGGGGCGATCTTCCTCGGTGCTGAATCCCCGGCCAAGAAAAGGTCGAATTCCGAGAACATCGAAGTAGTGGGCCGAGACGCGCATGTTTTTCACATAGCGGATGTTCTCGCCCGACCCCGATCTTGCTTGGAGATTGACGCCGCTGGTGCCGCCGAAGGATGCGGCCTGTACGGCGGGCACGTTGTCACGAACCATCTCCCACGTTTCGCCGTCCTGGCTGTCGCTGTCCTCTTGATAGAACTGGCCGCTCCGGGAAGA
Source organism: Candidatus Sulfotelmatobacter sp. (assembly GCA_036268025.1). Lineage (GTDB taxonomy): Bacteria > Acidobacteriota > Terriglobia > Terriglobales > Acidobacteriaceae > Sulfotelmatobacter. Next base: position 3,867 of record DATAUY010000204.1, on the reverse strand, counting down.
GATCCCCTGCTGGTGGAGAATAAGAACGCCGATGCGGTCGGATTGGGGAAAGGGGAGCGGACGTAACAGAAATCCGTTGACCAGGCTGAAGACTGCGGTGGTAACTCCCACGCCCAGGGCGAGCATGACGATGACCGCAAGCACATATCCGGGACTCTTCCGGAGTTGGCGAATCGCGAACCGAAGATCGTTAAGGAGCATGGACACACCTCGGTACAGACGTCTAATGCACTTTGCTTGCCTGTTGCCCGAAATTCCTAAGTATCTGATTTGGTGCGGAGACTCGACGAACGTACCGGCTGGCATTCGGTGCGAGTTTGTTCAATATTAACGGGGATTGTCCACAGGCGAACACCGTACCTCTCTATTGTTTTGGTTGAAAGTCCCCACTCTCGCAAAGAACGCGCGAGAAATGGGGCGACCGAATTGAGTTTGAACGGCGTCAAGGGAAGGTCCTTGCATCCGTTCGGAATTCGCTTGCTTTGGTCGGGGAGGACACAGTGCACGACTAGCCAAAAATGTCCACTGGTGGACAGTCGAATCCCCTAGCGGACATTGCGTCTGTCTAAGCGTTGTTATGTGCCACTAGTATCCCTCGCGTTGACAGTCGTTTGCAGGCCTATGCGAATGGCTTCGTAGTTGCGAAGTCTTTCCGTGATGGATATCGCTCGTCCGGAATTCAAGGAACAGAAGCGGCGTCGGCAGATCGCGATTGCCGCAGTCATTGTTATTGTCGTTGCCATATTAACTTTCATTGTGTATCGGCTGCGTCCGGCTGCGCCAACCGTAGAACGCGGCACAGTGTGGACGGATTCGGTGAAGCGTGGATCGATGCTGCGACAGGTGCGGGGAATTGGATCGCTCGTTCCTTCGCAGGAATCGGTGCTGCAAATCCCGTCGGAAACTGAAGCTACCGTGGTGCGTATTCGGATGCTTCCGGGATCAAACGTCAAGCCCGATAGCGTTCTGCTGGAGATGAGCAATTCGCAGGTCGAGCAGGCTGCGGTGGATGCGCATCTGCAATGGAAGGCCGCGGAGGCCGAATATCAGAGCCAGCGCCGCAAGCTTGAGAGCGACTACATGAATCAGAAGGCGTCTGCCGCGACCGTGAAGGCCGATTATTCGCAGGCGCAGTTGCAGTCACAGACAGACAAGGCGCTCTACGATCTCGGCGTGATTTCGGGATTGGCTTATAAGAATTCGAAAGGCAAGGCCGACGAACTGACGACCCGAAACGGGTTGGCCGACCAGAGCCTGGAGAGCCAGCAGAAAGCGATTGATGCGCAGCTTGCCGAGCAGCAGGCGAAAGTGGACCAGATGCGGGTTCTGGCAGAGCTGAAACAAAAGCAGCTTGATGCGTTGAAGGTACGGGCAAAGATTGATGGCGTGCTGGTGGATTTGCCTTTGCACGTCGGAGAGCATGTGGCTCCCGGAGCAATGCTGGCGAAGATCATCCAGCCGAACCACCTGATGGCCGAACTGAAGGTTTCCGAGACGCAGGCGCGCGATGTCCAGATTGGCGAACCCGCCTCGGTGGACACGCATAACGGAGTGATCGCAGGTACGGTAATGCGCGTCGATCCAGCGGTGCAGAACGGGACAGTAACCGTAGATGTGAAATTGACCGGCGATATGCCACTGGGCGCGCGGCCGGATTTGAGCGTAGATGGCACGATCGATTTGGAAAAGCTGGACAATGTTCTCTATGTGGGACGTCCGGCTTTTGGGCAGGAAAACAGCACTATCAGCCTGTTTAAGCTTGACGGAGACGGGCGTGATGCGACACGCGTTCCAGTCAAAGTCGGGCGTGCTTCGGTGAACTCCATTCAAGTGCTTCAGGGATTGCATGAGGGCGACACCGTAGTGCTATCCGACATGTCACGCTGGGACAACACGGACCGCATTCGGCTTACGGACTGATCGATCCCCGAAAAACGGAGAGCTGGGAATATCCGGAAAAACGGCCGCGCTGAGGATGACCTCTGTTTCGTTTGACAGTCAAATCCAGAAGGCCGTCGCAGTTCACGAAATTTCAAAACAACTATTGAGGCGAACGATACATGACTGACGCTACCGCATCCCTTATTCAGATCACGGACATGACGAAGGTTTTCTACACCGACGAAATCGAAACGCATGCTCTTTCGGGCGTGCACCTGTCGGTCGCTAAGGGCGAATACGTGGCGATGTCGGGGCCTTCGGGCTGCGGCAAATCGACGCTGCTGTCGATCATCGGATTGCTCGACACGCCTACTGGGGGACGATATCTGCTGAACAGCAAGCCAGTGGAGAACCTCGATTTTGCTGAGAGGGCTCGCATCCGCAATCAGGAGATCGGTTTCATCTTCCAGAGTTTCAACCTGATCGGCGATCTCACCGTCTACGAAAACGTCGAACTGCCATTGACCTATCGGCAAAGGATGCCTTCGGCGGAGCGCAAGACACGCGTGATGGAAGCGCTGGAGCGCGTGGGCATGGCACACAGAGTACGGCATTATCCTTCGCAGCTTTCCGGCGGTCAGCAGCAACGTGTCGCAGTGGCGCGCGCGCTGGGCGGGAAACCTTCGATCCTGCTGGCGGACGAGCCTACAGGGAACCTCGATTCGCGCAACGGCGAGGCAGTGATGGAACTGCTCGCCGACCTGCATCGCGACGGCGCAACGATCTGCATGGTGACACACGATCCGCGCTTCGCCAAGCACGCGCAGCGCGAAGTGCATTTGTTCGACGGCAAAGTTGTCGCGGAAGAAGAGCTGAAGAAGCTGATGGCTGAAGTGCAGGCCTAAGCTGATTCATCATAGCGGCAGAATTGCAATGGGGATCAATCAAATTCCCGCGCACCACGCGCCAAAAACCGATGAACACGCTTTGGCAGGACGTCGTTTACGGATTGCGAATCCTTCGCAGGAACCTGGGCTTTACCGCGGTCGCGGTCGTAGCTCTGGCGCTCGGGATCGCGAGCACCACGTCTATCTTCAGCGTGGTTGATCGCGTTCTGCTTCATCCTTTCCCTTATCCATCGCCCGAGCGGATTGTCTATCTTGCCCCTACGGAGCGGGACACCGGCGAAACGACGGGCGCAACCGCGCCTGCGGATTATCTCGATTGGGTCGCGCAGAGTCGCGTGTTCTCGCAGATCGCCGGGGGACGAGGATGGCAGGCAAATTTATCGACGGGGGAAACTCCGGAGCGAATCCGCGTCACGATGGTGACTGCGAGCTTCTTTCCGCTGTTTGGAGTGTCTCCGCTGAAGGGGCGGCCACTGCTGGAGGATGACGATCAGGGCGGCCACAATCATGTGGCGGTCCTGGGCTATGGGCTCTGGAAGCGCCGATTCTCGTCTGACCCGGCCATCCTTAATAAAGACATCACGCTCGACGGACAGCCTTACACCGTGGTCGGCATTATGCCGCAGGATTTCGTGCCTGACGGATATGGAGAGCTTTGGGTTCCGTCGGCGTGGGGAGTGCCGTCGCATCCGCTGACTCCAAATGATGATCCGCGGCAGATGCGTGACAGGAACTATCTCGACGTGTGGGGGCGGTTGAAGCCCGGAGTGACGCTGGCACAAGCGCGCGCCGACATGGACGGAATAGCGGCGCGACTGTCGTCGCAGTATCCGGATTCGGACAGCAATCGTGGCGTTGGGCTGACGCCGCTTGAGGACTACGAGGTTGGAGATGTGCGGCCGATGCTGCTCGTACTTTTGGGCGCGGTGGGCTTTGTGCTGCTGATCGGTTGCGCGAATGTCGCGAACTTGCTATTGGCCCGGGCTGCTATGCGTTCGCGTGAGATTTCGGTACGGGCTGCGATGGGCGCGGGGAGGTTTCGTTTGATCCGGCAGTTGCTGACGGAGAGTTTGCTGCT
>DATAUY010000203.1:0-6141 GCA_036268025.1 Candidatus Sulfotelmatobacter sp. | reverse complement strand
TGAGGGATGCCGGTTTCGTCCTCGTAGATACCGACTGATATTCCTGCGTCGTTGGTGCCATTCAAACTCGTGCCGGTGGCTCCCGGGTAGTCCACCGAGGTGAGCTGACCATCTTTCCGGTAAAAGCCGTGAAAGACAGGAACGTTGTCAGAACCTAATATCGCGTAGTCGCCGACAATTTCTCCCTGGTTATTGATGCTGTTGGCTGCGGTGATGACTGCGCCCGGAAAAGCGATTTCGGTGAATTGCCCATTCTGCAAAACGAATCCCTCTGAGCCGGAACCAGCTCCGAAGAAGATGCCGAAGCCGCCCACAATCGTTCCCTGATCGTTGATTCCGGACACGCCTGTCGATGGATTCTCGGTTTGTCCCGGATAGTCAATCGTGTGGAAACCCGTGGCATCGTGAAGGAAGCCATGAGTGAGTTGCTGCGCGTCGGTGTAACTGCCGACGACTTCTCCAAGATTATTGATGTCTGCGGGAAGTGTTTGCGTGGCGCCGTTTATGCTGAACAGATTCGTCCGGCTGCCCTTGAACAGAAATCCTTCAGGAGGACCGTCACCTAATATGATGTCCCCAACGATTGAGCCGGCATCGTTGATGCCATAGGCGATATTGAAATCTCCCGGCAGCGAAAGAGGTCTGAGATTGCAGTTCAGGGTAGTTTGGGAGAACGCATTGGCGCACAAGAGGACGAAAAGCGGCACATACAGGGAACGCACAGAATGATCTCCTGATCAAGACTCGAAGACGTGCGCATGGTAGATGTTTTCTTGTTGGCCGAGGGTTGCCCTTTGTCGTGGATGTCGCCATTCGGTTCGTCTGGGACTGTATAGTCCCCACTCAAGCCAAAAGCGGGCTTGAGCGGGCCACCGTCGCTTCACTTTCACTGTAAGGAATTCCACACAAGAAAGGCCCGGAATCTTTCGACTCCGGGCCTCGGTAATGTTTGTGGCTACTCGACCTAGTTCTCCCCCACCAGTGCGTTAACTAATCCCGTTCCGTTCGGACTGCCCCATCCGGTCACCAGGTCGTAGCCGGTCACAGCCGAGAAGCTGCCCGACTTGCCGCTGGTGATGTCGTGGAAGTCCGTGGCATGGCTGGAACCCAGGCCGAACGTATAGAGATAGGGATTGATGAAGCCGATGGTCGAAAAGCCATTGGTCTTCAGTTGCTGATTGACCAGAGCGATGTATCCGGCCCACATGGGAGCGGCGAAGCTGGTGCCGCCGTATTCGTTGGCCGTGCAGGTGGTCTGGTCGGCGCACACGTAGAAGGTGAAGTTTGCGTTGGCTGAAATGTCGGGACCGTTGCGCAGCGTGGTCGAGCCTTTGTTGCTGGAATTGATCACGCCCGCTTGCGATTGCCACGATGGAATCTTGATTTTGTCGGGAGAGATTCCGCCGCCACTGTCGACCCACGCGGTTTCCGACTTCCATGCGCCGCCTGCGCTGGCGGTGGTGAGGTCCGTGCCGCCAACCGAGACGATGTTGGCATCGTCTGCCGGCCACGCTTCGTTTCTGGTCGACCAGGTCGAGCTGTCGCCCGAGGCGGCGAAGAAGTTCTGTCCCTGAGCGGCCATCTTCTGGAAATAGGGATCGAGGGTCGAGGGATCGGCAGGCGTCCATCCCCAGGAGCAGCCGATTGTCGTCGGCAGCGGGCTGTGCGTGGTCATCGAGCTGATGATCGCCGTGTCGGTTGAGCCGATATACATCGTCAGACTCGCGAGGCCCGGCGCCATGCCGAGCGCCTGCGTCATGTCAAGCGTCTGCTCGGTGTCGTCGCAGCGTCCGCCGGAGCGGGAATCGACGCAGCTTGTGCTGGTGCGATCGACCGACAGCAGAGTGATGGGCACGGTGTTGGTCTGGTGGACGTTGGCATAGTAGGTGTTCAGGTCGGCAATGTCGGTGCCCAGGAATTCGAATAATCCCAGGTTCTGTCCAGATCCGGTGAGGGCCGTGCTGCCGTAATAAGCGGCGCGCATGTCGCTGCCGAGGAAGGAAGCGGACGGGCCCGATCCAGTCGTGGCGTGACTGACCACTTTGTCGGGGCTGATGCCGTGAGCCTTGGCGTAATCGCTCTTCTTCACGAACAGCGGATGCGGAATCGAGAAGTTGTCGAGTCCCGAGATGTGCCAAAGATCGATTCCCAGGTCGGTGGTTGGTTCGCGGTCGGGGCCGTAAAAGATTCGGTTCTCGGTGGGATGCTGAAAGGTCATCAGGTTCACATGGAATGCGGATTCGATCGCAGAAACCGGTCCCCTGACCTGAACTTCCATGCCATCGCGCGATCCGCCAATCACGGCTAGTCCGTGCGTCTGGGCATATTGAACGACGGCGTCATAGTCGCGCTGCGTGGGGCCGAATTTTTCGGTGAACTCGGCGGGCGTGAGGAAGTGGCGGAAGTTGGGAACGGTTGAGCTGTACAGGTCCGCGAGAAACGAGTCGAGACCGGCCTGGTCGCGGATGGGCAGAACAATGTCCAGTTGCAGGACCTGGCTTGCGGGAAGATGGCCGACCAGGCGTGCCTGGCCGGTGAGGGTTGCTTGTCGTACGTGGCGCGTCATTACGGATTCCGCATGGCTGGAAACGGCTCCGGCGAAAGCCAGCGACGCGATTGCGAGCAGGGAAATACTAATTCTACGATTCACAGTTCCTCCTTCGAGGCTTGTTGAATTGTTGGTGGGAAGGTTCCGACCATGGGCCTGGTCAGAATCGTTCTAGGGGTGAACATAACAGTGGGTAACTCAGCGGAGTATACAAAGTCGCCCTGTGCAAAACTTATTCATCACCAGCAATTTACGAAATCGGAACATTGGATGTCGATGAAGCGCCACGGAGGATTGTTCCTGACGGATGAACATAATCACAGGCAGTGGAATACCCACCCTTCGAAAATCGCGAAGAGTGGGGCAGCCCTCAATGTTTTAGTGTTGTGTTCGGACGGGGCGTGGCTATTCGTGTCTTAATGCTTCAATCGGATTTAATCCGCCGACGAACGTGAGCACAGCGCTTCGCGAGTCCTGAGTATCTTGCTGCCAACTCAGGACTCGCGGCTCGGGATTAGCCGATATGAATATCGCCCGAGCCCGTGCGCACGCGCAGGAGCGGGCCGCCGCCGTGGGCTTTGCCGTGAATGGATTTGTGGGAGTCGCCGCCTACGCGTCCTTGTACGGTCGTCTCGATCGGCGCGCCGACATCGATGCTTCCTGAACTGGTCGAGATGTCGGCGTCAAACGCGGCATTCTCCGGCAGGTGGACGCGAACGTTGCCTGAACCGGTGTGCATGTCCCACGAACCGGTTTGCTTGCCCTCGGCAGTAATGTCGCCGCTGCCCGTCTCGGCGCGGAAGCCACCCTGCACGCCGCGCGCTGTGATATTGCCTGAGCCTGTGTGGAGTTCGAGGTCGCCCGATCCGGTTTCTTCAATCTCGACGTCGCCGCTGCCGGTGCCGCCGTGGACTGGGCCGGCGATCTCATGGGCGCGTACATTGCCGGAACCAGTCTGCACATGGACTTCGCCAGTCAACCGCGCCAACTTCAAGTCTCCTGACCCGGTCCCTACATCAGCATTGCCGTGCGTGCCTTCGACGATCTGGTCGCCCGATCCGCTGTGGGCGCGGACAGCGGTCTCGACCGGAACGGTAATTTCGTAATCGATGGAGATATTACGAACATCGACATTGTCAATGTGAATGCTGTTGCCCTGCTGATGGACCGGCGGGTTCTGCTCGATCGCATGCACGTCGCCATCGCGTTTGCCTTCAAACCAACTGTTGCCGACGAAGATTTTGGCGTGGATGGAGACGGATCCCGACGATCCGGCACGCACCGTAATGTTTCCAGAATGGGTTTGCACATCCAGATCGACCGGGCCGCTGACCTGGAGCGTCCGCTCGAACGATCCTTGCGGCGACGAGGCAAACAGGGCTGTAGTTGCGAACAGCACGACCAGCGCGATTGCGCCGGACACGATGGTGGAAGGCGGAATTCGAAGTTTTCTATTCATATCGGAGTGACTCCACGGGTGTCATATCCGCGGCGCGCTGGGCGGGATACATGCCCGCGGTCACGGTAATCAGAGATAGGGTCAAAATCGAAGGGATCATCGAGGTCGACCCTCGCGCATGGCGCAGAAATCGCACAAATTCCGGATTGGTGTAGTGTGCCTGGGCCTCTGCAATGTTGCTGCGCACCGAAACTGTAGCGGGTCGAAGCTGGCTTGCCAGCCCATAAATCTCGTGCGGCGGGAAGGAGTCCGTCGTGTTGTAGACAGCCTTGACGAGTTCCATGCCCTTCTTCCAGGCAATCAAATCTCTGTAACTCATCTGGTTTCCAGCCGAGTCGCGTGCCCCGCTTTATACGGGACCCGCGACTCGGGATTCGCGACTACTGAAGAACCACCTGATCGCCTTCCTTCAACCCGCTGAGCACTTCGGTCTTGGCGCCGTTCGAGATGCCGATGTTGACGGCAACTTTGTCCTTGCCATCTTTACCCTTGGGATTGGGAATCTCGACCGAGGCCTTCTTGTCTTTGTCGTAGAGGATTGCGCCTTCGGGAATCTGGAGAACGTTCTTGTGCTCTTCCAGAATGATTTCCGCGTTGGCGGTCATCTCGGCCTTCAATTCGCCGCCCGGGTTTTGAATGGAGACTCGGACTTCAAATGTGGTGACGTTGTCCTTCTCCACGCCCATCGGAGAAATCTTCGTTACCTTGCCGTCAAAGGTCTTGTCCTTGAATGATTCGACCTTGATGCGGGCGCGCTGTCCGAGATAGACCTTGCCGATGTCGCTCTCGTCGACCTTGCCTTTTACATAGACTTCGCTGGTGTCGCCGAGCGTCATGACCAGCGTGGCAGTCGATCCCAACACGAGAATCGAGCTGACCGCATCGCCCATCTGGACATCGCGCGAAAGCACGATGCCGTCGATGGGCGACGTAATGTCGGTGTAGCTGAGCTGCTCGTCCAACTGCTTCAGGTTCGCTTCATCCTCGGCGACCTGTGCCTGCGATTGCGCGATCTTCGCCTTGAGGACCGTGACCTGCGCCTTGGAAACGTTCTGCTTGTTCAGCGCCATTTCATAGTTCTTTTGCGCATCCTCGAGGGACGAGGTAGAAACCACGCCGTCCTTCGCCATATTGACGTTGCGATCGTAGGCACGCTTCAGCAGCGGGACATCCGGGCCTTCGGCGTCAACCTTGGCGCGTTCGAAATCAGCCTGCGAGCTGTTCAGGTTAGCTTCGGCTGCTTCCAGCGCGGCTTTCGATTGGGCGACCTGCGCCTCAATCTCGATCTTGTCGAGCTGCGCCAACAACTGGCCCTTCTTGACATGATCTCCGTAGTCGACGAGCAGATTTTTCACAATGCCGCTGGCCTTCGACTTCACTTCGACCTTGATGATTGGGGTCACTTTGCCGGTCGCGACCACGCTCTTCGCCAGATCTCCTTTTTCTACCTTGGCGAGCTTCGAAGGATCGATCTTGGTCCCGCCGCGAGTCGCGGCGAACACTCCGCCTGCAATCAGCAGCACAATTACCGCCGCCACGCTGCCCCAGATGATCAGTCTGCGGCGCTTCTTCTTGTTGGTATTTCCGTTGCCGTTCACAAATCCTCCTGTACGTGCCACGAACTGCAGATTCGGAGCCAGTCTTCCACTCTTAACTTCCGCCCTTAATAGGTTTGTACGAGGGCAGTGTTGATTTAGTTCCTGAGAATTGCCCCTGCGATGCGAAAAGAGGGCGGAACGTTGTAACTTCGCCGCTCTGTGGTAGTTAGACCGCGGGTTTATAAAAAGGATAGCTGGAAATAGTGGTCAGTGGGAAGTGAACAGTGAACAGTGGCCAGTGGGCAGTGAACAGTTGCCGCGAGCCCATTGCGGATGCCTAGTGTTTCCCGTTGGCCTTGCGGCGGCGGTTCTTAATCGTCGGGGGCCACGCAAATGAGGCTAAGTTGTGGATTGCCAATGGCGTACTGGACCACTGACCACTGCCCACCGACCATTGCAATGCTAAAATTGACCCTTCCATGATCGCTTTTGTGCTGCTCCGCGTCCTGGTGATCCTTCTGCTGGTGGCAGCGAATGCGTTCTTCGCCGCCGCAGAATTTTCCCTGGTAAGCGTCCGCGATACTCGCATCCAGCAG
>DATAUY010000202.1:0-22774 GCA_036268025.1 Candidatus Sulfotelmatobacter sp. | reverse complement strand
TTTTCTGAAGACGACAAAGTCGGCGCTGCCCCGGTGATTGTGGCCAGTTACGCATTCGCCCAAAAGCATTTTGGCGGAGCAACGAGTGCTCTGGGCCAAACGCTTACTCTGAATGACGTGCCTTTCACCGTAGCGGGAGTCACCCCGCCGGAATTCTTCGGCGTCGACCCCTCCCAAGCTCCCGGCATGTATGTGCCGATGCACAACAATCTTCTTTTGGGAGCGAACGATCCCTATCCGTTCACCGACAAAGATTACCTGGACAACAACTATTACTGGATGCAGGCAATGGCGCGTCTGCGTCCGGGCGTGACGCTGGCGCAGGCCCAGGCGGAACTGGCTCCGAAGTTTCATCAATGGGTGGAGACGACCGCGGCGAACGATAAAGAACGCGCGACGCTGCCGGATATTGTTTTGCGCGAAGGCAGAGGCGGCATCGACTCGCTGCGGCGCGAGTATTCGAAGCCACTGTTCCTGTTAATGACGCTGGTTGGGCTGATTCTGGTCATCTCTTGTTCGAATGTTGCGAACTTGTTACTCGCCCGTGCTGCTTCTCGCCGGCGTGAGATCGCCGTGCGGTTAAGCGAAGGAGCCAGCCGTGCACGCGTCGTCCGCCAGTTGCTGACGGAAAGTATTCTGCTCGGCGCAATGGGCGGCACACTCGGCGTGCTCCTGGCGTTCTGGGGAATTCGCCTATTGAGTGCGCTGCTCGCGGCCCATTCAGACGAGGGCGCGATGCTCCATGCGCAGATGAATTGGCATGTTCTGGCTGTTGCTGCGGGCCTCTCTGTGCTCACGGGACTGATCTTCGGGCTGATTCCGGCGTTGCAGTCCACGCGCATGGATCTCGTGTCAGCTTTGAAAGAGACGCAGACCAGGCAATCAAACGCGAAGCCCACAGGATGGCGCGTCAGCATGAGCCAGATCTTGGTCGTCGGGCAGATTGCAACCACGATGCTGATGCTGGTCGCGGCGGGGCTCTTTGTACGCACGCTGAGAACCTGCAATCGGTCAATCTCGGATTCAATCGCGAGAACGTTCTATTGTTCGCGATCGACGCCACCAAGGCTGGATATAAAGACCCGCAAATTTCAGAACTCTACGGCAGAGTTCTGGATCAGCTTGCGGCCATGCCCGGTGTTCGCAGTGCGGGTATCGCTCGCGGCTCGCTCATTGACGGCGAGGACTCGATGCCGATCAGCACAGTCGGCGGCGAGCCAAGTCCGGAGACGCGGTATATGCAGATCGGGCCGAATTTCCTGACGACCATGCAGATCCCGATTCTCGAGGGCCGCGATATCGACGAGCGCGACCGGCCCGGCTCGCAGCCGGTTGCAGTCATCAGCGAAGAGTTTGCGCGCATCAACTTCCCCGGACGCAATCCGCTCGGCCAGCACCTGATGATCTGGCATGACTCGGACAAAAAGAAGCTGGCGCGTGACATGGAAATCGTGGGCGTTGCCAGGAATGCCCGCTATGGCGGCCTTAAGCGCGAGACGCTGCCCGTCGTCTACATCACCTATAACCAGGGCTTCCCGCCGCCAGACGAAATGATGTACGCCCTGCGGACTGCCGGCGATCCGCTCGCCTTCGTCGATTCAATTCGCAACGTCGTCCACCAGGCCGATGCTCACTTGCCGGTGTCTCAGATAAGGACCCAAGCGGGCGACGTCGAAAGCAAAATGCACAATGAGAAAATTCTCGCCGGATTGTGCACCGCGCTCGCCATACTCGCGTTGACGATCGCCTGCGTAGGCCTCTACGGCACAATTTCCTACACGGTCGCCCGCCGCACCGGAGAAATCGGGATCCGTATGGCTCTCGGGGCGCATCGCGGCCCAATCGTCTGGATGGTGCTGCGTCAGGTGATCGTGATGGCGGCGGCGGGCTTTGCCATCAGCGTGCCGGTCGCGTTGGGGACGTCGAAGTTTGTCGGCTCGTTGTTATTCGGCATGAAGCCGAACGATCCCGCGGCGATCGTTCTGGCAGTGATGATTCTTGTCGCGGCGGCGCTGCTGGCTGGAGGCATTCCGGCGCGGCGGGCCTCGCAAATTGACCCCATGACGGCGTTACGGCACGAATAAGTGGTTAAATCAAAATGACTTAACCCGTGTTTTATTTAGACGCCCGTGTAGACTTGCTCCGCTTCCAGCCCAGTGGGAGAATATAAGAATGAAACCGACCAGCCTTCCCCGTCCGAGTGAACAACGCAAAGTAGACAAGCTATTGCTAAAGCTTGTAAAGGTTCAACCGATCTCCGCCAAACCGGCTCCGATCATGCACGGACAGAGCGCGCTCAGGACCGCGTAAAATTTTCCAGAGACCGCTGCCAAGCCTCGGGGGAGCCAGCCACCCGTCTGGAGGCGAGCCGCCCACGATATGGGGCCTTTCCCTGGGCGGTGCTATCATTCTCTGGCCGCTTTTCATGCGAATTCGACGCACCCTCCCTATTGCGCTCGCGGTGGTTTCGATTGCCGCAGCGGTTACGCTTACCGTCCAACTGCGCAAGCACGCTCCGCCGGAGCCTGCGCGCCTGCTGCCAGGGGCTGACGGATTCCTCTACGCCAACTTCAACTGGATTCGCAAGGCCAACAACGGCAAGCCGTTCTTTCCGGTTTCGCACGATCCTGGGTACGAGCACTTCATCCAGGAAACGGGCTTCGATTATGAGCGCGATCTGGAGGCCGTGGCCTTCGCCGTTCATTATCCGGAGAAGTGGCCGGGAGGCGGCACGGGTGGGGCTGCACCTGAGGCCCGCTTCTCGGAGGTCCTGGTGGGCCATTTTGACGGCGACAAGTGCCTCGCTTACCTGAAGCGGACGGCGCAGTCAGTCGAAAACTATCACTCTGTTGACATCTTCACCATCCCGATCTCGGGCCGCACGTTTCGCATCGCCATGCTGGGCGTGGATATCGTTGGAGCGTCGAACCATGATGATCCGGCGGTGATCCGCGGCATGGTGGACCGCTCGCGGCGTCTGGCTTCTCCGTTCGGTGGTCCGGCATTGCTGCGGAAATATTACAAGCGCGTGCAGTTGGCGAGCCCGGTCTGGTTGGTGGCGAGAATCGTGCCAACAGCGCCGGAGTTCGACGGCTGGTCGCACGTCTTCGCCAAGCCGGCGGATTTGGTGGTTTCGGCCAGCTACAATCCGCTGCATCTACCGCTTCGGACTGGCGCTTTGCACCTGCGCGCCGAGGCCTGGGCGGCGAACGGCGAAGACGCCCATGAAATCGCCGACAAACTGAATGTTTTTCTGGCGATGTTTCATAGCGCGGAAGCGTCGGTCGGATCGCCCGGAACCGACCAAGAGGTAAAGGCCGCCTTCGACAGCCTGCAAGTGCGGCAGGAAGACAGCCGCGCCGAGGTTTACGCAACTCTTAGCACGGGATTCTTTCGCAAGCTGGTCGATTCCACGGACCAATTGCCGGGAATTGCTCCGGGGGCACAGTCGGCGGCGCAACCCGCGCCAAAGCAGTAAGGGTCTTGGGTCCTGGATCTTGGGTCTTGGATCCTGGTGTCAGGAAAATTGCGCGTCCATGATTAGTGCTGAGTTTGCCGTCGTATCGAAAATCTCATCTGGGCGCCCAGACCTGAGACCCAAGACCTGAGACCTATCCCCTTTTTTCCGCAACTTCTCGTCTGCTCGGGCGTCTGATTTTGGTGTGCGCTAACCTGCGGGTACAATAAATAACGATGTCGAGCCTTCCACTGCCGATCGCCGCATTTCTCGCAGGCCTGATCTCGTTTCTGTCGCCGTGCGTTTTGCCGCTGGTGCCGGGATACGTTTCGCTCATCTCCGGCGCGGGACTCGACGAGCTTCAGACGTCGCAGGGCCAGCTGAAGCGCCGGGTGATGGTCAACTCCCTCGCCTTTATCCTGGGGTTCTCGCTGGTCTTCATCGCGCTGGGCGCGGTCGCCACCGAAATTGGACAAGCGCTCGGTCAATACAAGGCCGTCCTCTCCCGCGAAGCCGGGGTTCTCATCATTCTCTTCGGCTTGCACATGACCGGCCTGGTCACGATCAAGGCGCTTTACTCCGATGTTCGCCTGCACAACGTTAAGGGCAACAGCACTGTCTGGGGCTCGTTTGCGGTCGGGTTTGCGTTTGCGTTCGGCTGGACGCCGTGCGTCGGACCGATTCTTTCGGTGATCCTGGGATTCGCCAGCGCCGAGGGCTCGGCGTTGAAGGGCGTGCTGCTGCTGGCGGTGTATTCGTTGGGCCTTGCGATGCCATTTCTTCTGACTTCACTCGGCATCGGAGAGTTCCTGAAATTTTACAGCCGCTTCAAGCGTTACATGCACGCGGTGGAAATATTCAGCGGGGTTGTACTCATCGGGTTGGGCGAACTGCTGGTCTTCGATCGCTTCACATTGATTTCCTCATCGCTCGCGTTCCTCGGGCGGTTTGAGGTCTGGCTTGAGGGCGCTGTCCTGCACAACCTGCCGGTCTCGATCACGCTGATCGTGATGGTGCTCATCGCGCTGTATTTCGCATTTCGCCCGTCGCGTCAAACGATTTCCGCCAACACGGCAACACCAAGCGTGCCCGCTCCAACATCGAATATTTCGCAACGGGCTGAGCAGCCGTCCGGAGACGCAGTGGCGACTCAAACCGTGGTCGTGCCGGCTCGACGCAATCGTAATCCTCTGGCTCTTGTCGTCGTGGCCGTTGTCGCCGCTGCGATGCTCTATTTCGGTGTCCACATGTCGCGGGGCGAGGGCAATGAGGCGCCGCCGATTCTGGGCAAGACTACGCCCGCGCCCGATTTCACCCTCGAATCGCTCGATGGCCAGAGCGTGACGCTTTCCGGTCTGCGCGGCAAAGCAGTGCTGCTGAATTTCTGGGCGACGTGGTGCGGCCCGTGCAAGATCGAGACGCCCTGGCTGGTGGAGTTGCAGGACCAGTATGCCAATCAAGGTCTGCAAGTGGTTGGCGTCGCGATGGACGACTCCGGCAAGGATGAGATCGCCAAGTTCGCCAAAGACATGGGCATGAATTATCCGGTGCTGCTTGGCAAGGAAGCAGTGGGCGATGAATACGGCGGCGTGCCGGCGCTGCCCGAGAGCTTCTTTATCGGACGCGACGGGAAAATCGTAGACCGCATCATTGGATTGCAGGGCCGCAGCGAAATTGAAGATGCGATCAAGAAGGCGCTGAAGACGAGCGCGGCGGCCAATCAAAACGCTCCGTCAAATGCCTTGCAGGCTCAGAATTGACAATAGAAGAGCGAGCGCCGTCCGCTCTATGATGGAGTCGGTGTAAGCTGCGGCTGTTCGCGTCCCGATTCCGAAAGACTGGTAGTGGGTCAGTTTGATAAGGAAGCGAGCCAAACGCGCGATTATTGTGTCGCAAAGAGCGCGACACATCGCACGGCTCGCCCCGATCCTTCGCCGCGCAAAAAACCCTTGCTCAGGATGACAATCAAACTGATCCACTACCGAAAGACATCGATGACTAAGCTCATCACGAATTCGGCGATGTTGCTGTCGCTCGCGGGAGCCATGTTCGCTCAGGCAGGGAAAGCTCCCTCAGTCACGGTTGCACCCATCGAGACGGTCACTGCGCAGCGCGCGGCCCAGACGCCAGTCACGCTGGACTTCCGCGTCGGGTCCGGATTTCACATCAACTCGAATGCCCCCAAGTCGGAATTCCTGATTCCTACTGCGCTGAAGATGGACCTGCCCACCGACATCGTGCTCGGCAAGATCGCCTATCCCGAGGGCAAGGACCTGACCTTTCCCTTTTCGCCCAACGAGAAGTTGAACGTTTATAGTGGAGACTTTGAGATCAAGCTGATGGTGCATCCGCTGCACTCCGTTACTCCGGGAAAATATGTCATGCATGGATCGCTGCGCTACCAGGCCTGCGATAACGCGCAATGTTTCCCCCCGAAAACCTTGCCGGTGAATTTTGACGTGAAGGTCGTGAAGGAACCGCCCGGCCCGCACAAGAATCCTGCGCAGAGTCCGCACGTGCATAACTAGGTGAGTGGTCAGTTGTCAGTGGCCAGTTGCCAGTGGTCAGTTCTCAGTTCTCAGAAAAATCTATTCCGAAGCGATCCCCATGTGGGGACAGCCGCCCTCGGCTGTCCGGGTCGAGCGAAGCTCGACGGCTGCTGCGGATAGCGCTTGATCCTTTGACGGATCCCATCTCGCATCCTAAGATTTCTCTGCATGAAACGGCTTCTCCTTGGTGCTCTTCTCGCCATCTCTCCCTTTAGCTTCGCGCAAGCGCCGCAGCCGACCGTTTTCTCCATCGTCAACGTCACCGTGATTGACGTCGCCGAAGGCCGCGCCCGGCCCTTCCGCAATGTGATCGTGCGCGATGGCAAGATTGAAGAAAACCGCGACACGCTCATCAAAGGCAAATTGCCCGGAGTGCGAATCAACGGCACCGGCAAATTTCTCATTCCCGGGCTCTGGGACATGCACGTGCATACGATCTTCGGCGACTGGTTCCCCAAGGCCAAAGAAGTCACGCTGCCGCTGTTCATCGCCAACGGCATCACGGGCGTGCGCGACATGGGCAGCGAACTGGAAACGCTGCAACAGTGGCGAAAGGAAATTTCAGCAGGAACTTTGATCGGCCCGCGCATGGTGATGTCGGGCCCGATGCTCGACGGTCCGCAGCCGCGCTTCCCGAGTTCGATCGCGATCAAGACTCCGGAAGACGGCCGCCGCGCGGTCAACGATCTAAAAAAACGTGGCGCGGATTTCATCAAGCTGCAATCGCTGATTCCACGCGATGCCGTCTTCGCCATTGCGGACGAGGCAAAGAAGCAAGGCATCACCTTTGTTGGTCACGTGCCTGATTCTGTCCGCGCATCGGAAGCATCGAACGCCGGACAAAAAAGCTTCGAGCACCTGATCGGCATCTTCGAAGGCGCGTCGCCACTGGAAGACGAATTCATCAAGGGACAGAAGAGCGAGAGCAAGTTTCTTTCGACCTACGATCCTGCGCGGGCCGCGAAGCTTTTTGAACTGCTTGCGAAGAATCAGACCTGGCAATGTCCGACGCTAGTCTGGGAGCGCGGTGGAAACCTGATCGAACTCACCGACTATCACGATCCGCGTGCGAAATATGTCCCGGCCTCCTGGAAAAACGGGACTTGGAAGCGCTTCACCGACGAGATCATGCACGACTTCAACACCGACGATCCGACAACTCGGAGAAAGTTCGTGGCGAAAGAACTGGAAGTCGTGAATGCAATGCACAAGGCCGGCGTTCCATTTCTCGCCGGCACCGACACGCCGCCGGGCGTCTACATCTTTCCCGGATTCAGCCTGCATGAAGAGTTGCAGCGCTTCGCCGCCGCAGGATTTTCTCCGCTGGAAGCGTTGCGCACTGCGACGTTGAACCCGGCGAAGTTTCTGGGTAGAGAGGACGAGTTGGGCACAATCGAGAAAGGCAAGCTAGCCGACATGGTATTGCTGGATGCGAACCCGCTCGACGACATCCGCAACACGCAGAGAATCGCGGCCGTGATCGCCAATGGCCATTACTTCTCGCGTGCGGATTTAGACAAAATGCTGGCGGGAGTCGAAGCCGCGGCGAAAGCAGAATGAGGCTCCGCCAGCGGCCCGCCGATCTTCGCCAGTCTTCTCTTCGCCAGTCTTCGGAAGTCGCAGCGCACTGTAATCTTCTTCTATGGATATCCCGCTACCATCGGCGGGATTGATGCTTTCTTTCAATTCCTTGGCAAACTACAGGCAAGTACGTATAGTCTGCCGCCAATTCTTTCTCGAATACTCAAACTGGCTGCTATAGGGCCGAAGACTTGCGTTGGGGTCGAGAAATGACTTTCCGGACGGTTGCTCTCTCCAGTTTATTTTTGTTGGCGCTTTCCACACTTCCGCTACTCGCTCAGGCCAAAGGAAGTTCCCTGCAAGAGGTCTACGAGAATAGCGACTTCCAAGTCACCGGCATCGCCGTAGCTCCTGATGGGCGTCTCTTTGTGAACTTCCCGCGCTGGTCCGACCACTACCTCAACGCGGTGGTTGAAGTCGGGAAAGATGGTTCGGAGCATCCGTATCCCGACGAATACTGGAACCAGTGGGATTCCAAAGCGGAGAATGCCGGCAAGCAGTTCGTCTGCGTGCAGAGCGTCGTCGCCGATGCGGGCGCTCTGTGGGTGCTCGATCCCGCTGCGCCTTTACTGGGGCCCATCGTTCGCGGCGGCCCGAAGCTGGTGAAGATCGATTTACAAAGCAATCGTGCCAGCCGCGTATATGGGTTTGGGTCGGACGTGGTAAAGGCGAACAGCTACTTGAACGATATCCGCTTCGACGATCAGAGGCACACGGCATATTTGACCGACAGTGGGCAGGGCGCGATCGTCGTGCTTGATCTCGAAACAGGCAAGGCTCGTCGCGTGCTGGATGGTGATCCGTCGGTGCTGCCTCAATCCGGAGTGCAGGTGGTGGTGGATGGCAAGCCACTGCTGCGCTTTGGCAAGCCGCCGCAATTCAACGCCGACAGCATTGCTTTGTCTCCGGATGGCCAATATCTATATTACAAACCCATCACAGGCACAGCGTTGTACCGCATAAAGACCGACATTCTGCGGGATTCGTCAGCTTCGGCCTCCAAAGTTTCGCAAGCCGTCGAAAAAGCCGCCGAGATTTTTCCCACTGACGGCTTCTGGATGGACGCGAAGGGCAACCTGTATTTATCTGATGTAACTCACAACGGCGTGAGCCGTCGAACCCCAGAGGGGAAAATCGAGCAGGTGGTGAGTGATCCCCGGCTGCAGTGGCCGGATTCCTTCGCCGAAGGCGCCGATGGCAGTATCTATATCAGCGCGTCTCACATCAACGAGTCGCCAACTTTCAATAAGGGCAAGAGCGTGAGAAAACAGCCCTATGGAGTTTTCGCGTTTAAGCCGTAGATGTTCCGCCGGCGCGAAACTTTCGCGTACCGACGGCGGAAATCCTTCTTCGACGAGCCACAGCGGATACGCACGAAATCAGGGTTTCTGCGAATAACGATCTGTGGACGTTGTTGCCTTGGCCAGAGCCAGAATCGCCCCCGCGAACAGCAGCGTGTCGGCGAAGTAGTTGAGGCCCTCGACCTTCACCGCGGTACTCGGGTCCATCAGTGAAGTGACCAAAATTGGCCCGTAGACGAATATCACGAGCAGCAGAATCCAGGTGCCGAGATAAGTTGCAGCCAAGCGTGTCTTCTGCGCGAGCAGAATACAGATTCCGGCAATCAGCAGGATTGCGGCAGTCAGATAACCGATGATCCCTGGCGCCGGAATCCACCCCGGCATGGGTTTTTCCAGTGGCACTCCGTAGGCCAGCGTGGGATGCAGAAATTGTTGCACGCTGAAAAATATCGCCGTGATCCCGATGATGACGCGGCCGATGATGATCAGCGCGCTCTTTCCCCGTGCTTGCCATCCATTCGTCGCGCTTGCCGAGAGGAGCCACGCGCCCGCCGCAAACGACGGCTCGCGGAATACAACCACCCACGAAGTCCGCTGATGATCGGTCAGCGCTCCCGGAAGGTGGATCATCGCAACAAACAAAAACATCATGATGCCGAACAGCAAGCCCGACCAGCGCACTCCGACTTTCGTGGCAATGCTCAAGGACGCGGCAATCAAAGCGAATCCAACAAAATATGCCCAGAACAGATGCCATGGCATATACGCAGGCACGGCATTTTTGATGCCTTGCGCGGCGGAAATATGTTCCGCGCCAAAGGCAGCCAGCGGTATCGCAAAGCAGAGATTACTTAAGGCAACGATCTTGTCGAGTCCGTGAGCCTGCGCGACGTCGCGCTTCGTGACCCAAAGGGCTATGACGAAGAGTACGACAAGAGCCATTGACATGGAGAACGCTGTGCGCGAGAACTCGAGGAATGCGACGAGAGCGGTTGGGTGCATGAGATTTCCCAAATTGGTAATGAGGCTCAGATTTTACTCCGAGAGCGGGTCGAGGATGAGGGTTCGTAGCTTAATCTTGCCTGGGGCCCGTGGTGTAACTGGTAGCACGTAAGCCTGTCCAGCTTTAAGGTGCGGGTTCGAATCCCGTCGGGTCCACCGCTTTCCCAGCTTGGTAGGGAAATTGTCGGGGAGCCTCAGGGCAGGGAGACTCCTCAAGTAACCTTGACTTCAAGCCTTGATCTACCGATAATCGATTTGTAGCTGGACAGGCTTACATGCTGGCCCCGAGTGGAAGATGCGCTCGGGGTTTTGCTTGCGCTCTACTTCCCGCCCTGCTTCTTCTCAACCTTAGCCCACGTATCTTTCAACGCGACGGTCCGATTGAACACCGGCTTGCCAGGCTTCGAATCCGGATCGACGGCGAAATATCCCAACCGTTCGAACTGATAGCGCGCCCCGACGACAGGATTCGCCAAAGACGGTTCCAGCTTCGCGTTCGAGATCACTTCCAGCGAATGTGGGTTCAGGTTCGCGGTGAAATCCTGGCCCTCTTCCAGATCGTCAGGATTTTCTTTGCTGAACAAATTGTCGTAGACGCGCACTTCGGCATCGACCGCATGCGCCGCGGAAACCCAGTGAATGGTCGATTTCACCTTCCGGCCATCGGGCGAGTTGCCGCCGCGTGATGCGGGGTCGTAGGTGCAATGCACTTCGATTGGCTCGCCTTTGTCATTCTTCACGACGCTCGTGCAGGTAACAAAGTATCCATAGCGCAGCCGCACTTCGCGTCCGGGCGTGAGCCGGAAATATTTCGGCGGAGGCACTTCGCGGAAGTCATCCTGCTCGATATATAACTCGCGCGAGAACGGAATCTTGCGCGTTCCGGCGCTTTCGTCTTCCGGATTGTTGATCGCGTCCATCTCTTCGGTCTGGCCCTCGGGATAATTGACGATCACAACCTTCAGCGGGTTCAGCACGGCCATCACACGTAGCGAGAGCTTGTTCAAATCTTCGCGGACAAAATGCTCCAGCATCGCCAGCTCCACAACGCCGTTGGTGCGCGAAACTCCTGCGGCCGTCACGAAATTGCGGATCGCCTCAGGCGTGTATCCGCGTCGTCGCAAGCCCGAGAGCGTGGGCATGCGCGGATCGTCCCATCCTTTGACACGGCCTTCTTCGACGAGCTGGCGCAGCTTGCGCTTCGACATCATCGTGTAGGTCAGGCTGAGGCGATCGAACTCGATCTGCTGGGAAGGGAAAATGCCCAGTTCTTTAATGAACCAGTTGTAGAGCGGCTGGTGGTCGGCGAACTCGAGCGAGCACATCGAGTGTGTGACCTTTTCCAGCGAATCGCTCTGTCCGTGCGCGAAGTCGTACATCGGATAAATCGGCCACTTGTTGCCCGTGCGGTGATGCTCGGCATGCAGGATGCGGTACATGACGGGGTCGCGCATGTTGAAATTCGGCGACGCCATGTCGATCTTTGCTCTTAATACCCTCGAACCATCCGGAAATTCTCCCGCCCGCATGCGCTCGAACAAATTCAGGCTTTCTTCGACAGGCCGGTCGCGGTACGGACTGTTTTTCCCCGGCTCGGTCAGAGTGCCGCGATGTTTGCGAATCTCATCAGCCGACAAGTCATCCACATACGCCTTGCCGTCTTTAATCAGCTTGATCGCCCACTCATAAAGCTGGTCGAAATAATCTGACGCGTAGTACAGGCCGTCCCAGTGAAAACCGAGCCACTGTACATCTTGTTTGATCGAATCGACGTACTCCGTGTCTTCCTTCTCGGGATTCGTGTCGTCGAAGCGCAGGTTCGTATGTCCGCCGAACTCGTCGGCGAGTCCGAAATCGAGGCAGATCGCCTTGGCATGGCCGATGTGGAGATATCCGTTAGGCTCGGGAGGAAAGCGGGTCTGGATGCGTCCGTCGTACTTGTTCGTCTTGAGGTCTTCAATAAAGCGGTCGCGAATGAAGTTGGATGGGCGCGGCTCGGGCGCCGTGTCTGCCGCAGGCCGCGCCTCGGTGTTGGGGAGAGTCATGCTTTGATCTTATCGCAAGTAATTTATCGGAATAGACGCGCATGTAGGGGCGGATGCCCTCGTCCGCCCGAGGCGCGAAGCGCCGAGCACTTACGGCCGAAGTCTGCGTTGTAACCGACGTACCCAGCTGCTGCTGACAATCGAGACGGGACCGACACCCACATTGCGCTTCGCAACCCCGGACGAGGCGTCCTGGGCTACATGTTTATTTTTTGTTTCATCCGATACGCGCCAGCCGCCGAATGGCGAGTGTGCTGGACCGCTGGATTCGTCGGCCCGAGCAACGAAACAGCTCAATGATTCTGTCGTTTCTGGGTTTTTTGTTCGCGACAGCGTCGGCGTTGCTTGCAACGATTACCCTCTCGCGCGCCTATTCAAGTGGTGGCTTTCCTTTTCGCGATCCGCGTCTTCTGATGATGGATTTAAGCGGTATTGCGCTTTCCGTCACAGCAATCACCCTCAGCGCGCTTGGAACCGCCCGTTCCAACCTGCTTCGTTGGCAAGCCCTGTGGAGTTCCTGCGGAATGTTTCTATTTTGGATCGTCTCACTATTGAGCGACTGACAACTGTGTTGCCTCGGTGTCGGTTTCGCCCACGAGGACCTGGCCTCTGCTTTCTAAACTCCCGCTGAAACCACCTGCCCCGGAGCGCCAACCGTCTCTTGTGCCGCTAACCGTCGCCTATACCGCACATGGCGAATCCGCGTCAGCTCGACCAGCGGCTTCCAGACTGGATTGACCAGGTCATGCTTAATCAGCAGATGCCAGAACCGGTTCGAGCGCTTATAGAGATACGACATAGCAAGATATAGCGGCACAGCTTGCGATTGTTCCGGCCGGCGGTGCCAGATCGAGGAATGCGAGAACAGCCGCTGATAGATCCACCCATAGCCATGCTCAAGTTCTTCCGGAGTCATGTGCCTCGGGCGAAAGACCGCATGCCCTGTGTCGTACAACGTCCAGTCGCGATGAAGAATGCGGCCTTCGGCTTCCATCTGGCGAAACAGCGGCGTCGCCGGATATGGCGTGAGGATGTGAAATGTCGCGCACTCGAGCCGATTTTCCTCAATCCATTCGGCCGTGCGGGCGAAGACATCTTTGCGGTCGTGATCGAAGCCCAACACGAACGATCCGTTCACCTGGATGCCGTAGTCGTGAATCATGCGCACGCGGCGTGCGTAGTCGGCAGTCTTCGGAGTCTTCTTGTTCGAGTCCGAAAGATTCTGGTCCGAGAGCGATTCGAAGCCGATGAAGACGCCGGTGCATCCGGCAAGCGCCATGTTGCGGATGAGGGAAGGGTCGTCGGTCACGTCGATGGTGACGGCCGCACTCCAGATCTTGTTTAGGGGCCGCAGCGCGTTGCACAACGCGTGCAGATAATCACGGCGCGAACCTAGATTGTTGTCGATGAATACCGCATACGACTGGTCGTCGCTCTGAAACTCTGAAGCGACTTGTTCCGGACGCTTCATGCGATACGGCATGCGCAGCCCGTCGGTCGCGAGATAGCAGAAGCCGCAACGGTTGTGGCATCCGCGGGTGGCGATGATGCTGGTCGTGGTCAGAAAACTGTGGCGCGGAAGAATCGAACGCCTTGGAGCAGGATCTTCGCAATAGTCGTTCTCGTATGTTGCGACGTAGAGCGTCTGAAGTTTGTTCTTTTCAACGTCATGCAGTATGCGCGGCCAGAGTTGCACGCCGTCGCCAAGGGCAAGAGCATCGGCGTGCGCCGCGCATTCTTCGGGACACGACAGGACATGCAACCCGCCAAGAATCACCTTCGATCCACGCGCACGATACCAATCCGCCACTTCGAATGCCCGCTTGGCAAACGTCAGATGCACCGTGATGCCGACCACATGCGGCATCGGATTAAACGGAGGGCGGCCATCGAGCAGGTTCTCGTCCCAGTATTCAACGCGCCAGTTCGCGGGAGTCGTCGCGGCAAAGCTGGTCATCGCCAGCGATGGCGTGAGCACGTGCTTGCCGAAACTGGCGTGTGCATCCTTCGGATAGAAAGGATTGATCAGCAGTGCGTAGCGGCGCTCGAGAAATTCGCGAGGATGTTTGTGGTCAAGGACGGGCGCGTGCAGCATCTCCGGCGGTATCCAACGCTTCTTTGGAACGCATAGAAATGGCTCATGCGGGTCAATCATGGGTCAACTTTATCTTACAAAGTACTTCATGTCAACAGGACACTAGTGCAACCGCAAATGCCGAATTCCAGTGGTACGCCAAAACCTACGCCGGCCACTTGGAATCTTTGCTGTGGTTGAACTGGCAAAAACAAGTAGAACGGCGATATGGAAGGTAGGCGAAGCGCCGAGTGTTTTGCTGCCGAGGTCGAGGCGCTGCCCGCGCTCTTATTGCGCTCCGCGCAACCCCGGACGAGGGCGTCCGGGGCTACATGACCTTTAGAACTACTTGCCCATCGTCAGCACAACTCGGAAGCGCGCTTTGCCACTCATCATCCGCTGATAGGCTTCAGCGGCCTTTTCCAGCGGATACCGTTCGATCATCGGCCGCACTCCGGTGAGCAGGCTGAAGTTCAACGTATCTTCGGAATCGCGCGCTGTGCCGGAGGCCCATCCCTTCACATTCCTGTTTCCGAAGATGAGCTGCGCCGGTGTGACAGTGATCGGATCGGGACCGGCGCCGACGACCAGCAGGGTGCCGTTCGCTCCGAGTCCGTCGACAAGGGCCGACATGGCTTTCGAGTCGGGAGCGGTGGCCAGAATCAGGCTAGCTCCGCCGAGTTTTTGCAGCGCCTGCGCAGCTTCAACCGTGGCCGTATCGACGTATTCGTGGGCGCCCAGTTTTTTCGCGAGCGCCGCTTTATCGGCTCCGCGTCCGATCGCGACCGTGCGAAAGCCCATTTGGCGCGCGTATTGAATTCCCAGATGCCCGAGCCCTCCGATGCCTTGCACGGCAACCAGGTCCCCGGCTTTTGCGCCCGAACGGCGCATCGCGTTGAACACGGTGATCCCGGCGCACATGAGTGGCGCTGCTTCATCTGCGGGAAGATTTTCTGGCATCGATGCAACCGCTTCTGCGGGTACGATGACATACTCGGCATAGCCTCCGTCATAGCTGAGGCTGGTAATCTTCTCGAACTTGCAGTTGATGAAATCGCCGCGGCGGCAAGGTTCACATTCAAAGCAGTGGCCTCCGTGCCATCCCACGCCGACGCGTTGTCCGGGTTTCCATAGGGTCACGTCAGCGCCGATGGCATCAATTTTCCCGGCGATTTCATGTCCCGGTACGCGCGGATATTGTCGGCCCGGCCACAGGCCTTCTTTAACTAAGACATCGCTGTGACAGACTCCGCAGGCTTCGACTTTGATGCGCACCTGCTTCCGCCCCGGCTCGGGGATGGGGCGCTCGACGACTTCAAAATCACCACCAGGTTTGCTGACTTGAACGGCTTTCATGGGAAGAGGACCTCGGAGAATTTGAGATGGGAATTTCGTGCGGCGGTAGCTATAGATACGGCGAGTGGGTTGAAGGATGCAAAATCAGCGCGCCGCAGCAGCCCGTACTCTAAATTGGACTCGTTCCCGCTTCTGTAGATACTGCACGATCTCGAAGAGATTGCGAGCTTGTGGGTTTCCTGCCGGGCCTAGCATTCTCATCAGGCTTTTGGGAGAACGGCGCGTGATTTTTCCCAATTCAGGGAAGCCCATCGTGGCATTGATATAATCGCGAAGCACCGTCTTACCGGTTTCCACATCACCGGCCACAAAAGCTTCCACGCCTTCGCGCAGCAATTCGCGACGGAATTCGGGATCGTGACGAACGCGAGACTGAACGGTGTCTTTAAACGCGCGAGTGAGTGCCATTACTATGCCTACTTTCGACGTCGTTTGTAGTCGGCCCATCGAGCAACCGCATCGGAAATATCCGACTTCTGGCGTTTCTTCGTGCCGCCGCCGAGCAGAATGACCAACTGCTCTCCGTCTTTCCAAAATACACACGCTAGCCTGGACCGAAGTCGATTTTGATCTCATGTACTCCGCTGCCAACGCTGCGCAAATTCGAAATATTCCCTTGTGCCAAGCGGGTTAGGGCAATCGCTACCTTGACCGCCGCAGCCGCATTGAGGGCATTAAACCACCTTGCGTAAGAACTTCGACCGTTCGGGTCCAGGTATTCACGCAATTCTAATGGTAACATATGCGTTACTATTACGGAAGGCGAATCTTTAGAGAGGCCTGCCCGATCCGTGTCAGCGTCACCTGCTTCCCCAGCACTTCCAGCGTCTCGAACAGCGGCGGGGCATTCTTGCGTCCGCAGACGGCGACACGAATCGGTTGGAACATCTGCCCGGCTTTGATTCCTAACTCCTGGGCCGCGGCGCGCAGCGCCTGGTCCAGCGGATCATGTTTGAACTCGACATTCGGCAGCACCGCCTGCGCCTTCTGCAAGACCTTCAACGCCATCGCCGCGTCTCCCTTTTGCGGGATAAGCTCAGACGGATCATAGGGCGGCAGTTCCTCGGCAAAAAAGAAATCGGCGGCGGTCAGGACATCGCGCAGGAACTTGATTCGCTCGCGAATCAGAGGTGTGACCTGCAACATTTTCGCTGCGGTGGCTGTCGGGAATACTTCCTGTGCGATCGGCAGCAGACGCTGGCTGAGATCTTCGACGGGTAGGGCGCGGATGTGCTCGGCATTGAGCCAGATTGCCTTGGGATCGAAGGTGTCTTCTGTTGCAACAAAACCGAGGTTACTCGCTTCGCTCGGAATGACAACACCTGCTAAGGCCGAAGATTCCTTGAAATTCACCACCGCATTTGCGCGGTTGATGCCTTCGAGCGAAAAGATTTCCGTGAGTTCGCTCACGCTCATTTGCTCGCGGTCGTTCTTCGGCGACCAACCCAGCAGGCAAAGGAAATTGATGAACGCTTCGGGCAGGAATCCGGCGTCGCAATAGGTGGTCACGCTGACGACTGGGCCGTGGCGGCGCTTGGAGAGTTTCGTACCATCCGGTGCAACGAGCAGCGGCAAGTGCGCGAACTGCGGGGGCTTATAACCGGCAGCTTCGAAAATCAGCACGTGCTTGAACGTGTTCGAGAGATGGTCCTGGCCGCGAATGATGTGGCTGATGCGCAGATCGGCGTCGTCGGCGCACGACGCGAGATGGTAAGTAGGATTCCCGTCGGAGCGCAGCAGTGCGAAGTCTTCAATGTCGGCGGCGGCCTTGATTTGCTGGCCATACACGGCATCGTTGAAATGCACAGACAGTTTGCCTTCGGCAAACCGGACAGCCGAGGGCGGCTGTCCCCACATGGAGTGTCCATCTCCTTCGCGCGGCACCCTAAAGCGCAGCGCGAAAGGCTCCCCGGTTGCCGCGCGGCGATCGCTCGCTTCGTGGGACATCTCGCGCATGCCGGGATTGAACAGCCATGTCCCCTGCGCTCCGGATTTTTCGCTATCGCCTGTGTGCGCGGGAGTGAAATCGCGGTAAGCGAGGCCTTTCTGAAAAATTGCCTCCGCCATCTGTCGATGCAAGGCGCCGCGCTCGGACTGCTTGTATTCCTCGTCCCAGCCAAGGCCGAGCCACTTCAATCCTTCGAAAATCGAAGTGACCGAGGCGTCGGTGTTGCGCTCGACGTCGGTGTCGTCGAGGCGAACGATCATCGTCCCGTTATTGTGACGGGCATAGAACCAGTTGAAAATGAATGTGCGGGCACTGCCGACGTGAAGAAAGCCTGTGGGAGAAGGCGCAAAACGAACACGCAGTTTGCCGCCTGAATTGATGCTGGATGAATTCGACATGGTCTCTGGCCGGACTTTCGATGGTACGGGCGGCATGGGGCGTCGTCAAGTTTGGTGCCATATCGATTTTCCATGCAACCCTATGATTCAATGAGACATCGAAGTTGGTCATTGTACGCAATTCTGGTTGTATTCCACTGTCCTAATGTGAAACGATTAAGGCACAAATTTCCCCACGTCACTGCTCCTGCACTCACAACTAAAAGTATTTTTCGGGCCCTATGAACAATGTTTTCATCACCACGGTATTAATCCCGGGATCAGTCTCCGTTCTGCTCTTTCTTGTCTTCAGCTATCTCTACGAGCAGAGCCGGCAGCAGTATTTCCGCGCGTGGCAGTTGGCATGGGCCGCTTATTCGCTGCACTACGTTCTGGACGCGTTTCCGGGATCGTCCGTCGCGTTCTTCGTCAGCCAGCTTTTTCTGGTGGCGATGGCGCTGTGCATCTTCGTTTCAACCCGCATGATGCGCGGGCCTTCAACTTTCCGCTGGTATGACGCTGCCGTGGGAGCGGTTGGCGTAGTACTGGCCCTGCTCACGTTGCGCGGCCATATCGTGAATGGATTGTTTCGTCCTGATGCGCAACCGGCGATTCGGTTGGGCGTTGGACTCGCGCTCATTCTGTTGTACTGCTCGGTGGTATTTCTGCTGAATGGCCACCGGCGCGGATCGCTCGCGTTCCAGGTGCTGGCGTTTGCCTTGGCGTTGTGGGGCGTACTGATGGGCGTGGGGCAGATCGAGAACCCGCTCATCGTGATGTTCGGCAATGCTCTTCGACTGTTTGGCCCAGTACCGCAGATGCTGCTGGGCATCGCGATGGTGATGGTGCTGTTTGAAAACCAGCGCAACGCGGTGCAGGAAACGACCCTGGCGCTTTCGACACTGGGAGTTGATCCGAGCCGGCTGTTTTTTGCCGAGGACCTGGTGCCGAGCATGCAGGCTGCGCTGGAGCGTTTGCAGAGCGCGCTCACGATGGATTGCGCGGCCATTGTCATCAACGAACGATGGCGCGGTCTTTTGCCATCGGTGCAGCAAGGGTTCCCGCATAGTTTTCTCGATGCGCTGGAACGAAGCGGCGCGGGAGATTACATCAGTGAACTCGCGTACCGGCACAGCGGAATCTTCACCGTCCACGAACTTTCCACGATGACCGAACCCTTACCGGTCGGATCGGCCGGCACATTGTCGGAGTTGAAGCGCATTCTGGGGGAAACAGGAGTGCGCCGTCTGACAGCGGTAAATCTTCAGACCCGGGAAAACAATTTCGGAGTCATCCTGTTTCCGCATGTGGAGCGGCGAGCGTTCGGGACTTCGGGGCCTCATCTGATGGTGGGCCTTGCCCTGCAACTCGGCCTCACGCTCGAGAACTACGTGGTTACCCACGAGGCGCACCGGCGAACGAAAGAATACGAGCTGCTCACTGAGATCGGAAAAGCCATCAGCTCGCGTCTCGATCAGGACGAGATTCTGCGCACAATCCACGTGGAACTGGGCCAGATCTTCGACACCAGCCACTTCTACATCGCATTTCAGGAGGCGGACGAAATTCGCTTCGAGCTTGAGGTTCGCGATGGGCGCGTGCTGCCCAAACGCACGCGCGACCTTCGCAACGCCTTCACGGAATACGTGATCCGCACCGGCGAGCCGCTGTTGATCCGTTCCGACCTGGAAGCGGCACGCAGGCGGCTCGGCATCGCGCATGTTCCGCAGCGTCCGGCCAAGTGCCTGATCGCGACGCCGATTTTGCTGGGCAACCGGCCTGCGGGAATCATGGTTGCGATGAATCCTAACCGCGAGTTCATGTTCGAGCAGCGCGACCTCGATGTGCTGGTCACTGCGGCGGGACAGGTTTCGGTTGCGGTGGAGAATGCCCGCCTGTTTGCCGAGGAGCAGCGACGTTCGCGGCAGCTCGCCTTTCTCAATAATATCTCGCGTACGGCAATCTCGAGCGACGACCCAATGCACATGCTCAGCCAGATCGCGAGCGAGATCCAAAAAAATTTCAACTTCGATCACATCGGCATCGGCCTGCTGGATTACGGAACGAAAGAGATCGAGATTAAGGTTGAAGCGGGAGTTACGGCCCATGCGACGGGTAAGCGCATTCCGCTCGGGACAGGCATTCTGGGCCGCGTAGCGAGAACTGGCGAACGCGCGCTGGTGCAGAACGCATTGCCTGGCAACCTGACCGGGATTCTTCCCGACTCTCGAGCCGTGCTCTGCATTCCGATCATTTATGGCGAAACCCTGCTGGGCGTGCTCAATGTCGAGAGCCGCGGTGAGAATGCATTTTCGCCGCAGGATGTTCTGATTCTCAATACGCTGGCCGATCTGCTCGCGACCGCGCTGCACAACGCATTCGTATTCCAGAAGTTGCAGCAACAGTCCATCACCGACGGATTGACTGGCATCAAAACGCGCCGCTTTTTCTGGGAGGCGTTGTCGGCTGAATGGAAGAGGGCATCGCGTTCCGGGCGGCCGTTCTCGGTTGTTCTCATCGATCTCGACAAGTTCAAGCAAGTCAACGATGGCATGGGCCACTTCGAGGGCGATCTGGTGCTGGCGCGGGTTGGGCGCTTACTCGAGCAAAAGTCGCGGCAGTCGAACGTCGTCGCGCGTTATGGCGGAGACGAATTTATCGTTCTCATGCCGGAGACCGGGGCCGACCAGGCGGTTGTGCTCGCCGAACGCCTGCGGCAGTGGCTGGCCAGCGATCCCATGCTTGCCGAGCACCACATTACGGGCAGCTTCGGCGTCGCGAGTTTTCCGATGCACGGTTTCGCGATCGAAGACATTATTCGTGTCGCAGACGCGGGAATGTATGTCTCAAAGCGATCGGGAGGAAATCTGGTTTCGACTGCGCAGGAATTCGTCGAGGGGCAGGATTTCGCCCGCCAGCGGCAGCAGATTTCGTCGTACATCGAAGGCTTCCTGCAACGCGAGCGCACGGGACCAGACCAAATTGAAGAAATCGCTTCGACGCTCTACAAGCTGTGTGGATCGGGCGAGAACTGCAACGTTCCACTGCTGAAGGAGGCGATTGAAACGCTCAGCCGCGCCGCGGAATCGCGTGAGATGAACATGGCAGGCCACGGCGATCTGGTGGCCCGCTACACGGAAGTCATGGCGCGCGCCCTCGGATTATCGTCGGATGAGACGGCCGACCTGGTTTATGCCGCACGGGTTCATGATGTGGGCAAGATTTTTGTTCCCGAAAACATTCTCAACAAGCCGGGCCCACTGGGCGACGACGAATACTTGCAGGTCCGGATGCACGCTCACGCCGGGGCGGAGATTGTGGGAACGATCCCGCATTCCGACATGATGCGTGAGGCGATTGAACATCATCATCAGCGCTTTGACGGCTCCGGTTATCCTGATGGTTTAGTTGGAGAGCAGATTCCGCTTTGGGCGCGCATCATCGGGCTCGCCGACGCGTATGCCAACATGGTCACGGAACAATCGTTTTCTGCCGCCCGCACCCCTGAGCAGGCGCTCGATGAACTGGCAAAGATGAGCGGCACGCGATTCGATGGCATGCTGGTGCGTCTGCTGCTGCGGGGACTGAAGTCGGAGCGGACATCTTCCAGCCCGGGAATCTAGGTTCCGACTATTTATTTGAGTTCGCAGAACCAAATCTCTAAACCACAGGGGACACAGAAAGAACCCGGAAAACGAGGATTTGCAGAAGAGACGGTATTTTTAATAAGGCAATTATGCATTACAATAGTACCAGTGAGGGATGTTCGCCATGACCACACTTACTGTGACGACCAGAGGGCAGGTCACGTTCCGAAAAAAGGTGCTCCAGCATCTTGGAATTAAAGCCGGACAAAAAATAGAGCTGGATTTGCTGCCCGACGGTCGGGGTATGATCCGCGCGGCTAAGCGTTCGGGGACGATCGAGGACTTCATCGGCCGGCTCGCCGGAAAGACGAAGAAAGTTGCAACCATCGAAGAGATCAACGAAGCTGCGGCCAATGGCTGGGCGGGGGTAAACGGCAGGAAATGAAAGTGGCGGTCGACACCAATGTTCTGGTGCGAGCGGTAGTGCGCGACGACAGGGCGCAGGCAGAGATCGCGGCCAAGTGGCTGCGGAATTCCAGCCTGATTGCAATCTCCTTGTCGGCGCTTTGCGAGTTCGTATGGGTGTTGCGGCGCGTTTATGGCTTCAAGGCTGCAGAGGTGGCTGACACGATGCGGTCGCTGATTTCGGTTGACAATGTGGAAACGAACCGGCCCGCGGTAGAGGCGGGATTGGCTGTGCTGGATGCGGGCGGAGATTTCGCGGATGGCGTGATTGCCTATGAGGGGCGATGGCTCGGCGCGGAGACATTTGTGTCGTTCGATAAGAAAGCGGTGGAGATGCTCAAGGAGCAGGGGATGCCAGCGCGGTTGCTTTAGCGGGAGCCGCTATGATCCGCTTCTGGTGGCCCAGAACGGAGCGTAGGATCAGGAAAGTCCGGTGATCAACCGGTTCATTTCACTTATTCGATCGGACTTAACGAGAGCCTCGGCTCGCGACCGGGATTTTGTCGGAAATACATTCCAGCCGGACAATATTCGGAGTCCTGTTTGGAGACATGCTCTGCGTGGGGTGCTGCGGCGTGCGGAACGTGCTTATCGAACAGCTTCACTTTTCCGTGGCAATCTTTGCACCGGTACAAAGCCGACCCTTTTTCCGGAATCACCTCCGAAACCGGCCGCTCGACCCAGCGCAGAACATCATCGCCTGAAATCCTAAAGGTTTTCCTTACCTCAACGGTGTAGATCTGGTCTGCCATCGTCAAGATCTACTGCATAAAGCCGCCGGGGTCTTTTCTGGCGGTGCCGCCGACGGTGAGACGATCGATCTTTAAGGTCGGGATGCCGACTCCGACCGGAACGGCTTGTCCATCTTTGCCGCAGGTGCCGACGCCTTCATCGAGTTTCAGATCATTGCCGACCATGCTGACGCGCGTGAGCACGTCGGGGCCGTTGCCGATGAGCGTTGCGCCTTTGATGGGCGCGGTGATCTGTCCGTCTTCGATCATGTAGGCTTCGCTCGCGCTAAAGACGAACTTG
>DATAUY010000201.1:0-9286 GCA_036268025.1 Candidatus Sulfotelmatobacter sp. | reverse complement strand
CGAGAACTTATCGGCGGTTCCGAGGAACGAAAAATTCCAGAATGATGGAGCCGTGTGGAGCGGAGCAGGGAGAGACGATGACTTCATGATCGAAGTGCGCCCGCCAGGCTCGATGAAATTCATCTGGTCGAACCAGCGGATCTGATCGGCGACTCCGATGCGTTCGTAGAACTCGATGAGATTGGTGCAGAGACGAAAGAGAACGTGCTGGCAGTTGTCGACCACTTCGCCCGTGCCCGGATGCTCGTAGGAAGAGGCGCGGCCTCCGAGGAATGGACGCTTTTCGAAAAGCGCAATTTTGAAGCCTGAGTCAGCAAGGGCGCAGGCGGCGGCGAGTCCGGCAAGGCCGCCTCCGGCGATGGCTACCGTGGGTTGGGAAGATGACGGCATCGGTCCCTGTTCGAATGATTCACACACCTGCTATACCCACCGTTCGAAAGACCGCGAAGGGTGGGGCAACCCTCGTGTCCACTTGAGATCAAAATCCCCACTTCTCGCAGAAGACGCGAGACGTGGGGCACCCGATAGTTTACATGACGGTATTTACGCGAGGCGCTTCAAAAATCCCCTGGCGAGAATCAGGAGCTTTTCGCTGGTAGTCAAAGCGATTTTGGCGGTGAAGACGTCGTATTGCTTCTCGGCGAGTTTTTCGAGGAGGCGGCGATAGATGTTTATCAGGACCCACAGCGCGGGTTGACTGTCTTCGGAAATGTAGGCGAGTAGTTCGTCGCCGGACGCGTAGAATTCCCGGGCTCGATTCGCTTCAAATGCCAGCAGCGGACGGAAGCGCGCGGGATCGGGATTTGCGAGCAGATCCTGCGCCGACAGCCCGAATTTCGCGAGGTCTTCTTCCGGGAAGTAGACTCGTCCCATCGAGGCGTCTTCTTTCACATCGCGAATGATATTGGTCAACTGGAAGGCGAGGCCGCAACGTTCGGCGAGTGGCTCGGCAGCGGGATCGCGGTATCCGAAAATATGGATGCAAACCAGGCCCACGACCGACGCGACGCGGTAGCAATAAAGCCGCAGGTCTTCGAAGGTTTGATACTGCACATTCAGGCCGGGCTGCGCCCGCTCTGACTCTTCGATGTCCATCGCGGTGCCGTGGGCGAGTTCGTCGAGCAGGCCAGCGGGGATTCCGAAACGGCGCTGCGCGTCGGTAAGAGCGAGCAGGATCGCGTCGTCGGTCGGATGGCCTTGCTGCGCCGCATGGAGTGCGTCGAGCCACGTATCGAGCTTCTGGCGCCGATCGGCGAAGCTGAGCGTCGTATCGTCAGTGATGTCGTCGCAGCGGCGCATGAAGGCGTAGACGGCGTAAAGCGCTTCACGCTTGCGACGCGGAAGAACCAGAAATGCGTAATAAAAATTCTTTGCTGCCCCGCGCGTAATGCCTTTGCAAACCGAATACGCCAGGACGAGTTGCGGAGGAGCAGGCATCCAAGGCATAGGGGCTTGCTGGGTGCCGACGCTCATCTTTGTCCACCCATTGGGCCACCCAGGACTTTGCCAATTGCGGCGCGGGCGACGAGGGCAAGCTTGCGTGGCTTTGAAATAGCCGGGCGATTGCCAAGCACTTCGTAATCCTGCTTTTCAATGGCGCGCAGGATTTCGAGGCCGCCGCGGCTGAAGAGATCCAAATCGATCGCGAGTTCGTTGTCCACTTTGCTGACCAGAGGCAGGCCTTCGCGGAACCAGCTTCTTGCGCGCTCAACTTCGAACTTCATCATCTCGCGGAAAGCGCAGGTGTTCTGGTTCTGCGCGATATTACTCTCGCTCACCTGAAAGCGGCGAAGGTCTTCGAGCGGGAAATAGATGCGGCCTTTGGCATAGTCGACGGTCACGTCCTGCCAGAAGTTCGCCAGTTGCAGCGCGGTGCAGGTGTAGTCGGAAAGTTGCTGGCGCTCGGCGTCGCAGTATCCGCAGAGATAGAGCACGAGATGGCCGACCGGATTCGCGGAGTACTTGCAGTAGCCGAGAACGTCATCGAACGTTTCAAAACGGGTGACGGTCTGGTCCTGGCGGAAGGCGATGAGCAGGTCGGAGAATTCGTGCTTGGGAATATTGAAGTGGCGGACGGTTTCTGCGAGAGCTACGAAGACCGGATGTTTCGGATGGCCTTCATAGCACGCGTCGAGTTCCTGCTGCCATTGGTCTAGAAGTTCGAGCGAGGCTGCAGTGTCTCCGACCTCGTCGCCAAGATCATCGGAGATGCGGCAGTAGGCATAGACGTTGAAGAAGTGCTGGCGCAGGCGGCGCGGCAGGAACCAGGTAGCGACCGAGAAATTTTCGTAGTGTGTCTGGGCGAGATGCGCGCAGTAGGCGCGAGCGTCTTCGAGCGACGGAGCGGATGGAGGGATGGCATAGCTTTGCGGAAGTTTGCTCCAGCCGGAGGCGACGGATTGAGTGGCGGCTCGGGACATGCAATTCAGCGTCGGTCAAACTTCTCGAGAGAATTTCCTGAAGCGTCTTCGACCGCTTCGGCTCCGTAGGGATCCTTCGACTGCTCAGGATGACAACGCCATACAACACCTACTCAGATGACAGTCGATCCAGCCTCACTGCTAGCGGCTCTAGCGGCGGTTCTAATGGCCGGGGATGATCGCTGTCTTGATGTCGCCGCTACGGTTCAGCATGTGGCGCAGCACCTGTTGCAGGCGCGAGAGCGGCGCTTCGCCCGTGATGTAGTCCGTGGGACGAATTTTCTTGGCCGCGATCAATCCAAAGGCGCGGCGAACGGTCTCTGGTGTGTGATGGAACGTCGCTTTAAGCGTGATCTCGGAGTAGTGCAGGCGATTGGTTTCGAGCTGCACCTTGGTTCCGCTGGCGCATCCGCCGAAGAAGTTCACGGTGCCGCCCTTGCGCACCATGTCTACCGACCACTCCCACGCCTCGGGCCTGCCGACCGCTTCGACCACCACGTCGCATCCGCGTTTTTGGGGAGACAGCGCGCGGACCGCATCGACCACGTTCGGCACTTTCGTTGTCTGCACGATTTCGTGCGCGCCCATTTGTTTGGCTGCGGTCACCTGTTCGTCGCGCTTGACCACCGCGATCACGTTGCAGCCGATGGCGCGGGCGACTTGTACGAACATCAGGCCGATCGGGCCTCCGCCGAGGATGGCGACTGTGTCTCCGATTTCCACTTTCGTTTCGTGCAAGCCTCGCAGCACGCAAGCCAGCGGTTCGGTCATGGCCGCGTCTTCAAAAGTCACATTCTGCGGAATCACCAGCATATTGGCTTCAACGATGCGGCGCGGCACCCGGATGTATTCGGCATATGCTCCATTGTTGAAGAGCAGGTCTTCACAAAGATTTTCCTGGTGCTTCGAGCAATAGAAGCACATCTGGCAGGGCGCGGAGTTGAGCGCGACGACACGCTGGCCCTTCTTGAATGCGGTGACGCCTGAGCCGACCTCTTCGATGACTCCGGCGAGTTCGTGCCCAAAGAGCGCCGGAGGGACGATCATGCGAGCGTGATATCCGCGCTGGTAAACCTTGAGATCGGTGCCGCAGGTGAGCGCGACGGAAACTTTGACCAGAACCTCGCCATCGCCGACACGGGGGATTGGAACCTTCTCGATCTTCAGATCTTCTTTGCCGTACAGGACGGCGGCGGTCATCTTTCCGTTCACTGCGTTTTCCTTCCGGTACAACCTGGGGCTAAGCCCTACCTACTGTCGCTCCGTGACGGTGCGGCTGAAGCCGCGCACTTTCAAATCTGTCCGTGCGGTTGAATCACGATTTTCATCGACGACGGCTGCGGATGCGCTGCCAACTCCAACGCCTGCGGAGCCTCAGTCAACGGGAAGCGGTGGCTGATCAGACGCTCCAAATCCATCTCGCGATTCATCACGAAATTCACTGATTCTTCCTGCAAATCCACTGAAGCGCTATACGAGCCGACCAATGCTTTCTCGTCCACACAAATCGCCGCCGGATCAATCGTGGCGTCGCCATGCTGCGTCTGCGCAAATAACAAAACCCGCCCACCCGGACGGGCCGCATCCATCGCGGCACGAATCAGCGTGTTTCCGCCCACCGCAAGGATGACAGCATCAGCGCCACGCCCTTCGGTCAACTCGCGGACACGCTCAACTACGTTTGCCTGCGAAGCTTCAATTGTCTGGTCGAGCCCGTAGCTTGTTCCTATTTTAAGCCTCTCGGCATACAAATCGGAAGTAATTAAGCGGGCCCCGGCCCGGCGCGCCAAGACGCTCAAAATAATGCCAATTGGCCCCTGGCCGATGGTGAGCACAGTTTCGTCTTGGCACAGGTTGAGAGTATTGACGCCCTTCAGGCACGTGTTCACAGGTTCCACAAAACACGCCTGCTCGAAAGAAGTTTCGTCGGGAATTGGCACGGTACCGTGTTCGACAATCCAGTCCATAACGCGGACGTACTCGGCAAACCCGCCACCAGAAGGTTCAAATCCCGCCGTGCAGCCCACTTTCTTGTATGTGACGCACTGGGCGAAAGTCTTGTTGCGGCAATAAAAGCACTCGCGGCACGGGATGTGGTGGAAGACCATGACGCGGTCGCTGGGTTTGAATTTACTGACTTTCGCTCCGACGGCTGCAACGGTTCCCGAGGTTTCGTGGCCAAAGATGCGCGGGGCAGAGTGCGACCCGGTGGAGATTTTCTTGAGGTCGGTGCCGCAAACGCCGCAGGAATGGACTCTTAGCAGAATTTCGCCGGGGCCGATCTCAGGGACGGGCACGGTTTCCATGCGGACATCGTTCAGTCCGCGGTAGACCGCGGCCAGCATGGTTTTGGGGATGGAGCGCGGCAGGTCCTCGACCGCGAACTGTCCGGCAATGGCCATGAAGTGATTTTAGATGATTAGAGGCAGGCGTTTGGTGCAAAAGGCAGTTCTCGGCGCTCAGCGGACAGCTGGCAGTAAGTTCATTGAGACGGAAGCGCATTCCTCAGGCAACGTGGCCACTGCACTGCAAGAGATCACCGCCGCGACACGAACCGCCGCGGCTGGACAGTCGAGGGCGGCTGTCCCCCATGTACAAAGAAGAGTCCCGGGATTGAGTTCCGAATTTGAGTTCCTGGCCACCGGCAACTGACCACTGCTTTTTCATGCTATGCTGCGCACAACTTTGGCATTCCAGGACGCCTTGTGCTGATTGAACTGCGGCTTGAGAACTACGCGGTCGTTGACAACCTCGTGGTGGAATTCGGTCCGGGGCTCAACCTGCTGACGGGCGAAACCGGGGCGGGGAAGTCGATCCTGATCGACGCGCTGGCTCTATTACTGGGAGAGAAGGCGTCGAGCGATGTGATTCGGTCCGGAGCCGAGCGGGCAGTGATTGCTGCGGTTTTCGAGGCGGCAGGCGAGGCGGAAAAAATTCTTCAGAAGATTCTGGAAAGCAATGGCCTCGACGAGTCCGATGATGGATCGTTCATTTTGCGGCGCGAGATTGCGGCAGGCGGCAAGAGCCGGGTGTTCGTCAACAATCAGGCCGCAACCGTCGCGGTGCTGCGGCTGCTGGCGCCGCATCTGGCCGTCATTCACGCGCAGAATGAATCTATTTTGAACTTCGATGGGCCGGCGCGACTTGAACTCCTCGATGCCTTTGCCGGAAGCCAGCTTGAGGCGACGGCGACTGCGTTTGCCGCGTGGAAGCAGACTCGATCTCGCATCGAAGAACTCGAACAGGGCGAACAGGACCGGTTGCGACTGGTTGATTTGTGGGTTTTCCAGAAGCGCGAAATCGAAGAAGCTCGCCTGCAAAGCGGGGAAGACGAGAAGCTCGAAGGCGAGAAGCGCGTGCTGGCGAACGCCGAAAAGATTTATAACTCGGCGATGAATGCCTTCGATCTGCTTTACGAAGGAAATAGTTCGACGGCGTCGTCACTGCGGGCGGCGCAAAAACAAATCGAGGAGCTGGCGAAGTTCGAGCCAAAGTTTCAGGAAGCGCTGGCAGCACTGGAATCGGCGCGCATTAGCGTGGAGGATGTCGGCGCGACAGTCCGCGATTATGCGGGCGGAATTCAGGCCTCGCCCGAACATCTGGCGCAGGTGGAAGATCGGCTGGCGCTGCTCGACCGTCTCAAGCGCAAGTATGGGCCGACGCTGGACGAAGTGATTCAGTTTGGCGCGGAGGTCTCGCGAAAGCTGGCGGAGCTTGAGAACAAAGACGAGATTCTTGAGCAGTTGAGAAAAGAGCTTCGGCAGGCCGCCGAGGAATATCTGCGCGCCGCAAACGCGGTATCGAAAAAGCGGGCGGACGCGGCGCGGAAACTGGAAAAGCTGGTTGAGGCGGAGATCAACGATTTGGCCATGAGGTCGGTTTTCCGCATTGAACTGACCCGCTCGGAGCAGGAGAGCGACTGGAGCGCCGGCGGTATGGATCATGTGATGTACATGATCTCGACCAACCCGGGAGAACCGATGCGGCAACTGGAACATGTTGCTTCGGGCGGGGAACTGTCGCGGGTGATGCTGGCGCTGAAGGCGAGTGTAGAGGCGGGCGCGGAATCATCTCTCATTAAGTCTCGCGCAGGAATTTCCACTTCTCGCCGCACAGAACGCGGCGAGAAATGGGGCACCCAGAAGACTTTGGTCTTTGACGAAATCGATACTGGCATCGGTGGACGAGCGGCAGAGGCGGTTGGCAAGAAGCTGAAGGGGCTATCGCGGTCGAGCCAGGTGTTGTGCGTCACTCATTTGCCGCAGATTGCGACGTTCGGCGATCGGCATTTTGTGATTGAGAAAAAGGAATCCGCAGGCCGCACACGAACAAGCGTCCGCGCAGTGACGGGAGAGCAGCGCACGGAGGAAGTTGCGCGAATGTTGAGCGGTGCAAAACTGACTGAGACGTCGCGCAAGCACGCGGAGCAGATGATTAAGTCGAACGCCTGATTTTTGTGCTGAATTTTAGCGGCTGATGATCAGAACGTCCGACGCGCGGCTGTCAGCCAGGGTAGTGTCGACGGAGTTGTCGGCGACCTTGATGGAGAAGTTCACGGTGATCCTGGCCTTGGTTTCCACGGCCTGACCGTTCTGCACAACCGGTTTGAAGCGCCATTCCCGGACGGCCTGCTGCGCGGCGGCGCTCAGGATCGCCGGGCCGCTCAACACACGCAAGGTCTGCACTGAACCCTCGGCGCTGATAATCGCCTGAAGAATTACAGATCCCTGCACGTTCATGTGCTGGGAAAGCAACGGATAGGTGGCGCTGTAGTTCGGCTTCGGCGCCGGCGCAGCTTCCGCCGCCAGCGGTTCGCGTTCGGCAGCGTTGGTCGCCGGAGCAAGAAGCGAAGCGTTATTCGGAATTTCCACATGAGTGGAATTCGTTCCGGGATGAAGCTTCTTGTGTTTGTCGCCCGCGACGACTTCTACGTCCAGCGGCGGCAGCACGGTGCGTGTGATCGTTGCTCCAGGAGCGTCCGCGGGCTGGGGCTCGACCTGGGCAGCGACTTTGTGCGCCTGCTTCCTGGCTCCGACAGATTTCGCGGGCGCAGCCTTGGCAGAAGCCTGGACCGTTGAGGGCGAGTCGGCCATGTCGGACTCGATCGAGGTTTCTTCGGAACCGAACCAGAAGGTGCGGTCTTTTACCAGCAGGGCAACCAGGGCGAGCAGAAGAATTCCAAGGGCGAGCATCAGGCGGCGGGGCTGGCGATTCTGCATGCCATTCCTGCCCTGCGTGCGGCCCATCGTCGTTCTTGGGTTTTGCTCTAGCATTGCTGGTTTTGTGGTTGAACGCACATAGATTGCCGTGTTACCGAAGTAATCGCAATGGCCCGACGTGGCTAGAGGGGGGCACGAGGGGGCCATAACGATGCTGGTTCATCGAAGAGGACGGGCCATAAGGGATGCGGATTCTCCGCTTTCCGTTTGCTGCCGGGATTCTTCATTTCGCTGCTAATCCTTGCTATTTCTGTGGTTTACGTTGACCATCCCGGTACTTTTCGATAGTTTATTAGTATTGCCACAATGGAGATCATGTACCCTAAAGGTACGGTTTCCGTGGGTTCCGTAGCATCTAACTCAGCAGAAAAGCAGGTTCCTCCCTTCGGTCGGAATGACAAAGGTGAGACGGCTTTTTCGGTGAGGCAGTTTTTCCGAGGAGAGATCCTGAATCGTGAGTGGAATCTTAGCTAAGACTGACCAGAAAACTTTACTCTTGCTCAAGCCGAGAGGCTTCTGCGCAGGTGTTGTGCGGGCGATTGATGTCGTCCGTATTGCGCTGGAGGCCTTTGGGCCGCCCATCTACGTGCGCAAAGAGATTGTCCACAACAGCTTCGTGGTCGAAGACCTTCGCAGCAAGGGCGCAATCTTCGTGGACAGCGAAGACGAGGTGCCCAACGGCGAGCGCATCATTTATAGCGCCCACGGCGTGTCGCCCGAAGTCCGCGAGCATAGCGCGAGGCGGGGCCTGCGCGTGATTGACGCGACCTGCCCGCTGGTCACTAAGGTGCATGTCGAGGCGGTGAAGTTTGCGAAAGAGGGATATTCGCTCATCCTCATCGGGCATAAAGATCACGATGAGGTGGTCGGGACTCTGGGTGAGGCGCCGCTTGTCACGCAGGTTGTTGGATCGCCGGAGCAGGTGGCATTGCTAGCCGTACCCGATCCGGATCGCGTGGCATATCTAACCCAGACCACCCTTAGCCTGGACGAGACGAAGGACATTATCGCGGCGCTGAAGGCGAAGTTCCCGAACATCAAAGGGCCGGCGGCGCAGGACATCTGTTATGCGACCGAAAACCGTCAGGTCGCGGTGAAGCAGGTGGCTTCTGAGTCGGATCTCCTGCTGGTGGTTGGCTCGGAAAATAGCTCAAATTCCAACCGGTTAGTCGAAGTAGCGCGCAATCTGGGCACAAATGCGCATCTGATCGATAGCTGTAACGATATCGAGGCGGAATGGCTGAAGGGCGTAAGCACCATTGCTCTGACAGCCGGCGCCTCGGCGCCAGAGCACCTGGTCGAGGAAACCGTAACTTTCCTGCGGAGCAAAGGCTACGACAACCTTCAGGAACTGGAAGTTATGCCGGAGAACGTACGCTTTGGGCTTCCTCCGGAAATCGTGGAAGCGATCGCAGCGGCACCGGCGAATTAGTTTCGATCGTCGGCGGACTAAACGGCGCTCGATTACGTCATCGGAGCGATCGGCTGACGTAGGGTCCTTCGGCCTGCGCTTCGCGTACGCCTCAGGATGACACGGCTTGTGCTGGTACGCGTGGCAGCGGTGCCCGCGATGGAGCAGTGAATGGATAACAACTCCCCTGATTCTCATATAGCGTCCGCGCCGCTAGGTTCATCCCCACAACTTCG
>DATAUY010000200.1:0-6245 GCA_036268025.1 Candidatus Sulfotelmatobacter sp. | reverse complement strand
ATTTTTCAGCATGCCATCCTGGTGGATGCCCGCCTCGTGAGCAAACGCATTGCGCCCGGTGATCGCCTTGTTCGGCTGCACCGGCACGCCCGTGATCTCGCTCAACATCTGACTCGCCATGAAAATCTGTTCGCTGACAATTCCTGTCTCGTAAGGAAACTGGTCCTGCCGTACCCGCATCGCCATCACGATTTCTTCCAGCGAAGCATTGCCCGCGCGCTCACCGATCCCGTTGATCGTGCACTCCACCTGCCGTGCGCCCGCGGACACTGCCGCCAGCGCGTTCGCCACCGCCATGCCCAGATCGTTGTGGCAGTGCGCCGAGATGGTCACGTTCTCGACTCCATTGACGTTTTGCCGGACCATTGTGATCAGGTTCGCGAACTCCGACGGCACTGTATACCCGACCGTGTCGGGAATATTCAACGTCGTCGCGCCCGCCTCGACGACGGCATTCAGCACCCGGCACAAAAACTCCGGGTCCGTCCGCGTCGCATCCTCCGGCGAAAACTCCACGTCATCGCAGAACGACTTCGCCAACTGGATCGCTTCCCGCGCCTGCTTTATGCACTGATCGCGCGTCAAGCGCAGCTTGTATTGCAGATGGATATCGGAAGTCGCCAGGACGATGTGAATCCGCGGCCGCGCTGCTCCTTGCAACGCCTCCCATGCGCGCTCGATGTCGGGCCGGCAAGCGCGAGCCAGCGCCGCGATAATCGGACGCCGCACCACCGCCGCAATCGTCTTCACCGATTCAAAATCGCCGTCCGAGGCAATCGGGAAGCCTGCTTCAATGACGTC
The DNA here is from genome assembly GCA_036268025.1 of Candidatus Sulfotelmatobacter sp. Lineage (GTDB taxonomy): Bacteria > Acidobacteriota > Terriglobia > Terriglobales > Acidobacteriaceae > Sulfotelmatobacter. Next base: position 5,444 of record DATAUY010000200.1, on the reverse strand, counting down.
CACGCCGAGCCGGTCAAGTTGATGCGCCAGCCGAAGCTTTTCCTGCTGATTCATGCTGCATCCCGGCGACTGTTCGCCATCGCGAAGAGTGGTATCGAAAATCGTAATTCGCTGTCTATTCATAATAAGCATTCTCAGCGTAGCGCCGGCGTCCCGCCGGCTGTCATGTGGAGCGCCCTCTACGCCTCTAAAGGCTGAGCACAATGGCGGCGGCCGTCGCTGCGATTCCCCATGTTAAGCAATTGAAGGTCAGAAGCAAAACTTATAATTCTTCATATAGCATTAGATAATGGATTACCATAAGTTTTACTTATATAAATGCGTTTGATTGAAGGAGCACTCCCTTGGATTTGTCCCAACTCGAAGTCTTCCTCGCCGTTGCCCGCGAGCGCCGCTTCTCTCGCGCCGCTGAAAAGCTCTTCCGCACGCAATCGGCCGTAAGCCAGACCATCCGCAAACTTGAGGACGAACTCGGCGAACCTCTATTCGACCGTTCTTCGCGAGAAGGCGTGCTGACGGATTCGGGAAAGGTCCTCTACGAATACGCCGAGAAGTTGATCAATCTGCGGAGCGAAGCGACCGAATCCCTGGCCGAGCTCCGTGAACTGCAGAAGGGCAAGCTCGACATCGCAGCCAACGAATTGACCGTTCTTTACCTGCTCCCGCTGCTGGCCGAATTCCGCCGGCTGCACCCCATGATCAAGATTACCGTTGACCGCGCCCTCGGCAGTCGCATCCCCGATGACGTGTTGCAGCACGGCGTCGAGTTCGGCATTCTTTCTTACGAACCGCAGGAACCCAACCTGCATTCGATCGTCGTCTTCCACGATGAACTCGTTTTCGTTGTTCCACCGACGCATCCACTCGCTTCATCCGCTCAAGTCAGCATTCGGCAGCTAGGCGCGGAATCGTTCGTCGCTCATATCGTGAACTCTCCGTATCGCGAAAAAGTGATCCAGACTTTCAAGAACCACAAAACCCCGCTTCACATGGGCCTCGAACTGCCAACCCTCCAGGCCATGAAGCAATATGTGGCGATGGGAAACGGTGTCGCGTTTCTGCCGGAAATCAGCGTCGAGAACGAAGTCGCCCGCGGAGAACTCGTTCGCATTCCGGTCCGCGAGCTGCAACTGAAGCGCAAGTTGCGCCTCATCTACCGCAAGGGCGCGAACCTATCCCACGCCGGCGCAGCGTTCCTGAAAGTGGTCGAAGCAATGTCCCTCGGCCGCAAAGGTCACTACCGCTTCCACCGCGAGTCGTAGCGCCGGCGTCCCGCCGGCGTCCCGCCGGCTGTCTAGAGGCCCTCTCCGGCCTCGCGCCACCAACCCCCCAAAAAACACAACGAGTCCCGGCGCACCGGGACTCGCTCAGAACAACAGTTCATTCAATTCAGCAGTCCGCGCACACCCGCATTTCCGCAAACGACGCAATCGCCGCTTCCACCGAAGGATGCACATCCAGCACTGTGTCCAGGTTTGTCAGTTCGAGCACCGTCATTACGAATTCGTTCGCGCCCGCGCACTTCAGTTCCGCGTTTCTTTCCTGCGCGAGTGTTTGCAACAGTGCAAGTTCGCCGATGCCAGCGCTATCGATCAAACTCACGCCGCGCAGATCGAGAACGATCTTGCTCGCCGGGCGCATCGCTTCGCCCACTATCCGTGCCAACGCAGCCGCCTCATCGCGATACACGATGCGGCCCTGGCAGTGCACGATGATGACATCGCCATGGTTCCGTGATTCCAGACTGAGCTTCAACTTCGACTCCTTCTCTGTTCCAAAAGCCGCCAAAGGGATTGGCCGCTCCAGCATTTGCCAATTCATTTCCATGTTTTGCATCGCACTAGATAGACGACCGCCACCTGCTTTTGGCACCATCAAAATCTGGTAAATTTTCAGTTACTCTTGGACGCAGACTAAACGGTGTCAGGACAATTTTTGCCCGGCGGGCATCTTGGCCATCCGGTACACTGCATCTAACGTATTTCGTTGACTACAATGACTTTTTTGCCGGCGTGACCGCCGCGGAGGAAATGTTTCGTGTCGAAAACTGCTGCCACCGTCCTGGTTTTCCTGGGCTCACTGTTCTGCACCATCCCGATGTCGGCACAATTTAATGGACTTCTTCCCAACGGCAACGTTTACGCCGGAGTTTCTTACGGCCAGCTCACCAACGTCGTCAACAAACAGAGCTATCACGGATGGAACGGCTCTTTCGAAGCTCTCCCCTTCACCCGACTCCCCAAGATCGGCCTTGTTCTTGATGCCAGCGGTTTCTATCGCCCGAGCGGCGTGACGCAATACAACATCGTCGCGGGCCCGCGTTACTCCGCCACCATCGGCAAGTTTCGGCCCTTCGTCGACGCCATGGCCGGCATCCGCCACCTGAACTCCGGAGGCTTCGTCTACAACCCACTCGTGATCGATGTCGGCGGCGGCCTCGACTACAAACTGTGGTTCAAGAATTTTTCCTGGCGCTTCCAGGGCGACTATATGCACAGCCATTATCTCAGCGCCAGCCAAAACGACTACCGCGCCTCAACCGGAATCGTCTGGCGCTTCTGATGTGGAGCTTCTGATGTGGAAGAGCGGAGCTTTAGCGCCGCGAAAGCAAATCCAAAATAGGGCTTCGGATTTTCCTGAAAAACTCGCTTGCAGCACTGGATTTGAAAGGTAAATCGAGCGCAATCAACATCGGCTTCAGGCGCTGCGCAAGCGATTTCTTCCGCACAGTGTTTTCTCACTGCCCCCAATTTCGGCTATCCGAACCGCCTCCTCGCGCATCCAACATTCACAACGCACAAGGAGGACCCATGCGTAAGCTCGCTTCAATTTCCATCTTTATCTTCATACTTACAGGGGCCGCCTCGGCCCAGGTTCCTACGTCCGGCAACGTCTTCTTCGGATACTCCTACTACAACACCGATCTCTCCACGATTAATCGCGCCAACACCAACGGATGGGAAGCCTCCCTCGAAGGCAAGGTATTTCCCTTGCTCGGCATCGTCGCCGACTTCGACGGCCACTACGGTTCGCAGGTGTTCCCCTTCGCGTGTCCTGTGGGATCGGTGGGTTGCTCGGGGCCGCCGCCGGCCACCAACTTCACCGAGCACAATGTGCTGTTCGGCCCGCGCCTGTCCGCGTCGGTCGGAAGATTTCGTCCTTTTGCTGAAGCCATGTTCGGGGTCGGCCACGTCAATGCCAACGCCTTCGGGTCCGATACATCCTTCGCCACCGCGATCGGCGGAGGCCTCGACTACCGCCTGATTCGCATCGTCGCCTGGCGATTCCAGGGTGATTATGTCCGCACCAGCTTCTTCCATGCCGACCAGAACAATGTGCGCATCTCCACCGGCATCGCCCTCCACTTCTAACCAAATCCTCGCTCCAAGTAAAAACAGGATTCAGCTGGTTGGCTGAATCCTGTTTCTGTGGCCACTGCAAACCGTAGCGCCGGCGTCCCGCCGGCTGTCGTGAGGGCGTCTCGCCCTCACCGCTCGGAGATCTCGCACAACCAATCTCCGGAACAATCGTGAAAGAGCGGCGCTTCAGCGCCGCATCCAGCATCCCCATTCAACGGGGCTTTGGCCCCCACGCTCTTACCCCCGCACTCCATCCGCCCAATACTTGTGGTCCCGCAAGAAATACTTCTCGTTCCAATAATTCATCGCCGTCTTCAGGAACAGCCAACCCACTTTCAGATGCCCCATCCGCTTAAACCGCCGGTTCGTCGTATAAACTCCCCCGCGCACCACTGCGAACCGCGCACGCTCGATCTGCTGGCTCAAGCGATAGTCCTCCGCAAAAAGTATTTGCTCGTGAAACCCGCCCAACTGCCAGAATTTCCTGCGGTCAAAAAGCATAAACATTCCAGTCGCAAACGGACGATGCAGGTACGACAGATATTGAAAGCAATCGTTCGCCGCATAGAACAATTTGTCTACCCAACTTCCGTCCTTGCACACGATGTTCGTCGTCACGCAATGCAACTGTTTGCTCTGTACGCGGTCCATGCAACGTCGCAGCAGCGACGAGTCCGCCAGTTCGATATCCGCATCGATGAACAGTACGTAAGGCGTGTCCGCCGATACCGCGCCCTGATTGCGCCCAACCGAAGGCATTCCTCCGCGTATTACGCTCACGTTCAGGCGATCGCGGAAGCCCATCACGATCTCCGGAGTTCCATCCGTCGAGTTCGCGTCAGCGACCAGCACCCGCGTACTCGGCATCTTCGAGTAGTCCTGATTCATCAGCGAAGTCAGCAAACGCGGAATCAGCTTCGCCTCGTTCTTCGCCGGAATCACGATCGTCAGTTCGTTCCTGGTATTCATGGATTTGTACCCCCGATTCGTCCACCGTCAGATAAGTCAGCCGCCAATCTACCCAGCCACCCGAGTTGTAGTAATCAATGCCGTTCTCTTCGACATGCATCGCCTGATGCGTGTGCCCGCAGAAAATCCCTTGCGCGTCGTGATGCCGTGCATAGGCCAAAGCTCCCGCTGCAACTTTTTCCGACATCCGCAGCCAGCGCGTATTCAGCCGGTCAATCAGCCGCGCGATTGGCTTGCTTTTGAAATCCAGCTTCTGCAATTGCAGATACAACGACGTCCCCCAACGGCTCAAACGCATGCGGTTCACCTGGAATCCATCAAACTGATGGCCGTGAATCGCGATGTGCTTTCGCCCGCGGTACTCCCATGCGTACTCCTGATAAACCTGCACGCCCACCAGATGCGACATGATGTCGGTCAGGCCATAGTCGTGGTTGCCTTCGACCCAGACAATCTCAATCTTCCGCTTCGGATTCGACAGCTTCCGGATATAGCCAAGAAATTTCCAGTGCTCTTTCGTCAGGCGCGCAAAATTCAAATCTGCAAAGATGTCGCCCAGCAGAATCAGCCGCTGAAAACGATTTTCCCTCAACACGCGAGTGGCTTCGCGCGCACGGCTGGTCTCGGCACCGAGGTGCAGGTCTGAGAGGATCAGCGTGTTGTACTCATGCAGATCCATGGTCAAGTTCTACCAATCGAATGTTACGGATTGATTAACATTGCATCAAAATTGGTGCAGTAGTAATGAAGCGTAACCCAGGCTAGATTAAGGCAGCGTGAATCGGCCGAGCTCATGTAGGGACAGCCGCCCTCGGCTGTCCAGTCGAGCGAAAGCTCCACAGCCACTGCTCACACCTTCGTGAATGATCGGGAGAATGACGAGAAGGGTGTCGGAGGACTCCGCGGAAGAGCGGCGCTTCAGCGCCAGCGAATGATTCGTATCAGGGCACGGCTTTAGCGTGCCGCAAGTCGATGGAATGAAGAATCGGGGCTTTAGCCCCTGAGGTCCGAAGTCCAATCTCTGACATCCGCGGTCACTGCGCCTTCGGCGGCACATACTCCTTCGGCTTCTCCGATCCTTCGCCAAAGAAAAACTGCTCCAACTGCTTCACAATC
>DATAUY010000199.1:0-57311 GCA_036268025.1 Candidatus Sulfotelmatobacter sp. | reverse complement strand
CCTTCCAAAGTCGGGACGTGGCTCAGCCTGGTAGAGCACTCGCTTGGGGTGCGAGGGGTCGGCAGTTCAAATCTGCCCGTCCCGACCAATCAACAGAGTAATGATCTCTAACGGCCTTCGGCTGGCCATCACAGAGTGGCGGTGAAGTGCTCCCACTGCTGCTTCTGCTGCGCATGAATGCAATAAAGCGCGGGTCTTTTCTCAGGTTATCCAACTGGGGTGTCGCCCTCGAAAGAGGATAGTTAGGGAAGCCCTCATCGGCGGTGACTTGCAGCCACTTCATCGCTTGCTCTGCTTGCTTCATGAGAGCGTAAGCGGAAGCAATGTTGTACGAGGTGTGATGAAAGTCGATACCAATCACTAACTCCCGATCGGAAGAGGACGCGCACAAAGAATCATTCTGGAGAATGCGGCATTGTTTCTTTGCGTGATCGATGACATCGCGTCCTCGGCGCTGAGTTCTGAGGCGTACGAGGATTTTGTAGAGGCTTTAGTGGAGTTTGTTGCACACGATGTTCGAGGCAGGGGCGTGCCACCCGATATGTTTGAGGCTCAATTTCGCGAAAGGGTCGCGGAGTACAACGGCTGCACTAAATGGGTTCCGAAAAAGGGAAGCCTTCAAGGGCACTCTGTTCTGGGAATTTGGAAAGAGGGTCTCCGATATCCTGGGCATCGGTAAGGATCCAACGTTCAAGTTACTCCTAGCGCGCGTTCTCTTACGGTCCCTGGCCGATTGGCGTTTGCCAGAGCTTCTCAGGGGAGCTTCCAGGGGGCAGCGGCCCCCGTGGCCCCGATGGAGGTCTAGGAAATCTCCGGCCCCTCGGCTTTGGCCCGCCTGATCCTAGCGACCCTCGAGCGTGAAAAATGCGTCTCCTTTGAGTTCGATGATGCAAGCGATATGAGTGCGCTATCCTTATCGTCGGAAGGTTTCGGCCGCCGGCGAGATTTTCCTCCCACTCGCGATGGCGGTACTTCAGTAAATCCTGAATCACTTTCCGGATCTGCGGCTCGGCGAGAATAGCCTTCTTGTACTAAGCGAAATTGAACTCCTGATCCGAGCGCGAGCTTGATGACCGCCTAACCTTTTCCGTTGCAATTGCTAGTTTCCGACGAACTTTTTTTTGCTGGCTTAGGCTTTTTCGGCGTAGTCTCTTTCACACACGGTCGTGCAATCATTAGTATAGAACCGATGAGACATAGATCGAGGTTATCGCATGCGATCGATTCCAATTGGTACTGCCCTTGCCGCTGTGCTTTTGCCGATGTTGAACGCCCAAGCCTGGGCGCAGACGCAGACTTTCGATACTTCAGCCGGCCCGGTGAAGATCACTCCGCTGAATCACGCTTCTACTCGAATTGAGGCCGGCAGTAAAAGCATCTATCTCGATCCAGCGAAACCGGCAAAATTAGACGAACTGCCCAAAGCCGACCTCATTCTGATCACCGACATTCATGGCGACCACATGGATCCCGATTCGATCAAAGAGATCAGCAAGGCCGATACCGAAATCTTTGCGCCGCCAGCCGTCGTGCAGACGGTGACTTCGGCCAAGCCGATTGCGAACGGTGAGACGAAGACCTGGGGCGCATGGAAGATCGAGGCGATTCCGGCTTACAACATCAAGCGCGGACCGGCCCCCGGAAAGCTGTTTCACGATAAAGGGCGCGGGAACGGCTATGTGCTGACGTATGGTGGCAAGCGGTTTTATTTTTCCGGCGATACCGAGGGCGTGCCCGAAATGCGGGCGCTCAAGAATATTGACGTGGCGTTCATCTGCATGAACCTGCCTTACACGATGCCGCCGGAAGAAGCCGCGGACGCGGTGAAGGCATTTCATCCTAAAGTGGTGATTCCGTATCACTATCGCGGATCGGATCTTAGCGTGTTTCAAAAAGCGTTAGAGGGAACGGGAATTGAAGTGCGGTTGCTGGAGTGGTATCCGAAGTAGGCTACCAGCGCGTTCGCGTCAACTTGGCAGTCCATTCTCGTCATAATCCGTGGATGTCGTCCGTCGTTCGAGGGTCGACAACGGGAAGATCATCGACGCGAGCTAGGATTTCTTCCAAGTTCTCGAGGCGTCCGGCAGGTTCGCGTTTGGTCTCAGAATCCATAGACACATTTCACGCCTGGCGGGCGTGCTGTCGGGAGCGACCCATTGCTACTTCACCGTAACATCCGTGACTGTAAGGTCGGGGTACTGGTGGTTCCACTGGGCTGAGATGCTGTCAAACGTCAGGCGGAACGGGGCAGCTTTCCCCGCTGAGAGCGGTGCAATGCCTAGATCAACTGGCTCGGAATAGGCCCCATTCGGCCGGATAATCCGCAGCGGGAGTTCTTCGCGCTGGGCGAGTTGTCCCATGGAATCCTCGAAATTTACCTCGACCATGACGCGCGTAACGGTTTTGTCCCCGGTATTGGTGATTGTGCCGTCGATGTAGCTGACGGTGGCTCCGATAAAATTCTCGGCCGCGGACATTTTGAAGTCGGAGAGCTTCAGCTTCGCGATGTAGGGCGACGGAACCTTGGGAGTCTTGGGTGGCTCGCGCAGGAGAAAAGCGGCGCCCAGGACGATGCCAATGACGGCGGTCACCGCGATCATGATGATCAGGCGACTGGAGTCTCGCTCGTCTTCCTTCTTGGCGACGGGTGTGGGCGGGCCGAGAGTGTCCATGAGGCTGATTGTAGGCGGTTCAAAGTGCAGTGTCGATTGATTCGCGCCCAGTGTGTTGTGTCCCATCTACTGCATCGTGATGTGCGCAGACATAAGGTCCCTCGCGCCGGCTTCGCCGCCGCTCAGGATGACAGAAAGTAACTACGAACTCAGAGAGGCCAGCAGCTTCGTGGCGTTGTCGTGGTAGACCCGTTTGAGAATCTTATCACTCAGGCCGAGTCCGTAGAGTGGCCAGTGATAGGAGAACTGATCGGTCTCGTAGAAATGCTCATCCGTAGATTCGAGGATGCGGAAGGTGATGCGGTACATGTCGAGGTCGAATCCCATGTCGGTGCCGTAGACGAGACGGTCCGCATGCTTCGCATAGAACTGCGCTGCGAAGCGCGGGATGGGCGCGGTTTCGGCGTAGCGCGCGGAGATATCGGCATGGAGATTCGGGTTGCGGTCCAGAACTTCGCCGAGGTGCGCGAGATCATAGTCAAGGTTGGCGAAGTGGCAGGCGATGAACGTCGTGTTGCGATGACGGCTGGCAGTGCGCTCGAAGATTTCAACCATGCCCTGAAGTTTGACGATGTTGGGCTGGTTGTCGAGACGCCACTCGTATGCGTTCATCAAGCCGTCGTTGTGCTTGTCCATCGACTCGTACATCCAGATGGGATCGGCGACATGCAGGCTGATGGGCATACGGAGTTCGGCGGCTTTTTCCCACAGCATGTCCATGCGAGCGTCGTCGGGATGCATTCCCGCGGCATTTGATTTCCCTGAGCGCAGGCCTTGGCCTTTGTCGTGAATTTCTCCGATGCCTCGCGCGCCTTTGTCGTGGCAGCGCTCAAGCTCTTTCACAGCGGCGGCCCCGAAGCCGGGCTGCTTGTATCCGGTGAAATCGAACCCGCACCAGAGTTCGAAGCGCGCGGAATGTTTCGAATATTTCGCGTGAATGTCGTCGAATTCTTTGCCGGTTGCCATGGTGAGGATCATCGTCTTTTCTATGTTGGCCTCGTCCATGTTCCTGAGCCAGGTGGTGATCTCGGCGTCGGTTTTCGCGTAGGGGTGCGAGTGCATGTCGATGATCGGGTATTTCGCTTTGGAAACTTGCGTGACAGGAATTTTGTAGATGGAGCGGGGACGGTAATCCTTGAGCAGGAGTTTTTTTGGATTGCTCGCGGTCGGCGCCGCGGCCTTGTGCTTTTCTTTTTGCTCTTGTTGGGCGAGCGCGGTTGAAGGAAGCAGCGCGAGTCCGGCGAGATTGGAATATTGCAGAAATGAGCGGCGGTTCATAGGGTCTCCGAGGGAACAGCAATGTGTAAACCCTCGCATTGCATGATGGCAAGGACGCATTTCACTCGGTGAAAGTTGGATTATGAGATGCCGAGCGATCACGAAGAAAGCAAATTGGCAAAGTGACAGAGCCTGGCCAATGTTGAAGCTGGGCGCGTTTTTTTTGCGGTCGTGCTACGATTTTCGGCATCTATTAAGAAAATCTTCCGCTCGACTCAAAGCGAAAGGCTTCATCATGCAATCTCGCAATCTTGGCCGCACCGGCCTCCAAGTCTCAGCCCAGGGCCTCGGATGCATGGGCATGTCGGAGTTCTACTCCGGCCGCGACGACAACGAATCCATCGCCACAATTCACCGCGCCATTGAACTCGGCATCAACTTTCTCGACACCTCCGACGTTTACGGACCGCACACCAACGAAGAACTCGTTGGCCGGGCGATCAAGGGTAAACGTGATCGCGTCGTGATCGCCACAAAGTTCGGCATCGTTCGTGATCCGAAAAATCCGGCGCTGCGCGGCGTGAGCGGCAAACCCGAATACGTTCGCCAATCGTGCGACGGAAGCCTGCGCCGTCTCGGCATCGACACGATTGATCTTTATTACCAGCACCGCATCGATCCCGACACGCCCATCGAAGAAACCATCGGCGCGCTGGCGCAGTTGATAAAGGAAGGCAAGATTCGCTACATCGGACTTTCAGAAGCTGCGCCTGAAACGCTTCGCCGCGCCGCGAAGACTCATCCGATCGCCGCGCTGCAAACCGAGTACTCGCTCTGGACACGCGATCCTGAACAAAATGGCGTTCTTGCGACTTGCCGGGAACTTGGCATCGGCTTCGTCGCCTACAGCCCGCTCGGGCGCGGATTCCTCACCGGACAGTTCCAACGCTTCGAAGACTTAGCTCCGGACGACTACCGCCGCAATTCGCCCCGGTTTCAGGGAGAGAATTTCAAGAAGAACCTCGACCTTCTCCGCAAAGTGGAAGAACTCGCCAAAGAAAAACGCTGCACTCCATCGCAACTGGCCCTCGCGTGGGTCCAGGCACAGGGAGAAGACATCGTGCCCATCCCAGGGACCAAGCGCAGAAAATATCTAGAAGAAAACGCGGCGGCAGACACGTTGAAACTAACGAAAGACGACCTGGCACGCATCGATGCGGTCTTCCCGGCCGATTCGGCTGCTGGAGATCGCTATCCCGCCCACATGATGGCTCTCATCAACAAGTAAGACCCGTGGGTGCCCCATTTCTCGCGTTCTTTGCGAGAAAGCCTGCCCTGAGCCTGGCGAAAGGGTGGGCATTTTGACTTTGCCGGTTCGGGACTCTATCCTTCCGTAAGAGCGCGAAGGGCGCCTCCAGTCCGCGGAAAGGGCCGTGCCCACCTTCACCGTTTCATCAAGGCGACGAACTTCTTTCAGCCTGACTCGTGCGGACTCCAGGCATGCAACTGAAAGGAGCTTCGTATGTATCCCAACCCGCAAGACGTTCTTCCGCTCCCACCGCGCCCCAGCCTCGAGCAATACAAGAAGCGTGCCAAGGAATTGGTCAAAGCCGCCAACTCTGTAGGTCCAGCCGCGCTCCGCGATTGGATCGAGAACTGGATGAAAACGCTCGCTCGATTGGCGGAGCCCAAGATCGCAATCCGGTTCATCCACGAGGGCAGCCTTGCCGGTCAATTCGAAGAATTTACTCGCAGCCGAGCACGAGGGGCGAAGCTTTCTCTCGCCCAGGCGCACTTTATCCTCGCCCGCGCCCATGGATTCGAAAGTTGGCCCAGGCTCGCAAAGCACCTCGCCGCATTAGCGCGTGCGAATTCTCCGACCTCTGCGTTCGAGTTGGCAGCCGATGCAATTGTGAGTGGAGACTTGCCTGTATTACGGAGACTTCTACGCGAAAACCCCGGCTTAGTCCGGCTCCGCTCGACGCGCGAACATCAGGCCACGCTGCTGATTTATGTATCGGCCAATGGCCTCGAAAATTACCGGCAGCGCACACCCAGGAACATCGTCGCGATCGCACAACTGCTGCTTGAGGCGGGCGCCGATGTAAACGCTACGGCAAACGTTTATGGCGGACATTCAACTACGTTAGGGCTGGTCGCCACCAGCGTCCATCCCGAACGAGCCGGAGTTCAGGAAGCGCTAATGGATTTACTCCTCGGCGGTGGCGCGACACTCGAACAAGCCGTGGCCCCAAACTACACCAGCGGCCTTCTCGTGAACGCATGCCTCGCCAATGGACGCGGCCACGCCGCGGCATACCTCGCGACACGCGGCGCGCAACTCGATCTCGAAGCAGCCGCAGGTGTCGGTCGAATCGACGTGGTCCGAACGTTCTTCGATCAAGCGGGCACATTGAAGTTTCCGGCGACGGAATTACAGAGAGAACGCGCCCTGATGTGGTCAAGTGAATACGGACGAACCGACGTAGTCGAATTTCTCCTGGAGAAAGGCGCATCCCTCGATTCCAGGGAAAGCACCGGGCTGACCGCCCTGCACTGGGCCATCATCGGTGGGCAGTTAGACACTATCAAGCTGCTGCTCGCCCGCGGAGCCTCGCTCGAAACCAGAAACATTCACGGCGGCAACGCCCTCGGTCAGGCGCTATGGGCAGCCGTCAACGACGAGTCAGGGGTTGATCACATTCCTGCCATCAACCTGCTGCTGCAAGCTGGCGCACGGATTGAAGACTGGACTCTCGATTGGATCGCCAAACAAAAGAACTTGTCGGCTGCAACGAGGGCGCGGTTAATAGACGTGCTCCAGAGGCACAGAGCAAAATCGTAATACTACCGCCTTGAATACTCTGTCACCTTGCCATCTACGACGGCCGCGACATACTTCGCTGAAGTCAGGTCCCGCAACTGCACTACCCTGTGTCCCTCGCGCGCCAGTTGTCCCCAGCGGCTTGGCTTCTCCGCGTTCTGTTCGATTGCCTGATATTCGTTACCGCCCATCACGAACCGCACCGTCCGAAACTGGCGGGATCCGGTTCGCGCAACTTTGTAACTTCTGCCCTCAACAGACACAACGGGCCCGGTCATCATCTGCTCCGCAACAAGGGACAAGACTGCGTGATCCAGCACTGTTCGGAATCCGCCAGCGAGGTCTTTCGTGGCCGCATCGGAATTTTATTCCTGAGGACGGATCTGGGCTACATTTTCCGCTCGCAGGCCACAAACAATGCGCGATCAGTGGTTACTTTGCGGTCAGGAAAATCGGCTTGTATCCGATCCCGACCGTTTTCGATGGTAGTTGCGTTTTCTTTCCGGTGAGGTCAGTCGACCACTTATAAGTCGTCGGATAGGTGTACCTGGAAGTTGTGCACGTTCCTTTGCTGCGCGATTGCGCCGTGTCCCACACAATCAGTCGATCATCGACGGTGCAGGTGTAAACAGTTCCTGCAGATAGGTGTCAAATCGCGGCGCGTCCAGCGGGACGGCAATATCTCTCGCGAAGGCTGCCAATATCGCATTCGCAGCCCCGGCCCTTACGGCAAGCTCTTTCAGTTCACCGTCGGACAGTTGTCGTGACGGCAACGGAATATCATTTTGCAGAGCTTGCCACAGCTCGATCGACTTTCTGTTAGCCCGCTCCGGTTCTACACACTCGTCCGCTACTCTTCCTCTTCCTTCACCTCTCCCCGTTCCGCCTTGGCCTTCTCGATAATCTTCTCCTGCAACTGCCCGGGCACCACGTCGTAGTGATGCATTTCCATATTGAAGCTGCCGCGGCCCTGAGTCATTGAGGTCAGTTCCACGCCATACGTCAGCATCTCGGCCATGGGAACTTCGGCTTTCACCACGGTATTGCCGCCCTTGTTGTCCATGCCCTGAATGCGTCCTCGCCTGCTGTTCAGGTCGCCCATGATCGAACCGGCAAAGTCATCCGGCACTGTGATTTCCACGTGCATAACGGGCTCTAATAATGTCGGCTTGGCGATCTCCATCGCTTTCTTGAAGGCGATGCGGCCCGCCATCTGGAACGACAGATCATTCGAGTCGACGTCGTGATAGGAACCGTCGTAGAGAATCACCTTGAAATCCACGACCGGAAATCCCGCCAGATATCCTCGCGCCGCCGCATCTTTTATGCCCTTTTCCACCGGAGGAATGAAGTTTTTCGGGATCGCGCCGCCGAAAATGTCATTGACAAATTCGAACTCTCCGCCGCGCGGCAGCGGCTCCATCTTGATTTTGCAATCGCCATACTGGCCGTGGCCACCGGTCTGCTTCTTGTGCCGGCCCTGCACGTCAGCTTTACCGCGAATTGTCTCCCGATACGGCACCTTCGGCGCTTTCAGATTCACTTCCGTGTGATAACGCTTTTTCAGCTTCGCCACCGTGACTTCAATATGCTGCTGCCCCGTTCCCGCGATCAGGAATTCTTTCGTCTGCGGATCGCGAAAGAATCGCAGCATCGCGTCCTCTTCCATCAGCTTGTGGATTCCCGGTCCCAGCTTGTCTTCATCGGCGCGGCTCTTGGGTTCGATCGCGAATGTAATCGCCGGTTCCGGCAGCTTTACGCGCGGATATTGAATCGGGGCGGATTTGTCGCCCAGTGAATCCCCAGTCAGAGTATCTTTCAATTTGGCAACTGCGCCAATATCGCCGGCATGCAGCTCGTTCACCGGAACAGCCGTCTTTCCCTGCATTGAAGAAATGTGTGCGAACTTTTCCTGTGACGCGTGGCTGTAGTTCAAAAGCGTGGCGTCATTCTTCAGCACGCCCGAAAAAACTTTGAAATAAGAAATGCGTCCCGCAAATGCGTCAGATACCGTCTTGAACACGTAAAGCGAAACCGGTTCTTCGTCAGTCTCGTGCCGCTTCGGAGCATCGCCATTCCCGCCCGCTTCGCCCTGAACCCACTCGTGCTCCGAAGGCGCGGGTGTGTAGTCCACGATGAAATCCATGACGCGGTCGGCGCCAATGTTTCCCAGCCCAGAGCTGAAGATGACCGGAAAAATCTTGTCTTCGCGGATCGCATTATGCAACGCCGGAACAAGATCGTCTTCTCCGAGGGTTCCCGCCTCGAAGAATTTCTCCATCAACTTGTCGTCGCCCTCGGCGACCAGTTCGACGAGCCGCTCATGCGCTTCCTGTGCCTGGTCTTTCAGATCCGCCGGGATCTCCGTCTCTTTACCCTTGCCGTTGCCGCCCATCTCATACGTGTAGGCTTTCATGCGCACCAGATCGATCACGCCTGAAAGACTCTTTTCTGCGCCGATCGGCAATTCGATCGGAATGACATCGCGCCCGAAGGCTGTCGTCAGTGATTCCATCACGCGCTCGGCGTTGGCGCGGTCACGGTCCATGCGGTTCACCACGATCAAGCGCGGAGTCTTGTATTCTTCGCAATAATTCCAAACGCGCTGGGTCACGACCTCGACGCCCGCCACGCCGTCGACAACCACGATTGCCGCATCGACCACCGGTAGCACAAGCTTTGCCTCGTGGACAAACATGTTGAAGCCGGGCGTATCGAGAATATTGATCTTGGTCGTTCCTGAAGACGAGCCCCACTCCACGACCGCCGCGGTCGCGGCGATCGACATCTTGCGGGCGATTTCTTCTTCGTCGTAGTCGGTAGTGGCCGAGCCATCGTCCACGCGGCCCAACCGTTGGGTCGCGCCCGCGGTATAAAGCATGGCCGAGACCAGCGACGTCTTGCCCGCATGCCCGTGCCCCACCATCGCTACATTACGGATGTTTGCTCCCGAATAGACTTTCAAGTTGGCTCCTTCAGGCAGGAGTGGGGAAGAAAGGCCCATAAAGAGGATGAGAGCGGAACAGGCCGGACCCAGCTAACCCGCCAAAACTATGGATGCTAACACGCACCTGACGAACGCCTCAACCGCTGGGGCTACAGTCGACCGGGGAACTGTCGTTCACTCGACCGGGTTTCAGTCTGGCATAAGTAAGGTCGTTACCGCCTTTACGGGCTATTCAGTGCTCCCCGATCGGGCCATGCCAGAGGGTGAACCTCTGGTGTACGATTAAGTCCCATTTCTGGCCCTGGGAGACTGTTATGGCCGAACCGGAACGCTCCCCGTCCATCATTGACGAATCCGAATCACCCGCTAAAATTGCGCCAAGCCTGCACCCACTTTGGGTCCGCCTGCTGAACCGGCGCATAGCTTTGCGGGCGCGCGCCTCACCCCCACGCACTGGAAAGCCGTGATGCTCGCTACCTTTGGCGCTGCATTTGGCTCGATCGTTGACTCCAGCATCTTTGGTGAACTCTTTCCTGCCCAGAACGAAAGAGACAAGCAGAGCCTGGGCCAGTTCCTGATCGTCGCCATCATCATCGGCGCCGCGGCCTATTGGTTCTTCGATCCGTTGATGGAACTCGTGCAGGGATGGATGGGCGCTCCTTCTCGTGAAATTCCCAAAGAGCGCCGGATCGTCACTTCTATCGCGGTAGTTGCCGCGACGCTGGTGATCTCCATCCTTCACCATTCGCTCGCTACATCGCTTGAGCATTTCGGTTTTGTGAGATTTATCGTTTTCGTCCTCTTTTTCGCCTGCACCGCGGGGAGTTGGCTGCGCGGCATACACCGTCGGCCGCCGCGCTCGGCCTCCTATGGCGCAAGAAGCGGCACCGTGGCCGGCGCTATGGCGGGCTTCATTATTGTGCTCACGGTTCTTGCGCGGAAGAATGCGGCTTCCAGCCAAGGGATCACGACAACCGTCCCCAAAGGCTTAGTTTAGAATTTCGAGCGAGCTTCGAGAGGTTTCTATGCTGCGAATCGTGCTGCTTGTAGTCGTGGTCGCCGTTCTCGTGATGCTGGTTCCCCGTCTCCTGTCAAAATCCCGCACACCGCTGGAAGGAAGTGTCGCGCCGGAGTTCACCTTACCCTCGCAGGAAGGCGCGCCGGTGAGCCTCAAAGACTACCGGGGAAAATGGATCATCCTTTATTTCTACCCCAAGGACATGACGCCGGGATGCTCCCGCGAGGCCCACAACTTCCAGGCCGATCAAGCGCAATTCGCCGAGCGCAATTCCGTCGTGCTGGGCGTAAGCCTTGACAGTGTGGATTCGCACAAGAAGTTCTGCGCGAAAGAAGGGTTGAACTTCAAGCTGCTCGCCGATACCGATCACAGAGTGACCGGTTCCTACGGCTCGCTGACGAATCTCGGCATCGTCAAGTTCGCCGCTCGCAATACGTTCCTGATCGATCCGGCGGGAAAGATTGCCAAGGTATATACCAGCGTGGATCCGGCAAAGCACAGCGCCGAGGTCCTGGCAGAATTGGATCGCCTCCAAAAGATTTCGGCGAGTGCTTCGCCTTAGCGCCTTCGAATTCATCCTCCCGAAGTAAACTAAGTCAATGGAAACTGTTGCGACAGACGCCGCTGATCGCGCTTCACGGGCGCGCTCTCGATACAACTTTCCACCCGGCCTTCAACGGAATCTTGTATGGCTTGCGCTGCGGAAACTGCGGCCGGCGAACCCGATTATTTTGTTCCAGGACTTAGTGCGGGACTACGGCGATATCGTTCACTACAAGATCGGATGGCATGACATCGTCTTCCTCAATCACCCCGACTACATCCGTGAAATTCTCGTCGTGCAGAACGACAACTTCGTCAAAGAACGTACGGTCCGGCGCTCGGAAATGCTTCTTGGCGAAGGCATGATCACCAGCGAAGGCGCCGAGCATCGCAGGCAGCGCCAGATCGCCCAACCCGCGTTCCACCGCCAGCGCATTCCGGAATATGCGGCGGCCATGGTGACTGAAGCTGTCCGTGTGCGCAACCAATGGACGCACAGCGAGCAACGGGACATCGCTCTCGACATGATGCGGCTTTCGTTGAACGTTGTCGCTGGCACGCTGTTCGCCACAGATCTTCGCGACGAAGTAGACGAACTGGCTGAAGCCATCAATCGCATCATGGGCCTCTACAACTTTCTCGTGATGTTGCCGGCCGCGGAATGGCTGGTGCACGTGCGGCCGCCGGGACTGGCGGCCTTTGTGCGGGCGCGAACGCGCATCGATGCGGTTGTCTACCGCATGATCGAAGCACATCGGCGGCAGCGCTCAGATCAAAACAGCCTGCTCGATATGATGCTGGCGGCTTCGCCTGACCGGAGCGCGGAGTCGGAACGGTCGCTGAGAGATCAGGTGATTACGATTTTTCTGGCAGGATACGAAACTGTCGCCAATGCGCTTTCATGGACATGGTATTTGCTTTCGCAGAATCCAGACTGCGAGCGCCGATTTCACGAAGAGATTGACCGTGAACTGCGAGGCCGCTCCCCTGCCTTTGACGACCTTTCCCGCCTGCGTTACGTCGAGATGGTCTTTGCCGAATCCATGCGGCTCTATCCGCCCGCATGGGCCATGGGCCGCTATGCGCGAAACGATTTCCAGCTCGGAGAGTATTTTCTGCCGGCGAGAACGACGGTCCTCACGAGCCAGTTCGTCACGCATCGCGATGTAAGGTTCTTTCCTGATCCGATGCGCTTTGATCCCGAACGCTTTACGCCCGAAGCCAAAGCTCGCCGCACGAAGTTTACTTACTTTCCATTCGGAGCCGGGTTCCGCCAGTGCATTGGCGAGTCATTCGCGTGGATGGAAGGCGTCTTGTTGTTGGCAACGATTGGTCAGAAGTGGAAGCTAAATCTTGTTCCTGACCAGGTTGTTGAGCCCGAGCCGCTGATCACCTTGCGGCCCAGGTATGGGATGCGGATGAAAGTAGAATCGCGCGAGAAGACCAGCCAGTCGGCTGCCTGATACGAAGCTTACTTTTGCGCCAGATACATCTCGGCAACGTGCTGCGTGATCTTTCCCGGCTGTGCTCCCGAGAGGTTGCTCAAAGCCACTACTGTTAATTGATCGTCGACATAGCGATCAATCGCCGTCTCAAATCCCTGCCACGAACCGTCGTGATGAATGCAGCGATGCCCATTTCTTTGCTCAATGAACCATCCGAACCCATAGTTGGCTTTGTTGGGATCGCCATTCTTCAGCTTGACCGGCGTCCACATTAAATCGAGGCTCGATTGCTTCAGCAGTTTTTCTGTGTACAACGCGGCATCCCACCTGGCGAGATCGAGAATCGAAAAATACAGGCTTCCATCAGCCGTAGTGTTCACCATCGGGGCGACCCATTCCTGATTCTTGAGTTCGCCCTTGACCAGTCGATATCCCGCGGCGCGATTCGGAATGATGTCGGCCTCACTGATGATTCGCGTCGTATTCATCCCCAGCGGATGAAAGATTCGCTCCTGCAGGAAGTCGCCATAAAATTGGCCGCTGACGCGATGAATCAGAATGCCCAGCGTCAGAAATCCAAGATTGCTGTAGTCCCATTTCGTGCCCGGAGCGTACGCGAGAGGAATGCCCGCCACCATTTTCAGAAGTTCATCCTCAGTCCAGTCTTTGCGGAAGTTGAAACTTTTTGGATAGTCGCCAAAGCCGCCCGTATGGCTCAGCAGCTCGCGTATGGTGACGGCGTTCCATGCCGGCGGAGCATCGGAGAAGTATTTGGTCAACGGATCATCAAGCCCGATCTTGCCTTCCTCGACCAGCATCATCACGGCAGTAGCTGTGAATTGCTTACCGACCGATCCGGACTGATAGATCGTTTCTTCCTTCGCAGGAACCTGCAATTCGACATTGGCCAGGCCGAATCCCTCGGCGCGAATTGTTTTTCCCTTGCTTACGATCAGCAGAGACAGCCCGGGAATGTGCTGCCGCTGCATCTCGGCCTTGACGTACTTCGTGACGGCGGCATTGATGTTCGGATTTTGTGCCGAAGCGGCTGCTGCAACCAGGAAAAAGAAAATACATATGAGCAATGCAGAGAATTGCCTGGAGTTCGCGGAAGATCGTGGCGTGCTTCGATTCATGACTGTTTGGGTCATTGGGTCACAGAAATTTGTTGGCCAGAATACTGAACGATCCTGTCGGGGTGTTCTTCCGGGTTAATGCCGACTCCGTGGTTCTCGTGGACGAACACAACGCGGAAGGTGCGCTTTTCCAGCATGCCAGGAAATTGACCTTTGCGATCGCCAATTGTCAGCGTATGGGTCGCATCGTCCCAGTGAAGTGGAATCGTGGCGTACCCGCCCTTTTCGTAGTTGTAAGTATCGTTTTCGTCCTCGTAGATCGTGAAGTCGCCGTCGGCCCCGGGATACACGCGCAGTTCGATTGGGTCTTCGGGCTTTTCCGTGGACCATTGCTGGTCTGGGCCCAGGGGCACGATCGATCCAGCGCGCACATACACTGGCAAATGATCAATCGGCGTCTCGGCATTGATCATGCGGCCGCCGGACACTTCAGCGCCGTTCCAGAAGTCATACCATTTCGTATTCGGGAGATAAAGCTGGCGCGAGATTGCGGCTGGCTCCGTCACCGGACTCACCAGGAATGCCGGCCCATACATAAATTGGTCGCCGATATCGTCCGCGCGCGGATCGGAGCGGAAATCCATTACGAGCGGACGCATCGGGGTGTAGCTTTCGCTCGTCGTCTTCCAGGCCAGCAAATAGATGTATGGCAGCATGCGGTAGCGCAGCCGGTCATAGCTCACCAGAATCTTCTCGGCCTCCGGCCCATAAGACCACAGTTCGTTCTCATCCGGCTGCCGTGTGCCGTGAACGCGCAGGATCGGGTTGAACGTGCCGTACTGGAACCAGCGAATGAAGAGTTCGCGAAATGCCGGATCATTCGTATTGCCCAAGACAAACCCGCCAATGTCCGTGGTCCAGTAGGGAATTCCAGACACTGCGAAATTCAGCCCGGCGGGAATCTGCCGCCGGAAACTGAACCAGTCTGAGTTGATGTCTCCCGACCACGCCGTCACGGCGTTCCGCTGCGAGCCCGCAAATGCCGAGCGCGAAAGAATGAAGACCCGCTTCTTATCGGACGCTTCGCGTTGTCCCCGATACACACCCTGAGTGTCCAGCAGTGGATAAACATTCACATAGCGATTTCCGCTGCCCGCTGCGAGTTTGTGATTGAGCAGGATACTGTCTTCCTGACCCTCGGTTTCTGGCTCGGTGGTATCCATCCACCACGCGTCGGCGCCGATGCTGAACAGTCCTTGGTTCACCAGGTCCCAGTAATATTTCCGCGCTTCGGCGCTGGTGGCGTCGTACACGGCCATCGCGTCGGTATGGTATGGCGGCTTCGCATACTTGAACTTGTCAACGAACCATCCCTTGCTCTGCATGTAGTCGTAATTCGTGGAGCCGGGCTCGAAAAATGGCCAGATCGAAATCATCAGGTGGAAGTGTTCGTCGTGCAGTTGATCGATCATCGCCTTCGGGTCGGGATAGTTCTTGTTGAACACGAACTCGCCCTTGCGGTTCCACCAGAACCAATCCTGCACGATATCGTCCACCGGAATATGCAGGTCGCGATACTTCTTCGCCACGCCCAGAATTTCTGCCTGCGACTTGTAGCGGTTCTTGCATTGCCAGAATCCGTAAGCCCACTTGCCGAACATCGGGGCCTGCCCGGTCAGGTCGCGATAGCTGGCAATGATCTTGTCGAAGTCGGGGCCGTAGAGAAAGTAATAGTCAATGACGTCGGCAACTTCCGAGCTGATGTAAAGATAGTTTGCGAACCGGTTATTGAAGCGGCTGCGCGACGTGTTGTTCCAGAAAATGCCGTAGCCCTTACTTGAGAGCATCAGCGGCACGGCGATGTTGGTGTTGTCCTGCGAGATGTCAACCGACTCGCCGCGATAGTTCCACACTCCCGACTGATGCTGTCCCAGGCCGTATAGTCCTTCATGCGATCCGTAGATGTTGACGAACGATTCCGCATGATAGGTGTCCTCTCCATTCACTCTCGTTGCGGTCATGTACCGCGAGGCTTCCTGCACCAGCGGGCCGCCATTCACCTCAGCATAACTAATCGCGCCGTCTTTGCGAGTGACACTAATCTTCAGTAGGGACGTGCTCAGGACGATGGAATCGTCCGTGGATTGCATCGTCCATTTCGCTGTTGGCCAACTGTCTTTGATGACGACGAAGTCGGTCTGTTTCGGAAACGAGGCTGTCGGAGAATAAAGAACATGGATCATCGAATCCGAGCACACCTGAATCTTCAGCGTGCCGCTACCCATCGAGAACAATGCGCCGTCGGATTCCTGCTGCACACTCTTGACCGGGTTCATGGGCGTCCACTGGGCGTGCGCGCGATCGTTGAATAAAAGGAGTCCTGTTCCCAGGGCGAAAAAGGCCAAAGCCCTCAAGCAATTGTTGCGTCTCATGAGTTGGTAGGACCGATCCTTCGTCGGAATCGCGGCTCAAAACTGTGCGATGTCGTCGCAAGCGATCACGAAAATACACCGCGAAGCATAGCACGGAGCAATCTGCCCGCCGTCCGGAAAATGGCGCAACTTAGAACACCACTTTATCTTTCATGTCGGCCGGAATCGAAGCTGCCGATATGCTCGACTGCCCGGCATAAATACGTTTCAAACGCGGCATTGCCGCGAGCTTTGGCAAAGCCGCAGCCGTAACGCGGGTATCGAAGACGCTCAGCGATTCGAGCTGATTCAGGCCCGCGACCGCTTCTACTGTGCCATTTCCAATTTTCGTATGCATGAGTCGAAGCTCGCGGAGGCTCTTCATGCTCCCGATGATTGCGGCTGATTTGTCGGTGATTGCCGTACGCGAAAAATCTGCGATCACAATTTGCGATGCCACGGGCGCAAAGGCCGCCAGTTCGTTATCTCCGAATCGATCGGCGAGCAGTGACCCGTTTATCGCTAGGTCGGCCGAATCGCGGGACTCATAATCAAGCACTCCCGGGAATTGTTGTTGCAATTGCACCACTATCGACGCAATTGCCGCACGTTGTTTCGCGACTTCAACCGGATTCATTTCCGGGAACTTAACCTCCGCCATGGCCCGAGATGCTGAACTGCTGGGCACGCCAGCTATTGAATTTCCGGGTGCTGTGCCAGACGCACCGGCCGCAATCCAAACTTCAATCAATTTGATCTGATCTGCCGACAGGGGAGATTTGCCTTTGGGCATGAAATCATCGTCGGACCGCGGCAGATTTATGCGGCGGAACAATTCGCTGCTGGGGGCGTCTCCGGCTTTCACGATCGCGCCGTGTTTGCCGCCGCGCATCAGGGCGGTGTAGCTGGTCAGCTGCAAGCCGCCTTTGCGTTTTGCTGGGCTGTGGCAACCAAGGCATTGGGCCGTAAAGATTGGCTGGATGCGCGCGCTGTAAAACGCATTCGGATCGTTCGCTCCGTCGGCGTTGCCAGCACGGAACAATGGGGGCATGAATTCGGTCAGGTGATCCTCCCCGAACGAGATTTGCCCGCCGCGATATCCCGTGAATACCACTGCGGCAACCGTCGCGACCAACGCGATCGGGTACAGGCCCTGCCATCGGCTGCCATCGACTCGCGCAATCCAGCAGATCCAGCAAAGCGCGAGCAGTGCTGCTGCGCCCCACATGTGCTGCGTAACCAGAGGTCCGGCGAATCCTCCGTTGCGTCCCAGGCACCATCCGAGAAACGCGGCAACGATGGCGGCCGCCAGCGCGAGCGTCAACACAAAGGGAACAGCGAGGCGCAGATGGTAAAACTGCCGCTTTTTCCCGGTCAACTCCAGAATCGGCACCAGAACAATCAGGGCAATCGGCAGATGCACCGCGAGCGGATGAAATCGCCCGATGAACTGTGCCCAGGCGGCGCGCTGCGCGCCATCAGGAGGAAGAAAAATCAGAAGAATGGGCAGCAACAAAACCGAAATCAGGGCGACTAGCGAAAAGGCATTTCGGGCTGAGATCCGGTTCGGCAAAAGAGCCATGAGTTATCGAATGGAATTCAGAAGCATAGCCAGCAGAAATTGTTCACGCTAACACCTCTGCAACAACCCGCGCAGGCTTCACGCTCGTGAGTTTTTGCTCCAGGCCCTGAAAACGATAGTTCAGCCGGTGATGATCGAATCCAAGCAGATAGAGCATGGTCGCGTGCAGGTCCCGGATCTCGACCGGATCTTTCACGATCTCATATCCCATCTCATCGGTCTCGCCGTGGGCGAACCCGCGCTTCACACCGCCGCCCGCCAGCCAGATCGTGAACGCGCCTGGATTGTGGTCGCGGCCGATGTATTTCATCACCTGTCCGCCGCGATTTTCGCGCATCGGAGTCCGCCCGAATTCTCCGCCCCAGACGATCAGAGTATCTTCAAGCATGCCCCGCGATTTCAGGTCAGCCAGCAGCGCCGCAGTAGGCTGGTCCACTTCACGGCAGCGGTCGGCGAAGCCTAGATTCAATGCTTCCTTTGCATCGGCTCCGTGCGAATCCCATCCCCAGTGGTAGAGCTGGATGAAACGCACGCCGCGCTCGGCCAGTCGCCGCGCCACGAGACAATTGTTCGCGAAGCTCGCTTCACCCGGCCTCGCGCCGTATTGCGCGCGCACCGAGTCAGGCTCTTTGTGAATGTCCATCGCGTCGCTGGCATCGAGTTGCATGCGGAACGCCATCTCATACTGCGCGATGCGCGTTACTGTTTCCGGATTGCCGAACTCAGCGTACGTTTGCTGATCAATTTCATCGATCGCGTCCAGCATGCTGCGCCGCAAAGATCGCGAGACGCCGGAAGGATTTTCAAGATACAACACCGGCTCACCATGCGATCGGCATTGCACGCCCTGATAGACGCTCGGCAAAAATCCAGAACTCCACAATTGTTTTCCGCCGTCCGGGTTTTTTCCGCCCGAAAGCAGCACGATGAATCCAGGCAAATTCTGGTTCTCAGTTCCCAACCCATACACCACCCACGAACCAAACGAGGGATATCCAAGCCGCGGATTGCCCGTCTGCACCAGCAATTGCGCTGGGGCATGATTGAACTGGTCGGTATGCATCGACTTGATGAAGCAGATGTCATCGAGATGTTGCTCGATGTGCGGCATGCGGTCGGAAATCCAGTGGCCGCTTTCTCCGACTTGGTGAAACGGGTACTGCGACCCCAGCAGCTTCGGAACGCCGCTGATGAACGCGAACCGTTTTCCTGCTAGAAACGAAGCTGGGCAATCCTGCCCGTCAAGCCGTTTCAAATCCGGCTTGTATTCGAATAGTTCCAACTGGCTCGGCGCACCTGCCATGTGCAGATAAATGACTCGCCGCACTTTCGCCGGGAACTCTGGCGGCAACGGCGAAAGTGGACTGGAAGGATCGCGTGTGAAGTCGAGCGCGGCAGTTTCCGTCCCCGCCGCCAACACCGGTTCAGCAAATCGTGAGGCCAGTGTGCCCATGAAGACAGCGCCTAATCCGCCACCGAGCGAACGCAAGAAGTGCCGGCGAGTCTGCGATTGCAGAAACGCTCGCTCCATTTCCCGCTGCGTAGAATTCGCAGAACTCTTCATATTCGTCCAACTCATAACCCTTACCGCGTTAATGCAGCATCAAGATTCAAGAGAACACTCGCCACGGCCGTCATTGCCGCCAAATCACGTGCACTATCGTGTGTCGCAGTCGAAGCCAGCCGCAAAGCCGGCATTGCCGATGCTTTCTGGTAGAAAGACCGCAACGTCGTTAATTCGTGTTCCGTTGGATCGCGCGACAAAACCAAGCGCGCTCCATATTCCAGTTCAGCATCCAGCCCCTGCTTTTCATTCAGCATCCGTCTCGCCAGCGCTTCCGCCGCCTCTTGATATAC
The DNA here is from genome assembly GCA_036268025.1 of Candidatus Sulfotelmatobacter sp. Taxonomy (GTDB): domain Bacteria; phylum Acidobacteriota; class Terriglobia; order Terriglobales; family Acidobacteriaceae; genus Sulfotelmatobacter. The sequence continues at coordinate 37,718 of DATAUY010000199.1, read as the reverse complement.
GGGATCATTCAGCGTCACCAGCGCCTGCAACGGCGTATTCGTCGGAATCCGCCGTGCCAGGCTCGTGTCGTGATCCGACGCGTCGAAAGTCAAGAAACTTGGATATCCGCTGGTGCGCTTGATGTAGGTGTACACGGCGCGCCTGTAGCGGTCCGGCCCAGTCGCATCCACCCACTTGCTGTCGTTGTAAACGCTGTTCCACACTCCCGCTGGCTGTGGAGGCATGACCGGCTGCCCGCCCATCGTGCTCGACAAAAGACCGCTTGCCATCAATGCCTGATCGCGCACCATCTCTGCCGTAAGCCTCTGTTGCGGCCCGCGCGCGAGCAAGCGGTTGCGCGGATCTCGTTCCGTAAGAGCGGAGGTCGACTTCGCGCTTTGCCGGTATGTCGCGCTCGTGACGATTTCGCGCAGCAGTGCTTTTTGGTCCCAGTGCAGGTCGTTCTGAAAATGTAGCGCGAGCCAGTCCAGCAATTCCGGATGGCTAGGCTCTTCGCCGACGCTGCCGAAATTTTCGAGAGTCTCGACGATGCCCGTACCAAACAATTGCTTCCAATAACGATTGACTGCCGTTCGCGCGGTTAGCGGCTGCGCCGGAGAAAAGAACCATTTCGCCAGCGTCAAGCGATTGCGTGGAACTCCCTCAGGCAGTCGTGGAAAAATGCCAGGCACATCAGGCGCAAGCGCCGGTCCAATCTTTATAAGGAAGTTGCCGCGCTCGAATTCCAGCGTATCGCGTTCGTCGTACACGGGCTCCTCGGCCATTACCGGCAGTTCGACGCTGGGAATCTTCTTCAGTTCGCGAGTTAGCGTCGTAAGCTCGGCGAGTTTGGCGCTATAGCTCCCGTCCTGGATGAGTTCGCTCCAGCGCGCATCTTCACTCACCGAGAGACTTGCCCGCGGCAGCCGCGCCGGCTTGTCAGTGATTTCCTGAGTCTGCGTGAGTCGCAGCTTGAGTCGGCTGCCCGAAGTCAATTGCAGCGGCCCGGCCGGAACGCACACTATCCAGCGCGCGTGGAACAGATTCGGATTCGCACGAAATCCATTCGCCCCCGGATCGTCAGTAAGGCCTCGTTTGTGATTGACCGAATCTGCAATCGCCGACTCCAGATCCGATTCGAAATCGGGCACCACATAGCGGAATGCGATCTTTTTCTCCTCACCACCGGGCCGAACAATCCATCCGTCAATGCGATCAAGAATGAATCCCGGCTCGGGCGTATGACGTGCCGTCTCGGCATTTGCGGGATCAACTTCAATGCGGAAAGCAGTAATCGCGGCCACGTCCAGCCTAGCGGTCAGTTCATATACAACTTTGCCCGGAACATCAGGCCCAACTTCAATGTTGCCATCTCGAATTTGAATTGCGGTGGTTTTGCCTCCCTTGGCCAGCGCTTCTTTTTTCTTCTCTGCGATCTCCTCCAGCAAGTCTTTGCGCTCTGACTGCTCCTTTTTCGGAGTGAGCTTCTTATCTTTCGGACGGGCCAGCTCCCGCTCAAACTCTGAAGCCTGCCATAGTGACGCCAGCGCTTCGCTTGCCGTCGCCGAAGTCACGCGAACCGGAGTCCATTCCGATTGCCCTTCAATCTGCCGTCCTTGATCGACCACGTTCTGTCTCAGCTTCGCAATTTCGCGCTGAAGTTGTGAAGCTTCGGTATACCGCACCTTGTCCTTCGGAACATGCAGTACAGGCGTGTCTTCCGGAAGATCGGCGTCCTGACTCGTATTGAAGAACGCCAATGATTTGTAATACTCCGCGTGCCGAATGGGATCGTACGGATGCGAATGGCACTGTACGCAGTTGATTGTGAGCCCATTGAGCACGGACCAGGTCGTCGCAGACCGATCCATCACAGCGACAGTCCGGAATTCCTCGTCGTCCGTGCCGCCTTCGTCGTTGTTCGGCGTCTGACGATGGAACGAAGTGGCGATCAGGTCTTCAAACGTCGCATCGGGCAGCAGATCACCCGCCAGTTGCTTGATCACGAACTGGTCATAGGGAACATTGCGATTGTAAGCGTCGATGACCCAATCGCGATAAGGCCACACGCCGGGTCGATCGCGGTCGGCTTCGTATCCTTTGCTGTCGGCGTAGCGCGCCAGATCCAGCCACATCGACGCCCAGCGCTCGCCGTAACGCGGAGACGCTAGTAATCGGTCAACCTGTTTTTCGTAAGCATCAGGGGAAGAGTCAGACAGGAACGCAGTTTGCTCTTCGTAGGTCGGCGAAAGCCCAGTCAGATCGAGCGCTGCGCGCCGCAGCAGCTCCGACTTGTCGGCTTCCGCGGAAGGCTCGAGGTTCTCTTTTTCCAGCCGCGCAAGAATGAATTGGTCCAGGGGCCGACGGATCCATCCCGCTCGCTTAACCTTCGGCAGCGGTTGCGGCTTCGGAGCAACAAACGCCCAATGGTCCTCCCATTTCGCGCCTTGCTTGATCCAGCGCCGAAGAAGATCGATCTGAGATTGTGGAAGCGGCGCTGCATGATACGGCATGCGGGTCTCTGGATCAGACGATGTCACGCGGGCGATAAGTTCCGAAGTCCCAGGATCTCCGGGCACGATGGTTCGCCGTCCCGATTTGCCCGTCCCGAGCGCTTCTTCGCGAAAGAGAAAAGAAACGCCGTTCTTCTGCCGCACTCCCCCGTGGCACGGCATGCAATTCTGATTAAGGATTGGGCGGATGTCGCGGCTGAAGTGCACTTCGTCGCGCGACCGCAGATCCACGCGAAATGCTGCCAGAAGCAAGCCGCTCGCAATGAGCACAACAATGACGGACCCGGCTAATCTCCGACCGGAAGACATGGTTCACAAGTGCCTGACGCGCTCATTATAGGACCAATTTCTGCGCCCGGGCGCGCCGAGAATCCAGACCTTGCCCTGGCGTGGTGTCGACCCGCTGCTAGATAGTGAAAATCAGCTCATGCGATGGGTTGGCCGCCGGGAGTCAGCTCCTGCCTGAATCTAATTTCAGCTCTGCGTTCACAGGGGTAAAGGAGAGCTACGTGAGCAAGAAACTATTCGGGCGAACTGAGCGCAAACGCAACTGGGGACGAGACACGCGAATTGACAGTTGGGAGAGACTACATCTTGTAATCGAGCTTATGAAAAGCGGACTCCCGATAGATGTCTCCATCGACGTGGACGATGCCGACGTCCCACGGCCATTGCCCCCACCGTTGCCTTATGATCCTCGCGCGGGAAGCGCGATGGCGATTCCCGCACCTTTGCCAATCCTTGCCGAGGTCCGGGTATCGCTTTGGATCGACGAAACGCTTGCATGGCTACTACCAGTACATTTCTGCATCGACCAGCTCCTCACGGCGGAGGAAGTCATCACAAAAATCGCAGATGCGTTCTGGTTTCTCCAAGGATGGTCAAAGATGCACTCGCACGAAGCATCTGAACAACTTCGACTATTGCGGCTCCAAGCCCCGCGTCCGATCAAGTCACCTAGTCTCATGGTTCAGTAATATCTGCTCCCCCCGATATTCTGGTTGAGGAATGGTTAGTGTCATCCGCAAGGGATTTTCGGAGGCTAATATGCTCGATCAGTACCAAGGAACATTGCTCTGCGTTGTGAATTTCAATGATGGCTCGTTTGCCCGAGTGCGACATCGTTGATGCCGTCGCAATCCACCCGGAAGCTTCCATCGACGACGAGTTCTGGCTAGGCCCTTCCCGAGTTCAGCTGCATGCCGATTTGCTGAATTTGGATGACGTACACTTCCTGGATCAATATCCTGTAGGAAAGACATTCCGAATGGAGCTAACGGTGCGGGTCATCGACGAACATCACTCCACCGAACTATCAGAGCAAGTCGGCACCGTTAACTGAAGGCGTGCCCGACTGATGCACACGTTGTGGTCTCCGCAAACTTCCATCTGGCTGCAGGTTGTTTGCTCTCTCCCGCTCTACTATCAGGTTCACAACTTCCGCGACATAGTCCAACCTCCAGAAATGAGTTTTTGAATTTCTTATACATCAAGGTGAATTAGTTGCTTCTCACCATGTGAAAGTTTCATGTGATGCGAGATCGCGGGATCACCTGCAGTTCGCGAACTTTCAATCGGCGGGAAAATCGAAATTGTGGATCGATAGGTACTACCTGAGACTCTTCCAATGTTTGTCGTCCGCTCTTAGACAAGGCGACAGGTTCCAAACAAAATAATCCCAACGCTATCGCAGAGCCTGGTGCATTTTTTTCCGCGCATCGGCGGGTGTTTCTCGCACGGAGGGCTTAGCGTTCGATGGATTCCCTAGCAATTTTGTCTTGACGACTTCCATTCCACCCGAGGACATCCGGGTCGCTTTCACGCTGTACACGACATAGGCCTCTGCATCGAGCAGAAGAAAGCTGACGCTCCGTTTGGCGTCGTCGAGGGTGGGCGGTGTGAAGGTTTTTCCATCTTGGGCAAGCCGGCGCACGACGTCAGGACGCTCGGATTCATTGCCCAGCACAAGGCCGCCACCCACGTCTTGATGGAACCGGGTGATGATCTCTGCCCACCAGTCTGCGGATCCATCGTTGGAACATGCGTCGAGAATCTTCGTGACCGCATTCTCGTCGCCGATCCCGACTAGCTCGTTTGCTTTGAGCACGGCATAGTTTGCCAGATACGAAAGCGGGCGCACGGTGCTTCGCGCCGTGTAAAAGGAGCAAGAGGGACGGCGCAGGTCCTCTACTTCGTCGACTGCTACTTCTTCAGTCTTCCACCCGTATTCGGCGTGCACTGCCTGTACGATTTTCTGATGAAGTTTTTCGTCCATAGTCATTCCTTCCATGCGCCCCCGGCTCAGTCCCAGCAAGGCGGCAAACAACAGTTTCGAAAGCCAGTTAGTGGTTATCAAGATTCCCCGATGGCACTGGAGCTGTCGACTGCCCTTTGTCGGGCCAGGTCGCCGGATCCGACTTGACCGCAGCTTTCCAATTCTTGGCATCAACTTTCATTCCAGTCATCTGGGAAAGAAAATCATAGAATTGTTGCGCCTCTTTCGGATGTCTCAGCATTCCGGCCGAATTTGGGCCATATGCGCTCTTAGGATTCAACTGCCACGAGACGCGCTGGTCCATTGCTTCTCGATTGGTCGGGGCCCTGCCATGCTGCGCCTTGAACTCCACAAACCACGCCCGATACTCATTTTGAAAATTTGCAAACGTGTCGCCGACCGGCGTTGGATTCATGGCATGATTCACTTCGTGGGTGGGCGTTCCGATCGCCATGTCGGTGGTGTCATCGTCTTCGTGAACGCTGTCGTTCCCTTTCGGGAGTTTGCCTCGGTTCAAGGACAACACGTTGTCGTCGCCCATTTCTCCGGAAATCGACGACCCATCGTCACGGATCGGGTAATTCTTCCACTGAACCTTGATCGGTGAATGCTCGCCAAGCATTTTATCCAGAGTGTTATTGATGATTTGCTTGTCTCCTCCGGTGTACGTCGACAGCCTGCCGACCATCTTGAGCGACCGTTGCTTGTCGTCGAGGTCTTCAGAGTGGAACCAGCTCCGGTGCAGCAGACGATCGATATTGTTCACCGCGTCTGGCGTTGCATAATTCCGCGTCTGGCTTAGGACTGCTGTTTTCTCGGCCGGCTTCAGGCTCTTGAATTTCGGATCTTCGATGAGTTTCTGAAGATTAGCCGCATATTGTGGATTTCCACCCGCGCGCTTCATCCCGTCCATGAAAAGTTGGCGTTCGCCGGGCGAGAGATCTTTCGCCGAGTGGATAACGTCGAGCGTCTTGCTGATCTTGTCCGCAGACGGCGGCGGGTCTGACATGAGAGCATTGGTGACAATGTTCTTCTCGTCCGGGGGCAGGTTTTGCACGTCCGGGCTGTTCACGAGATTCTTGAACTTGTCGAGCCATTCCTTTTTCGTCTGCGTGTCCGCGCCAATAAATTTCGGATCGGCTACCAGTTTCGAGAGCGCCTCCACCTGGCTCGGATCGCCCTTCGACGATTTGTAAGCATCGTCGACCAGCTTGCGATCCGCGGGAGACATGTCCGAGGCCATGAAGAACAAGTGCAGGGCCTTGATCATCTTCGGCTGCGTCAGCGGAGGATTTCCGGCCATCGTTTGCAGCATCGACGCGATGTCTTCGTGATGAATGCCAAGGTGCTCGGCCGTGGAGTAAACCTGGTTCAATCCTGCTTTGAGATCTTGCTGGTCGCCTTGTTCGGCGCGTTCCCTTACCGGATCGGCGACCGGAGGCATCTGGGTAACTCCACCGCTGCTGACGCCGGGAGGAGGGTTGTTCGCCGGCATAACGCTCAGATTGTTCGAACCCGAGAGCAGCGACCGCATCATGCTGGATTCGAACTGGCTCTCCATGTACTTCGATGAAGATGAGGCTCCACCGTCGGCGTTCCCGCCGAACCCAGGTGCGGGCGCACTCGCCGGGGACTGCGCTTGCCCGGGAATCTGGATATTCGAGCCGGGTGTGAGCGAGTTTGGATCGCCGATCTGAGGATTGGCTCTCTGCAAATCGGAGAGGCTGACATTCAGTCGCGTGGCGATCTGCGGCAGAGTCTCTCCTGGTTGCACCTGGGTGACGTTGGAATCCGGTGTATCTCCCCAATCCGACGCCAATGCATTGCTGCCTATCTTCATGAAAAGCCCCTTGCCCCGAGCAAAAACCCTGCGCAGGTTCCCCTCTCAGATTGACTGCATAACTCAATTTTCGGAAAAGACGGGTAGAAGTTGCTAGGGAACGACCAAATCGCTGAAGGGCAGTTTACGATCCGAAGTAGGAAAAGAGCAGAAGAAGCCCGCCGGCACCCGCGATCATCATGAACTTTTCGAGGAAGGTAAAAGATCCGATGAAGCCGAACACGGGACTGAGGAAGCTGGAAGGTTTTTTCGGAAGCGAAACGGCCGCGGAGGACATTTCCAGGACCGGTGCCGGGGCTGGCTCAATCGCAGCCTCATTTTTCCTGGCTGCGCGATCCGCAAATTGAAAGGTGAGCGCGTAGCCGGGAATCTCGACCAGATCTTCGTCTGTAATCCGCGTCTTTGCCGATCTCTTTAACCGGTTTCCATTCAACCAGGTACCGTTGCTACTGGTATCGGCAACGTAGAGATCAACGCCATCCGTCGTAACGATGAGATGTTCACGCGAAAGGTCCGGACCGTCCAAAAGAACGCCTTGCTCGGCGCCGCGACCGATTGCTAGTCCATCACCAATGGGAGCCTTAAGCTCACGGGTGCTCGAATCGGCCTTGTCGCGGATGGAAACCAGTACTTCCATCGTCAGGAAACAGCCTTTCGCAAGTAGGTCTCGATGTTCTGGCGTAGAACGGGATCGTCGGACATGTAATCGGCAAGAGCGCGCTTGTCGTTGGCGGAGAGTGAGGTGCCAGAGGTTTGTGATTCGACTAGTTCAGTCGCCGTATCTTTGACGGCCTGATTGAGCTTGTCTGGATCCTGGAGGTCCGCGCTCGTCAGCTTTGCAGCGGCGGCAGAAGAGGCCCCGGTTGCGATGCCGGCTCCCGTGCTGGTTTTTTGTACGTCGGCAAAATTCCGGTCAGGCTTCGACTCGCCAGTGGTCTCGGCGGACGGGTAGCTCCGTTGGCCAAAACCTGTCGGCTTAATGTCGTCTATGGACATGAGCAATCTTTAAATCTACACAAAAAATCTATACAAACGTCACTCGATCGGCCATCTCGAGCAACCGCCGGGCCAGCTTGCCGAAGTCGCCAAGCGGATCGAGTGTCAGCGCAGTCTTCAAATGCGTGCGCGCATTTTCCTTATCTTTGCGAAACAGGAAGGCCTCACCCAGATGAGCGTAAGCGAAGGCGCTGCGCGGGTTCAGTTCGATCGCCTTCCTGTAGTGAACCTCCGCGGCATCGAAATGTTTCTGTTGAAATTCGACTGTACCCAAAAAAACTTCGGGGAAATCGTGCGTTGGATAAAGCGATTTCACGCCGTTGAAAATATCGCGGGCTGCGTCGAAGTTCCCTGCCTCACGATAAATCACTCCGGCTTCCACCAGAAATGCGAGCTCTTCATGGCTTGGCGCGATCATCCATTTGGCTGTCATTTCAGGCTCCTGTCGACTCGCAAAACTAGCTGATATTCCGGATCGCTGCCATCGATGCATCATGGCGGCTCTTCATTACGGATGAAATGGCCTGGAATTGCTCCGATTCAACGTTCATCTGCTGCTGGAGCTGGAGGTATTTCGCCGTGTCGGTGGACAGGCCGCCGGCTAGTCCGCTGCCTCCCATGATGGCATTGCCAATGACGCTGCCAATCCCCGGAGCAACCAGATTGCCGATGCCCCCTACGAGCCCTCCAAGCACGCGGCGGAATCCACTCGGCTGAGATTGCGGCTGGGTCGCCTGCAAAATCTGATCGATGTTGTAATTCGGTGTTGCAGTTGCACCCAAAAGCGAATTGATCGGATCCACGGCGGTACCTCCTATCCGAATTATCGGTTTTTACGCGCCGATGTTGCTACTTTTGATCAACTGATTTGTTTCTCATCTCGGACAATGTATGCAACAGGTCCAACGAGCGCCCGTACGCCGCCATTGCCACCACAGCTCGCTTTTTGTCTGTTTCCGAACCACTCTTGGCGAGGGAATCAAGCTGCCGGCAGGTCTTCTCCACCTTGCTCATCATCGGGGACGGGTCTTCCGCGGAAAGCAATTTCTCAAACTGCGGGAACTGCCGCCATCCGATGTCGTCCTTGGAAACGGTTGCCGGATGCGCCTTTTGTACGGTATCCATTGTTGTCACCTTCTTGGTGCTGCAAAGAGCGTAGTAATATCCGATTCTAATGCCATTCGAAGGGCTGAGAACACTCTCGCTCGATACGATCCCCGACGCAATTCACTTGATGAACGAGTCGTCGCGGGGCATGTCCATCGAATTTCATCTCGATTTCTTGAGTTTCCTTGTTTTCAAAGGATACTGGAACATTTCGTCCACGCATTCCTTCATCCAGTATGCTGGAGGAAACCCGGCTGCGATCATACTCACCTCCGTCGATGAGATTGCTCGCGAAGCCTACACCGTTTACTGGGGCTCAATTCCTCAATTTCGTACTCGTCAAATTGCGATAGCTCTTTTTGAAACCTGCTGCAATGCGCTATTAGCGGACGGTTATGAAACACTGTACGGCTGCTCCGTCCCAGATCGCCCTGTACAACGCTACCGTTTTATTAAGGCGTCACCGCAATTCCAACTCTTCGATCTCGCCGCGAACAACCTGACGCTTCCATCGCCAGATCCTGCGATTCAAATAAGGGCGGACAGCGTGAGCTCAGCTCTGCAGCTTCCCATCCCATCCGGCGCACGGTTTGAGTGGACGCAGCGGCCCAACTTCCTGCGTCATGCCGCCTCACAGCTCAAATTTCTCGGCGCATATTGCGACGGCTCATTGAAAGCGTATGCCGTTGTCCGTACCGATCCAACCGGATGCACCGCGCTGCATGATCTTCGTTGCCCTGAAGGCGGTCTTGCTCCAGGACTGGAACTGCTGCGCCACGCCCTGGCTGCCACTTCCCCGCCCTTTACAGCCACTAACGTTGCCGACCAAAGCTACAGTCAACGTGTACTCACTGAAGCGGGATTTACTATCAGCCGCCAATTCTCATCCCTGATCCGCGATCTACACACAACCTGCTCGGTACCAGCCCAGTAGGTCACTTAATTCCGCGCAGAGATTTGACCTGCCGGCGGAGAGATCACTCCCAACGGCTGCAAATTGATCTGCGGTGTAAGTTGGTCGTAACTAAGCACCGCGATATCGGGAATTCCAAAATCAAGAAGCCTCTTCACGAACCGGCGAATCTCGCTGTCCGTCACAATGACAGGACGCTGTGCCCCGGCAGGCAGATCGCCGAGTTGCGCGCGCGCCGCTTCCATCACCTGGCGGCTCATCGCGGGATCCATTGCCAGATAGGAGCCACTGGCGCTTTGCCGGATGGAATTCCTGAACATCTCTTCAAATTCCGGATCGAGCCGGTATACGAATAGCAGGGGCCGTCCCTGAGAGATCTGATAGCAGATTCTTGCCTTGAGCCCGGCCCGCACGTGCTCTGCAAGCGCGAGACCATCGTGCTCCACTCTTCCCCATTCGCAAAGCACCTGAAGGATCGACTTCAGGTCCCGAACCGAAACACCTTCGTCCACGAGCCTATGCAGAATTTCCGTCAGAGTCTGAAGCGAGACTACTTTTGGAACCGTCTCTTCCACCAGCGTCGGATAGACTTGCTTTAGTGAAGCCACGAGCCGCTGCACTTCCTGAAGTCCAAGGAATTCCTTAGCGTTTTTCCGCAGATAGTCAGCCAGGTGAAGAAGCAAAATATCAGGCGTGTCCCAGACCTGATAGCCGACCCCTTTTGCACGCTCAGTCTGATCGCGGGGAAGCCATGCCGCAGGCTTGCCAGTGGCCGGATTGGAAGTAGTCTCACCCTTGAACCCGTAAACCGACATGCTCTCAGCGGAGTCGCTTGCCAAGACCGCATCCAGACGGATCTGGCCGTTCACGACAGGCACTTCGTTCGCCCAAATGGTGTAGCTGCCCGGATCTCCTGGCACATTCCCCTTGATCTGTATCGCGGGGAAGATCACTCCCAGTTCGAAGTAAAGCCCGTTTCGAATCTGCACCAGCCGCTGGTAAAAATTCTTGCCTTCTTCGGTTTCGACATCGACATACGGCGTCAGCGCTTCACTGGTTTGCAGGATCAGAGGCAGCGTGAGCGACATCTGCGGGTCTTGCGACGCCTTGGTCGCGGCCTGTTGCTGCGATTGCTCGTCAGCCTTAACCTTCATTTTTTCCGCGCGATTCAGTCCGTAGGCGAGCGCACCGGTTACCGCGGCGAGAACGAAGAAAGGAATTTTCGGCAGGCCGGGGATAATCGCCATGATTGTCAGCAGTCCGGAGGCGACGGCGATCGCTTTCGGCTGCCCGAGAATCTGGACAGCAACATCCTTGCCCAGGTTTGTGTCTTTATGTTCGGATGCGACGCGCGTCACAACCATGCCGGCCGAGATCGAAATCAAAAGCGCTGGAATCTGCGAAACAAGGCCGTTGCCGATGGTCAGAATCGAATAAGTCTGCACCGCTTCCGTCGCAGACATGTCGTTCATGGCGACGCCGATGATCAACCCGCCGACGATGTTGATCAGGGTTATCACGATGCCAGCGATCGCGTCACCCTTCACGAACTTCATGGCGCCGTCCATCGCACCATAAAACTGACTTTCGCGGGCCAACCCTTCTCGCCGGGCACGTGCCGTCTGGAAGTCAATAATGCCGGCCCGCAAATCGGCGTCAATGCTCATCTGCTTGCCGGGCATCGCATCGAGCGTGAACCTGGCCGACACTTCCGCCACGCGCTCCGCGCCCTTGGTGATCACGATGAACTGAACCAGCGTAATGATCAGGAAGATCACTGCGCCAACGACAAAATTACCGCTCACCACAAACATGCCAAACGCCCGGATCACCTCGCCGGCATCAGCCTTAAGGAGGATCAGACGGGTGGCGGATATGTCGAGAGAGAGGCGGTAGAGGGTAGTGAGAAGAAGTAAGGTCGGAAATGATGCGATCTGGACGGGACTTGAAATGTAGATCGAGACCATCAATATCGTCACGGCTATCGTGATATTGATGGTCAGAAAGATGTCGAGCAGGAAGGTCGGCAGGGGGATGATCATCAAGCCGATCATGACCCCGACCATCGCAACCAAGATGAGATCAGCGAAGCGAGTCAGCACTCCGAGCAGATTGCCGACTACGATCTCTTTCTTGATTTCGAGGAATTGACGCTGAATATCAACCATTCTGTCTCGACTGCCGCGAAAAACAAAGATCACGCAGGATGCGGAACGTTGTGTTCACGCATCCTGCGCGGGTTGAATGCATTAGCTGGCTTTGGCCACTTGCGCTTCTTTACGCTTGGTGGCTTCTTTCACGATCGCATCGAGTCCGGTGACAATGGCTCGAGCGCGATTTACGCCAGGGTCCTTGTGGTCCGGATCAAGCTGGAATGCCTTCTCCAGATGGATCTTGGCTTCGTCCAGCCTCCCCATCCGAAGAAGGGTTTCACCCAGGTTGGCCTGGATGTCCGCATCATCGGACTTGAGTTCCGCTGCCCGGGTCAAGTACGTGAAAGCAGTCTGAAGATCAGCTGGTTTCATGGCCAAAGCAACTGCTCCGACTCCCGCAAATCCGAAATACGCGTTCGTGTCAGATGCAGTGACGCCCTTGAACATGATCCCGGCTTCCTTCAACTTGCCCTGCTGGTACAGATTGTAGCCAAGAGCAGCCATCGATTTGATCTGGTTTTCGTTAAGTCCGACCATGGCGCCGAGCTGCTCGCCGGCCTGCATTCGTTTCGCGACTGCCAGCACCCCTTCGGGTACCGTAGCTTGCTGTGTCATTTCCTTTTTCCTCCTGTTATCGATCTTGTTGATTGCTGATGTCGAAGTTGCACTCTTCCGGGTGCGACTCTTAGCCTTGGAATGCCGAGCCGATGTCCTTCAAGGCCGACATTTTCTCCTGGTGCGCCAGCTGCATCAGGGACTCTTGAAGCTGGAAAGCCTCAGCCTGCTGATTCATCTGGTTCAATTGATTCAGATCCTGATTGCCCTGTGAAGAAACTCCACCGAAGTCCAGACCGCCGGCACCGCCAGCACCGCCGGCACTCGCGCCACCGCCGGCACTCGCGCCACCGCCAAATCCGGCAAGTCCGCCAAACGCACCGCCAAAGCCGCCGCTAGCGCTCCCACCAAGCAGGCCCTGCAAACCCTGCATGCCCGTGCTTCCAACGTTTCCGCCCATGCCAAACGGCGAACTGATTTGCGATTGCCCGCCGAGAGCCTGCAGGAGTCCGCTGCTGATCAAAGGATTTCCCGAGATCGGTCCAGAAGCAGCACCGCTGCCGCCGCCGGCTGATCCCGTGAGACCTCCGAGAAGACTGCTGGCCATACCCAGTTCAGGAAAACCCATAGCGCTGGCAACTGTATCTACAACCGGATTCGAGGCCAATGACCCTGCGCCCTGCACCAGGCTGCCTACGCCCTGCTCGATGCCACTAATCACACTGCCCATAATGTTGCCTCCTCATTCATCCTTGTTTGGTACGGTGTTGCCGTCCCAACTCAATCAAGTTATCGGGTAGGCATACGGGAAGTTGCTAGTTCCGTTTGGTGCTGTTTCCACTGGCCTGCATGCGCCAGGTGAGCCTTTCGATGAGCTGCCGCTGCCCTGCCCGGCGCAGGATTTCCATGTCCTCCCGCACTTTGTCCCAGTTCCGCAGCTCGCAATAAGCCTCGCAGCGGCGGGCCCGGGCTGCATGATTGGCGGGGTTCTGCTGCAAAACGACCGACAACTCCTCGACCGCGCGCCTGTTGTCGCCTGTGGCCATGCAGAGGGCGGCCAGCGCCGTGCGGCAATATGCGTTTGAGGGATCGAGCGCAACCAGTGCAACGAAAATGATGCCGGCTTCCTGATAACTGCCCTGCCGGTAGAAGGCGTGACCGCGTTCAGCTAAAAGGTAAATCTCTTCGTTGCTCCAGCCCGGTTGAGGCATAATCATCCCCGTGTCACTGCGGCATTTTGAGCCGAAATCGCATCGCCTGCGTGCTGCATGTCCAACAGCATATCGAGCATTACCCGGACTGATTGCTTCTGACTCGAATCCGCGAAGTTGGCCGACGCGAGCGACTTGTCCTGACGAGACAGCATGCTGCGCCAGCGCTTGCCCTCGGTCTCGGCGTCGCGGATTTCCATGGTTTGCGGGCGCTGCGGCGGATCGAGATGCGCCGCGTCGGGAGGCCGTGTATCCAGGTGCATCTGCTGCTGCCAACTGACCGGGACGTCGGTGGACGGACCCCGCAACTGGTCGCGAAACGTAATCGCCGTTTGCGTCTCGGGCGACTCCGGTAGTTCCGGAGTTCGCTCGGGCTCAATCGATGGCAGTGTGTAATCAACTCTCATGGCCTTTACTCCTCTCAAGCACTGGCGTTTGCCAGCTGGTAGACGAAATTCAGCACTTCCGCCACAGCTTCGTACAAATCCTCAGGAATCTCGTGACCGATTTCCAGGTCAAAAAGACTGTGCGCCAGCCCAATGTTTTGGATGACTGGAACATGGTTCTTCTTCGCAATGTCAATGATTCGGAGGGCCATCGAGCCCTGCCCCTTCGCCGCAATCTGCGGCGCCTGCATGCTTCGCTCATCGTAACGGATCGCAATTGCCAGGTGCGTCGGATTTACGACGATGGCCGTCGCCTTGGGCACATTGTGGGCAACGCTTTCGTGCATCATCTGCTCGAATAGATGCTTCCGCATGTGCTTTACGTGCGGGTCCCCTTCGGACTCTTTGTATTCCTGTTTGATTTCCTCTTTGCTCATCATCATTTTCTTCATGAACATTTTTTTCTGGATCATGAAGTCTGCCCCGCCGAGCATAACGAAGACCACGCCTACTTTGAGAAGGACGCTCGACATCAGATGAGAGGCAAGTTTGGCAATTTGCGAGATCCCCATTCCCGCGGTGGGAATTATGTCCCGCAGACCGCTTTTGATCGAACTGTACAGCACCCAGAAGACAATGGCGAACTTGATCAGGTTCTTCAGAAGCTCAATGTAAGTCTTCGAGCTAAAGAAAATATTCTTGAATCCCCCGACCGGGTTTAACTTGTCGAACTTCGGCTTGATGGCCTCTGGAGCAAACAACGCTTTTACCTGGACGAAGTTCGTCGCGACAGCCGCAACCACGAGCGCACCGAGCAGCGGCGTGGAAAGAATCATGGCTTTTGACCAGGCGTAGCCGAGCCGGCTTCCCATTTCGCTCAATTGCATGTCCCCGCGGAGCACTGCGGGTTGGAACGTTTGTGTCATCAGCGCGGCCAGTTGCGATACGTAAGCCGGCCCTCCTATCGTAAGCACCGCAGCCGCCGTCATGAACAGCAGGGATTGACTGAAGTCTTTGCTCTTAAAGACCTCGCCCTTCTTCCTCGACTCCTCCATTCGTTTCGGAGTCGGCTGTTCTGTCTTTTCACCAGGCATGCGCTTGCTCCACAGCTATTAGTAAGCCGCTCATACGATATTCCGCACCAGCAGCTCGATCTGCTGCACCATTTCTGAAAAGTATCCGGGCATCCGGCTGATTGTGTAAGACAGCGAAAGCAGAAACACCGCCAGGCCAAACATGGCCTTTACCGGCTGACTTTCATTGTGAACATTCAATCCCTGAGCGACCTTCCCTAGCATCCCGAAACTGATATCAACCAGAAACAGCGCAAGCAAGACCGGAGCGCTCAGTTGTACCGCAATCAGAAGGCTCTCTCCGGTATATCGAGCGAGTTGCTCCATCACCAGCATCGCTCCGCCACGAAACTGCGGAAACTGAAGCACCGGGATCGTCTGAAAGCTTGCGGCCAATGCTCGCAGGAAAAGCAAGTGGCCGTTCAGCACCAGGAACATAACGATGGAGGCCTGGAGCTGCAATTGGCCGATCAAAGAGACGTTAGTTTCCAGTTGCGGCGCGAAGAACGTGGCCTGGCTCATGCCGCGTCCATAATCCATGGTTGCGCCCGCCATCTGGATGCTGTGAAAGATGATCTGTGAAAGTATCCCGATCGTAGAACCGATCACCGCTTCCTTCACCAGAAGGCCCAGGACACGAACGACATCCAAATCGCCGGGACTGACCTTTGGAGCGAGCGGGGAATACAAGATCGCGCTGATGATCGCAGCGAGGCCGACCTTGATTCTGGAAGATACTGCGCGCCCACCCAGGAATGGGGCTAATGCAATCGCCGTAACGAGGCGCGTAAAGATCAGTCCAAACACAATACTGAGGACCGTGACGTCTTCATGGATTCCGAGATCGGCCAGAATGCGCTGGAGGGCGGCGAGCATCGCAAGAGTCCCCTAGCGCACCGTCGGTATGGTGTCAAACAGCACGACGGTGAACTGAACTGATTGCGCCAGGATCCAGGGACCGAGGAGGGCGAGAGTGAGAAAAACCCCGACGAGTTTCGGAACAAAGCTCAGGGTCTGTTCCTGAATCTGAGTAGTGGCCTGAAGCACGCTAACGACAAGGCCAATGAGCATGCTGGCAAGCATTGGGCCGGCGGAGAGCAGAAGCACGAGCAATAGCCCCTCTCTCAGAATGCGAATAATGGCCTCGACGCTCAAACCGCCTCCTATACGTAGCTCAACACCAGACCGCGCACGATCAGGAACCAGCCGTCAACGACCACGAATAGTAGCAGCTTGAACGGCAACGAAATCACGCTCGGCGAAAGCATCTGCATACCCATTGCCAGCAAGATGTTCGCGACGACCATGTCCACCACAATGAATGGCACAAAAATCAGGAAGCCGACTTCGAAAGCCTCTTTCAACTGACTCGTCACAAAGGCCGGTATCAGGACCTGAAAATCGTCTTTATCTGGCTTGTTCACATCCGGCACGGTGGGCGATGGCGACTGTACAGCGACTGGAGACTGCGCTGCCGGCTGAGTAGCTGTAATCTGGGGACCATTGGGCTGCGTGGTCGCTTGCACTGCAGGAGCTGGCGTTTTCTCGACGGCGCTGTACTCCAGCCTCATGGCCAGTTCCATAAACAATTCACGGTCTTTCGCCTGGGCGTGCTTCGACAAAAAGTGGCGCAAAGGCTCCTTGGCTTTCTTGCTGGCGTCGTAAAGGCTTTTTACGCTGGCCTCAGAGAAGATGTCCTTCGAACTCGAGAATGCTCCAGCATCGTCATACATCTGTCGCACCACAGGAACCATGATGAAAATCGTCAGGACGAAGGCCAGTCCGGTGATGATCTGGTTGGGAGGGACCTGTTGCGTGCCCAGTGCATTCCGGAGGATCGACAGCACCACCGAAATCTTCACGAACGACGTCAGCATGACGATGACGAACGGAGCCAGCGCCAAGGCCCCGAGTACAATCACCATCACCACCGGATTTGCGACCTGAGTGCCGGTTTGCGCATGCGCAAGCGTCGGAAACAAAAGCATTCCGATCAGCAACAGCCGGCTCATCTTCCTGCCACCCGTCCGCATCGCTATTCGGCCTTTCCTGGTTTCTGAAAGCGGCTCAAAATCTGGCGGAAATCGCGACGCGGCACCTCGCGCTGGCGAACAGAACGCACGATCTCGGCCGCATTCTCTTCGCTGACCGCGGTCAGATACGCGACCTGATTTTCGCCGGTGCCGATCAAGAAAACTTGTGATCCTGTTTTAACCAGATAGAGGCCCTTCTTCGGTTCAAGAGAATAGTGCGCTAACACTTCGATGGGCCCATCGCCCGGATTGCGCGTTTGAAAGAACCACGGCAAGCCCACGCGCAGCGTCAGATAAGCCAGAATCAGGACGCCGATCAGCCCCAGCAACACTTCGACATATTGCACAATCTGGGAATTCATCGAGGCGAGTTGCTCGCCCGCGTCCGGCGCGGCTAACAGAATGGCAGTGAGCGTCACTTGTTGCTCCAGCCAAGCACGCGGACGCCGAGGCTACCTTCAACCTCGACCAATTCGCCCTCGCCAAGGATTTTCCCGTTGACCATCAAACGAACAGGTTCCAGCTTGCTGGCGCCAAGTTCTACGATAGTCCCGGAAGTGAAGGATTGAATTTCCGCGAGCGTGAATTCCTTCTCCGCCAAAACTACATGCAGGCGTAACGGCAAGCTTTCGATTGCCGGCTTCTCCGCCGATGCGGACACGTCAGTTCCTTCTGCCACGGATACCCCTCCCTCAAAGTATTTATCGAGACTGAAGCGTTCGAAGTTGCTTCCCGCGCTAGTCATCAGCCAGCCCCTGCCGAAGTTACCCGGAAAGAGGATCGCGGGAGCAGGTTGCGCAACGATAATATCGCCCAACGCAAGCTGAGATGTGTCCTCGACGCCAAGATCGACAAACCCGGCAGATATCGGCAATTTCCATGCCAGCCCGGGCGGAAAATTCGTCTCACTGCCACTCGGCGGTGCCATGTCCGACGGCGTTAGAAATGCCAGTGGCAAGAACAGCCGGATACTTCCAGCCAGATCGTCGATCTTCAGCGTAAAACTGATGCTCATCCCCTTCGTTCCGCCCGGACCGGCATTTTTGTTGTCCCGCTCAAAGGAAAACTGTTGCGGGAACTTCAACCGGCGGTTCATGCGCTCGAGGATGGAAAAAAGGAAAAATCCGACAATCGCGTCATCCGACTTGACCGGCGCTTTGACACTCTTCACACCGAGCGACCCGATTGCCCGTTGCGAAAGGCCGCAGAGAAGGGCCGGGTTGACGCCGAGGAGAATCTTTTCGGTGCCCGGATGGACGTTCAGCGCGAACGATGTCGACTCCGGCGGCGTTCTACCGATGTACTCCAAGCGAGACGTCAGGCCGAGAGAGCAGTTTTGCAGGGTAATGTCGGTTTCCGCAGTCCATGCCGACTCAAGTTGAATGCGAAAACGGTAAGGAAAGATTGTGAACTGATCGCCGCTTCGCACGAGTTGTTTGCCGTTGGCCGGGAGCTTCGTATCCCAAAAATAAGTTCCAAGTTGGCCACCAAGATCTTCGAGGAAGAGCTGGCCGTCCTTCATCGAAACATGGGCATGCTTGCCGGCAATGGCTTTGGCTGGAAGCACAACATCGTTTTGCTCATGGCGGCCGAGGAAGAGTTCATTCTTCGACCCGAATTCCAGAACTTTCTCGCCGGACTGCGGTTCCACCTGGTTGCTTTGAATGAGGCGCAACTGATATCCGTTCGGCCGTTCCAGGAGATGACCGAAGATATCCTGGACCCACGCGAGCCATTCGCCACCTGGAACAGCGCGGCAATACCAATTCCACAACAACACTTCATTGCGGGAGAACGTTGCCAGATTGTCGAAGCGATATCGCCGTGGCACTCGCGAGCCAGAACGAAGCTGAGCTGCCACTAGCGACCCCTCTGACGTCCAGCTTGGCCGGGATAGGAGTCCCTGGCATCCTGCGAGCGGGAAGCAGCGCGCCCGCCGGAGATGCTGATATTCGATACACGCACCCCGCGGTCGGCCAATCCCTGCGACAGAGAAGCAACATTGTTGCTCAACAAAGCCGAAACCTGGTCCGACGTGCTCTTGAATTGTATGGCTACACCTGACTCGCCGCGCTCAATGCGGATTTGAAGCCCTTTCAGGACGTTCGAGTTCATCTCGATGTTGACCTGATGATTTCCCGCGGAATTGACCGCAACCGAAACTTCACGCACCAGTTGTTGAAGGTCGGGCGGAAGGGCAACGATATGCTTCGACTCCACCGCCGTCGGCTGAATCGAGTTTTGAAAAGTGGAAGGCGGCAGCATCAGATCAACTGGCGCGGTTTTTGTATCGGCCTGACGCTTCGCGGCGTCTTGAGGCTGATTTCCTTCCTTATCCTCGGTACGCTTCCGGGCCAGCATTTTTGCAAAGCTGGAACTTGTATCCTGCTCGGAAAGCTGTTGCGAGTTCGCGTCGTCTGAATTGTTTAGGGATGGGTCGCTATCGGGCGGCACATCGGTGATTTTCATAGCGAGCGGCTCCTGTTGGTGTACAAGACATTGCCGATTTCGTCGAGCATCAGGTCTTCCTTCTCTTGTAGTTCTCGGCGGAAGCGCTCTTCTTGTTTCGCCCTGTGTTTCTGCAAGATCTCGACTTCGCGGTTCGCTTCCTGTGCTCGCCTCTTGCCCTGCTGCACATCGGATTCGCATTGCTCAATCACACCGCGCTGTGTGACGACGTCCGCTTGCGCATCTTCAATCTGAAATCCCACGACCTTCGCGTATTCGGCTCTTTCCTGCACCATTTGCGCATTCAGAGCGGCGCCTTGCGCCGGGTTGCTCAACAAATCGCGCCGCATTTGGCGCCGCTTCTCCGTCAATTCCTGGACCGCTTGCTGCAACGTTTGCATTCGCGCTGTCTGCTTCCTCAACTCCTCTTCCAGCGCGACCAGTTCACGCGCCGCCTGCTTCTTTAGTTGTTCCTTCTGATCGAGCAGCGTCTGTAACCGGTAGGTAAACGCCGCCATCGTCAGTTATCCCCCGGCGGGAAGATGCTGGCGAGGCCCTCGACGGAACCTGCAAAGTCCGAGCGGTCGTCAGTCGCCTGCTTCAGGAACGAATTGATCGACGTTATCTTGGAGATTGCATCATCTACGCGCTTATCGGCCCCGCTCTTGTACGCTCCGAGAAGAATCAAATCTTCATTCTTTTTGTACGTCGCCAACGCATCGCGCAGGGCACCAGCCGATTGCCGGTGGGCTTTGCCCGTCACCGCGCCCATGACGCGGCTCGCGCTTTCCAGAATGTTGATCGCAGGATAGTGGTTTCTTGCGGCGAGTTCGCGCGAGAGAATGATGTGCCCATCGAGAATCGACCGGACTTCGTCCGCAACCGGTTCGTTCATGTCGTCTCCCGCGACGAGCACGGTATAGATGGCGGTAATCGATCCCTTATCGGAGTTGCCGGCCCGCTCGAGTAGCTTCGGCAGCTCGGCAAACACGGAGGGTGTGTATCCGGCACGCGCAGGCGGCTCACCGCAAGCCAGGCCAATCTCCCGCTGCGCACGGGCAAATCGCGTTACCGAATCCATCATCAGGAGGACTTTCTTTCCTCTGTTCCGGAAGTATTCGGCGATGGCGGTCCCGACATAGGCCGCCTTGAGACGCACAAGGGACGATTCGTTGGATGTAGCGCAGACGATCACGGAGCGCTTCAACCCTTCGGGCCCGAGATCCTGCTCGATGAAGTCGCGGACCTCGCGTCCACGTTCGCCGACCAACGTGATCACGTTGACGTCAGCCTCAGTGTTCCTGGCAATCATTCCCAACAGCGTGCTCTTGCCGCCGCCGGCCGCTGCGAACAGGCCGATACGCTGCCCTTCGCCCGCCGTCAGGACCGCATCAATCGCACGGACACCAAGAGAGATCGGCTTGTTCACTCGCTGGCGCTTGAGTGGATCTGGCGGATAGCCGAGAACAGGAAATTCCTCGTTGCACTGGAGCGGGCCGTTGACTTCGCTGTCCATCGCCTCTCCCAATCCGTTGAGAACGCGGCCCAACAGTCCATCGCCGACTTTTACCGTCAGGCAATTCCCGGTAGGAATGACTTCGCTGTGTGGGCCAACATGGACCAACTCGCCGAGAGGCATGAGCAGCACGTCCCCGTCGCGGAAGCCGACGACTTCTGCTTTTACCGGTTGCGAGGAACGCGGGCTGCGAATCAGGCACATCTCCCCTATCCAGGCCTCGGGCAGCACAGCTTTCACCACCAGCCCAACAACTTCTTTGACGCGTCCGCGAACCTGAACCGGCGACGCGTGATCGATGAGGTCGAGATACCGGCGGATATTAGCGACGTTGGCCATGGCCCGAATTATTCGGAAGGATTGTGACGCTTGAGGGCGTCTTCGAGACATTGAAGTTGGGTTTCAAGCCGCGCATCGATGATGCCAAGCTCGCTTTCAATCACGCATCCGCCGGGCTCGACTCGCGTGGACGAGACGATTTCGATTTCCCCGCCGCCCCCCAGAAATTGTTTCAGCGAGTCGATCTTTGCCCGGACATATTCCGCGTCCTCTTCATTGACCTGAATTGCGAGATGCCTACCGGTGCGGGTTCCCTTGATCACTTCACGGACGATCCCTACGATGGTGTCGGGATGGAGTTTCAGTTCTTCGCCGATGATCTTGCGGGCGATGTGAACGGAAAGCTCAAGCATCGTTTCTTCCCAGTTCCGGGCCAGATCATCGGTGCGCCTGGTCATGTCCGCGAGAGATTGGTTCCACGCCGCGAATCCTTCGGCATTTCCGGCGCGACGGGCGTCCTCGTAAATTCGAGCCCGCTCGCGGTCTGCGTCTTCGACAATGAGCCTGGCCTTTTCCTGCGCCTGGGCAACCACGTCGCGGGCTTCGCGGGCCGCTTCAAAGACTTCGCGCTTCAGTACCTTGGGCGCGGAGCCGCCGAATTTCTCCAGAACAGGTTCCGCTTTGAGAACTTTTTCATCCATTGTGATCTGCCCACCACGATGCACACCAGGTCTGCAACGCCGGTGGCAATGCGTCCAGTTCCACTCCGAGGCGCTGGGAAACCCCACTCCTCATCGCAACGTATTCGGTGTCGCGCAGCGAACCCCACCTCTGCAGCAACTCAGGCTGTGAAAGCGGCTTCAGCTTTGCCAGCAGTTCATCCGCTTCAGCCTTCATGGAATTGGGTAATATCGCGAGGGAAGGCTCCAGTTGCTCGGGAAAGCGGAGCAGTCCGATATAGCAGAAGACCTCCAGATTCAAATTGCCAGGGTTCAACTTGTCCTCGCAACTTTCATCGGCGTGGCTGAGGCGGCTTGCACAGCAGCGCTTTGAGCAGCCAATTCCTTCTGAAGGTTCTCGATCTTGGATCTCTGCCACCGGCTTTTTCCGACCAACGCCAGCGAACCGATGCTAGTCACAGCCAACAGTCCTAATGCAGCCAACAGGATCTCCTGGTTTCCCAGCAACGGAATGATATTCCGGTCCACCGCTTGCTTAGGCTGAATCTTCTTGTAAACCACCGCGACGTTTTCCGGCTGCAACCCTTCGACTGCCCTCCCAACCAGCTTTTTGACGTCGTCGTCGGTGAGGGGAACTGTGTCCCCGCGATACTTGATCAAAACCGACGCGGTCGGAGGCACACGCTCTGATTTGTCGAGCAGCGGGCTGGTGTCGGGAAGAACTACCAATACGTGCGCGTCAACCACCCCATCTACGGATTTCAATGTCCGGCTGATCTCGCCAGAAGTGCCCAGAAGCAGCCGCGCCTTTTCTTCTGTTGCGGTGGGAATCATCCCTGCATTCGCGAAAACATCTTCCAGGCCCTTGTCCTTCTGCCGGGGCAGGCCATTTTCCTGAAGGACTCGCCAGGCGCGGGCCAGGTTCTGGTCCCCGCCGCGGACGACGACATTCCACTTCTCTTCGCCCTTCTTCTCGCTGGCCACTTTCGCGGCTGAGGCTTCAATCCCGTTCTCGCTCATCAGAACGACGATTTCCTGCGCCTCCTGCTCAGTCAAGCCAGTCTGTAATTCATGGGTGCATGCACCCAGAACCAGAGCCAGTCCTGCTACCAGGATCAACTTGCAACGATTCTTCCAGCTCAAATGTTGCCCCCGATCTGCTTCTCCAGATCTACATCCGTGCGGCCACGGAACATTACACCTGCGTCTGCAAGATGCTCTTCGTCCCCGACGTCACCTGCTCGACGACTTTGCTCATCAGTTCCAGGTTCTCGCCGAGCTGATACATCTTCATCTGAATGCCCAAGAGTTCCTTCTGGCTCTCGCCGCCCTTGATTGAATTCACCAGCTTGCCGGCATCTTGAAACTGCGCGTCAATGCTGGCCAGCCGGTCGCGAAGCGGCTGAAACGATGGCGTTTTCGGCAGTGCGTTAACGCGCTTGGTGAGGCGATCCACCGAGATCTGGGTGCGCTTCATATTGACGCTCAAGACCTTCTGGGGCGCCGCGCCTTTGGCGACCTGCCTGGAAAGATCAGCCTGCATGGCCTTTTGCTGCTGTAGGGAAACCTGGTTTACCTCAGGTGGAATTGCTATCTGCTGGGCGTTCCGGTCCTGCAAGTCGGCACGGACGCGGTCAAATTTCGATTGGCCGCTCTTTGAAGGTGTGGCTTTGTCCTGCGCGTTTACCGCATCGAGCGCTTTGCCCGGCGCCGCTTTGGCGATTGGATCGACCATAACAACTTAGTTATCGGGCAGGACCGGGAAACGTTGCGAGAGTGGGTCCCGACCCTAATCTGGTAAGGCGCAGCACTCGCTGGCGAAGCAGTTCCAGCGACTTGGCATGCAGACGGCATACCCACGACTTCGACAGGCCCATCTTTCGGCCAGTTTCTTCCAGAGTCAGTCCCTCGAAATAGCAAAGTTCCAGCACCCGCCGGTTCGTTTCCGGCAACTGTGCCAGCGATGTCCGAACGTGACTGCTTTGCTGATTCCGAACAACCTGCTCCTCAGCCGAGATATGGCTTTGGTCTTCCGGCTCCCGGGGCAGAGCGTCCAGGGAGAGCATGTAACAGCTCGTCAGGTTCGCAGCCGCGCTCTTCAGGTCCTGAAGCTGCGCTTCCGGCGAAGCGGACCGCTGCGGCTCGCTGGAAACATCCTGCATGTACTCGTTGGCATGCATCTCGAACCGGAGTTGGTGGTATACGCCCTTGGGATACCAACCCATCTTCCGCAACCCATCGTAGATAGCACCCTTGATGCGGTAATAGGCGAATGTCTTGAATTGAACTCCGCGCTTGGGATCGAACGAATTGGCGGCTTCGACGAGTCCCAACTCTGCCCATCCCTGGATGTCTTTCCGCTCAACATCGGGGGGCAATTTGCGGATTACTTCCGCCGCGATTGCGTGGGAATAAGAGACGTGGGCTTCGATGAGCCGGGTTGTTTCCGCGCGAGCAGGGCTTTCCCCTGGCACCCTGGCGCTCGCCTGTCTCAACGAATTAGGCGATGACATGTCGTACTACTCCCGACGGTGGTTGGTTCACTCACAACGATACCGTCTCCTCACATTTCGTCGGCAAACAACGAGCTGCGGCCTGCGTCACCCTGGACGGGTCGCCCCAGACATGGCGGACGCAGCACAGGAAACGCCGGTGCAGGAGAAATGCGTTGTTGAGGAGAAGCTATCTACTATCCGAACTCGTATCCGAGGGTCTGTACGCTGCAGACCCAAATACTCGCCTTCAAGCGCGATCAGTCTACACCAACCCTTCAAAGAGGCAAACGTTAAATTAGCGTGATTTCCGATTTTCCGTCGCAACTGGCCCTCTGCCGGCCTGGCCCTCTTTCTTGCGATGATTCCCCTTGGAAATCCCTGCAAGGGACTGCACTCTCATCCAATCAGCCAGCATTTATGAACGTTTACGAACACTCACGGATCTCGCGGATCGGCGAGGTAATGATGGGTGCATCGTAATCGGGATGGCGAATCTCCAGGTGCATCCCCCGGCCGACGAAACCCATTTTGAGAAGTGAACCGCCCCAGCTTGACCCGGCGATCCCTACCTGCACCGGCTCGGGGCAATATAGCGGGTGCCCGGATATCAACACTTTTTCCGGACCCAAAACCTCTGCGGTATAGCAGCGATTCGAGGTCCGGATTTCCAAGACAGTATGCTGAGGGAGGTCCTGGAGAAACACGCCTCCCTCAATCTCTGATTGGATGAGGTTGCGGCGCTCGATGTCGCCGATGCGCCGCATGACATCCCAGCTAGTGTCCGCGTTGATCAATCAGCCTGTAGCCCTTTCCTGCAAATCGCGATCGAACACGACTTCAGAACGTATAGGAAACTCCGATCAGCGGGACCGGCTTGGAGTGCAAGCCTGCCTGGTTGACCTGGAACAAGACGTTGCCGACAAGCAGCAGCCTGCCAAACGGATTCAACTTGGCGCCTGCGGAAATGTAAGCCTGGTTAACGGTCGCCGTGGCCGACGAAATGGTCGGATGCAGTCCACCATCAACATCGGTGAATGTCGTAGCCGAAATCTGCTTGGTGTTGATGAGCGCCTGTCCGATGTAGTCTCCCGTGACGCTGAGACGATGCGTGACTCCGACATCAACGCCAGCGCTGTAGGTCAAAGCATCGGGGAGGTGGGCTTTCGTGTCGGTCGTGATATCGCCCGCAAGAATCGAATCTCCGTTGCGCTGGTATCCGAACGTGCCGTGTGGAGAGATCCGCCCGGCGTACGACACTGTTACGAATGGCCGGAAGCCCCACGTTCCCGATCCGAGGAAATTCTGCTCATTTCCGGTGGGCAGATGAATGTCTGCTCCAAGGGCGAGGCCGGCCTTCTCGCCCTTGTAGACTTCATACTTGCCACGAATCGTGATGTCGCCGATGCCGCTGGCCGACTTGCTGCCAAAGAAGTCGGCATGATTACCGCCGAAAAACGTTTCGTACGACGGAATCTGCTGGCTCGACGGATCAAATTGATGCACACAACAAGGCGGGTTGTCCGAAGCAGTTTCAAAACTGTCGATCACTCCGTCCGAGTTCATGGAGTTTCGGACCTGAAGGATTGGAATTGCCACCGATAGGTCGAACCGGTCGGTCACGCCGAAGGTTGCTACCCCAATGAACTGGTGCACCTTGAGGTCGATCCGGTTTTGCGTCGCGATGATGTCATGCTGAAAAATCGGTTGGCCATCGGATCCGCAGGTGATCGGGGAACCCGGCGTGCAGAGATCGGCCTCGGTTTCATGCTGGAAAACCGCACCGAAGTTCTTGAGGTTGACGCCGTCAGCCTTATCGAAATTGAAATACTGATAGCTGAAGCCGACAAACAGTTTGTGCTTGCCGATGGTATCGGGACGCTCGGTCAGGACCGGTCCGAATCCTTCCGTCTGGCGGGAAACGACGCCCAAAGACGGATTGAACGAGAACACGAATCCAGATACAGGCGAAGTGATCGGCAACTGGCTCAACTGGGTTCCGATCTCAGCGTTCAACGGTGTCAGGCTTGCGAGAGCGGAGTTCGTGAAATGGGCCGCGTGGCTGAATGCCGCGGTCGAGAGCAGCGGACCGCCATGGTCCACACCTACCAGGCCACCTGGCCCGTACACCTGCGGAACCAGGCAGATGAGGTCGCCCGAGCGCGAAGGGATTGTGCTCGATGTGGTGGATGAAGCCGTTGGACAAGGTCCCTGGGCATAAACCCACGTGGAACCGAGCAATGTAAAAACAGTAATCAGATATCGCGCTGCGCGCCCCATAGTACTTTCCTCCGAAATTCGCTATCGAATTGAATTGATACGCCAGCCCGCCGGCGTCCGGTTTAATTGCATGATGATCTTGGCCGAATTTTTCCCCGATTTTCCGCCGGCGGAGTACTTCAGATTCTGCGTGAACCGTACAATCGCCGTGTCGCCGTTAATCTCCGTCTGCGTGACCTGATACTGCAACGACAGCCCTGACGCCTGCTGGAAGAAGTCGCCTACGCCTTTAATCTGACCTCCCGTCATTCCCGGCCATATCTTCTGCAGCTCGCCGACATCTTCCGACTCGTATGCCTTCTGGTACCGGGCCAAAATGTCGATTATGGCTTTGTTATCGTCCACAGGGGGTGTGGAAGTTGCGCGATTGTCGGGATTGCGTGTTGGCGATGCTGGACGACTCAAATCTTCCAGCTTCTTGCGCGCCTCGGAAGCATGCCGTCCTTCGGGGAAATTGCCGGCATACGCCCGCAGGCCGGCCGCGTCGTTCTGGTTTGTCTGCTGCCACGAGAGATCGTCCAATCTGGCGGCAGCTTTGTCGTGGTTGCCTCCCGCGGGATACCTTCTGACGAAGTCCTGCAAGGCTGCCGTGTCTGTAGTGTTTTCAACCGCGCGCCAATCCAGATCGGCAATCTGGCCCTGCGCCTGTTGCGCATACTTCCCGCCAGGAAATTTGTTGAGATATTGGCTGTAACCGGCGGCTGTACCTCCCGCTACCGCCTTCGCCCAATCGAAACCCTCCAGTTTCGACTGCGCTTGCGCCGTGAACGCTCCGCCCGGATGGCGCTTGATGAATCCTTCGACCGCAGAAACGTCCTGCGAGTTTCTTACCTTCTGCCAATCGGCTTGCTCGCTGCCAGCAGCTTCAGCCGGAGGGGCCATCTTCGAGGCATTGATGAAATCGTTACGGGTTAGTTCGACTCGGCCACCGCTCGCGAAATCTCGTTGAACTTGCCCCATTTGCTGATTGCGGGAGAGCAGTGCAACTTCGTGGCTGCCCGGGGCTACATCCGCCGAAAAGCTGCCCGCATTGCCAATCCTGCCGACGCGCTTTCGATCAACCAGAACCTCGGCGCCCGGTTGTGCGTTGCGAAGATTGAGCCTGGCCACCGCCGGCGGCGCAGCGGGCGTGGGCGTTTCGGGAGTTTCCTCGGAGTGCGCGATCGGGAGCAGCGCAACGGAGATCGGACTGGCTCCGTTGGCATCTACGGAGATAGACCTCGTGACTGGTTGATATCCGGGCAATTCAATCTTCAGTTCATGGGCACCAGCCGACAGTTGCAAAGCGCATCGTGGCGTTACGCAGGATGCCCCGGTTTGCGCATCACGCACAACCGCGCCATCAGGGCTTGTAGTGATCTGAACCGCCGGAATCGCCGCAACCGTCATGGTCTCGGCGGGCTGCAACGCGCGATGAGTCGCGAACCAGGCCACTGCTCCACCAAAGGCTACTACCGCAACGCCGATTGCGGCATAAGCTTTCCAGGGACGGGGAGCCGCCGTCTCAGCTCGTTGGGCAGAAACCTGCGCGGTCCGTGCTTCTGTCGCACGGCGTTTTGTTTCTTCACGCTCCCGACGTTGTTGATCTTGCCGATCCTGCTTTTCCTGCTGGACGAGCGCCTGCGTTCGCTGTTTTTCTTCCCGCTGGTTTTGTTTCTCGAGATCGCGAATCGCCTTTTCGAGCGAACGCTTCATCTCAACGAACTGGGAGTGCCCGGGAAATTCCTGAAGGCCTTGCTCGACTTTTTTCAGCGCGCCCGACAAATCTTCCCCGGCGCGGAGCGCCTGGGCGGCATCCAGAATTTCGATAAGCCGGGACTGTCTGGCTTGCGCTTGTTTTTCAAGGTCGATGCTACGTACGAGTTCTTGCTTCAGGCCCGGAAACCGCGATTCATTCGGAAATTCCGAGCAGGCGGCGTCGATCGCGTTGAGAGCGCTTTCAGCACCGGATTTCTGAACAAGCGCCTGCAGCTCCGCAAAGCGCCGGTCGACCGCCTCTTCATACGTTCGCCGCGTCAGGGCGTTGCGCAGGTCGGCAATCTCCGGCGCATTCGATTGAATTCTCGTGAGTTGGTCCAGAAGAATTCCAGCCGCGTGAAGGTCTTTACCGGTCGCGGCTCGGGTTCCTTCAATTAGCGCACTTGATGCAGCCGTAGCGACAGCCGGATCGGAGGGAGCGCCGCCGCGCCCGCGATCGACCAACTCGGAACCGCGCTGCCAGCGCTGCGCGGCGAATTCATCGAGCGCCAGGTTCAATAGGCTGATGTTCTCCTGGCGCCGCTTCAGAATCTTGTCGCGGGATGCGGCGGCCGCTGCCAGTTGCGGATCGTTGGGCAGTTCCCGTTGCGCATCGATCAGTAGCGAGCCAGCTTTTTCCAGTTCATAGGCGGCCAGTGAGTCCTGGATTCGGCTGAGCCACGCACTTTTTGCCGCTGCACGGGCCTGCTCTCGCTTTCCCGTCAAACGCGAGATTGCCTCTTCCGCCTGCGGATGAACGATCCCCAGCTGTGCGATCGAAGTCCAGCTCCGGATCGCGAGATCGTATTTCTGCGTCTTCTCATTCCGCGCGGCGTCGTCGGCGAAGGTTGCGACCTTGCGCTGCAATTCACGCGCCTGCACAAGGCTCTCTTGCAGACCTGTCGCGTCCGGATATTTGCGGAGAGCCTCTTCGAGCAGCTTTACACGGCCGTCGGCGCTTCGCTCGGACTGAGACCGTTGCTGAATTCCCGCAACGAAGTCCTGCCGCTCCTTACGCTCTTGCTCGCGCCGGTCGAGATCCCGTTTTTCTTTTTGTGCGCGACGCAGCTTTTCATCGAGTTCAACGAGCCGCGGCTCGTGGGGATCTTGCGCGAGGCCAGACTTCACCGTTGCCAGCGCTCCGTCAATGTCCCCGCGGGATTGAATGCCGGCGGCTGCGTTCAGGACTTCTTTAACCGACTCTTCGTGCTGCGCCTGTGAAATCCTGCCCTGAATTGCGGATGATGGCACAAAATTGGGCTGCAACTGCGTCAGGCATCCCAGCACATGTTCCGCACTGCGCCAGTCGCGCTCAACCACAGACGAGGCCACCGATTCCAGTGTGGAAAAAATCTTGTTTCGCTCTACCGGGTCACGCGTTGTGAGGGGTTCCGCGCGCAGACAAATGTCCGCGCCCTCGCGCCATTGTTGCTTCGCGAACAGCTCGCGAGCCTGATCCAACAATTTTGCCGCGTCGGATCTTCTCTGCACAGCCTGCTGCAATGCCTTGCTCAACGTCTGAAGATCGCGATTGCCCTGGAATTCCGCCAGAGCGTGCCGAAGCAAGGAATTCGCTTCCTCATGGGATCCCTGAGCCAGCAGTTGCTCAATATCGTTCTTGTATTTGCGGACTTGCGCTGCCGTCGCTTCCTGTTGCAGGGATTGAAGGGCGCGGCTCAGCTCCGGCGAAACCCTGCCGGCCATCGTATTCATGGAGGAAAGCCGCTCTAACGCCTGGTCGGCTTTCCCCTCGCCGATCAAGGCCCTGCTCGCAGAGAGTGCCTGCTCCATTGTCTCGGCCAGCGCCTCGCCCTGACGCTGTTCAACTTGCGCGACCAGTTTGTTCAGTTCTGGCGTGCGGCCGTAGGTGCGAATGCATTCCTGAAGTGCGGCAACGGCAGGATCAAATTCATTCTTGCCGAGGTGAGTGCGCGCTTTTTCGAGCGCCCTGTTGATGTGCTGAAGGCGTTCCGACTGCTCTTGCGCCTTACGGAATAATTCCGCGAACCTTGCGTCGCGCGAAAACGATTCGGGTTGCGACTGGAGATAGCGCAGCGCTTCCGCCGGCCGCTGGCCCCGCAGCATGCTGTCGGTGTTGGCAATGGCCTCTTCCAGCAGTTTGCGGTGCTCGGCCGCGGCCTGCTTCGCGTGCGCCAGAATGATGCTTAACTCCTCATCTGGGGCGTCTTTCAGCGCCTCTTCCAGCACGTCGACGGCTTTGCCATAGTCTCCGTCTTTTACGAACGCCTGCGCCTTTTGCGCGGCTGCGTCCGCCACTTGACGTCGCTTTTCGACGATCTGTTGTTCAATCGCGAACTGGAGCAGGTCATCGATTTCCGGTGTGGCCCCAAGCTCCGCCTGCGCCGCCTTCAGCGTTTGGATAGCACCGTCATATTCCTTGAGGCGCAACTGGTCCTTCGCCCGTCGGAGTAATTCGCTTTTTCGGGCCTCGACTCGATGACGCTCAATCGTTTCGCGGACCACAACTATGAACGACTCCAGTTGTGGTTCAGCGCCGACTTTGCCGTGCGCCGTTTGCAGCGCCTGAAGGGCTTGCTCCGCCTGACCCGATTCGAGCAGAGCGCGAGATTGCGAAATACTGTCTCTAATGAACGACTTGCGCTCGGCAAAGGCGCGCTGCTTTTCGGCAAGGTCTCTGAGTTTTTGAAGCCCGCGATCTTCCGGAAATTCCTTGAGTGCAGCGTCAGCACGCGAAGTTGCCTGCTGAAAGTCATCGCGGTCGAGATCGGCTTCGATCTCCCGCTTGGCCGTTTCCAGAGCTTTGCGCCGGCGTTCTTGCTCGCGTGCCGCATTCGCGGCATCAATGAGTGCCTGCACCTCGGGCGAGGCCGCATCGATGGCCTCGGCCTTGCGTAGAACCTCAATGGCGAGCGTAAAATTTCGCGACGCAATTTCGCGCCTCGCCTCATCGATGAACCCAAGCACTTGCAGGCGTTGCGCGCGCTGCGCCCAGTCCCGTTGAATCATCCGATCCAGGGACTTAGCCTGTGCGTCGTCGGGCGCAACCGACAACGCTTCTTCGATCGCCTGCTTGGCCGAATCCAGCTCTCCTTGTTCGTAGGCGGATTCGGCACGTTTCAACGAGCGCCGCAGCTTTTCGGTCTTGGCTCGTGCATCCTCCACGCTGGAGCGGAGACGTTGCAGGTCGCGGTCCGTGGGATGAAGGTTGATGGCCTTCCGCACCGCATCCAGGGCCTGATCGAACTGTTCCTTCTGAAAAGCCTCCTCGGCTTGCACGCGAAGCTGCCGGACCTGCTCGCCCTGTTCCTGCTGCTGTATCCGCAGAAGAGTGGCACGCGAAAGCTCGACCGCACGACTGTTGTGACGGTCAATCTTGAGGACTTCCGCCAGTTTCTCCCGCGCCTTTACGAATTCTTCGCGTGAAAGAAGTAACTCGGCTTCATTCAAATGCTCGTCAACCAGTTCCTGCTGAATACGTCCACGAATCTGGATCAGGTCGTAAGCGAAGTCCTGCGCCGACGGATAACGTTGCTCGCGGTCTTTCGCTAATGCGCGCAACAGGATCTCGTCAAGTTCTGCGGGGAAAGATTTCCCGTACTCAGAGAGCGGCTTGGGACGTTCCTGAATAATCTTGAGCAGGGTTGCCGCCGGCGTCTCACCATCGAACGGAAGGTGCGTAGTGAGCAACTGGTAGAAAACGACGCCGAGGGAAAAGATATCGGTGCGGGCATCGACCTGCTTGCCGCTAATCTGCTCGGGCGACATGTAAGGAAGGCTGCCCAAAAGTTGCCCGGTGCGAGTGACCGTACGATTGCCGATGTGCGCGATCCCGAAGTCGACGATTTTCACGCCGCTGTCTTTCAGGACCATGATGTTTCCGGGCTTAATATCGCGATGGACGACCGATCGCGCATGCGCATACGACAACCCGTCGCAGACTTCCAGGATGAAATTGATCCGATCGAATAGGGAAATCGGACGGCTCCCCTGGATCACCGCATCCAGCGTTTCCCCCTCGAGGTATTCCATCACGAGATAAGGGCTGCCCTCGTGATCGCCGAGTTCGTAGACCGTGACGATATTTCGATGATGCAGATTTCCGGTTGACTGCGCTTCACGGTAGAAGCGTTGCAGCAAATCTGGATTGTCGACGTAATCCAGCGTCGTCATCATCTTGATGGCGACTGCGCGCCCTAAGAGAGGATCGTTGGCTTTGTAGACGACTCCCATCCCACCCTTGCCGAGTAGGCCGACGACCTCGTACTTCCCGATTTTGATCGGTTTCTTGAGGGCCATGGTGAGTCTTAAATTGCCTCAGTGGAGGCGGTACGCACACCTATATCCAGGGAAGATGGCTAAATCTGACCGTCGTAAACGAAAGCTCCCCGGGACACACCATCTTCAGTTGGGGCTGAGGGTGGTGTCACGTGCGAAACAATCGTGGCGATATTTTGCTACAAACCTCCGATCACTAGCAAGGCAGTTTGTTGTTTAAATTGAATCTTTTACACGAAATCGACAAATTCGAACCAGCGACGGAAACACAGACTGGATGCGACCAGCGCTTGTTCTGCGACAGGGGTTTTCCGCTCAGGAAAAACAACAGGGCCAACATGCCCAGCAGAAGCACAACGGCCACGATGATCATCACCAGAGTCATGTTTCCAGAGCGTTTCTTTGCGGCTTGCCTGACCGGTTCGCTGACTGCGCCTGTTGCGGTAGTTTTTGGTTTGCTGACGACCGTTTCGGTGTGCCGCCGGACTAGGGTCGGGCTCGCCTGTTGTGCGATGGAACGAAGACGCGAGACTACCGCCGCCGGGTCTTTCGCCCGCTTGGCCGGATCCTTTTCCATCATGGATTGCAGCAAGTCCGATAGAACTGCGGGATGGTCCGGGAACTGAGATCTCAGCGATGGAGCCACTTTCGTGCGATCGGAGTGCCAACGCAACCAGTCGAGGTCGGTCTCCTGCCGGAATATCGCTCGGAACTGTCTGCGGCCCAGCAGGATTTCGTAAAAGATGAACCCAAGGGAATAGATATCGGCGGCGGTGGGCGAGGCATCGGCACCCTTATCTGCAAGAATCTCTGGCGCTGTATACCGCGGGCTTCCCATTGCGCCCAGCGTCGTCCCCCCAGCGGCGGGATCCACGGGCATCTGGATTGAGGCAACGCCCATTCGATCGAAAACGATGTTTTGCGGTATCAGGCCATTAGTTTTGCCCTTCGCTTCATATAGGCGCATCAACGCCTCGGCTGAGGACTTGAAGGGGTGAATCACGTACTCGAGTTCTGGCGGATTCTCTGAAAGATAGGCCGCGAGGGTTTCGGGTTGTTTTCCCAGGAGATCCTCGAGGCGTTCCACTATCTTCGGGTCGAGTTCGGCCTTTTGGGGGGGCTCAACCTCTTTCGGAGCTTCCGCGGGTGGACCTGGACGCTGAGGCTCAACCGCCTGTTTTCGCTGAGCTACGGGTGTTTCGGCATTCCTCGGCGACTGCGAAACTACCGGCTCTTGCGGCTGAGACGGGAGTTTGATTTCAGTTGCCTTTACGATCGGCTCCGGGGGCGGCGTTGCCATGGCAGAGAGCAAAGAGTCCGACGAAATATCGAGCGAGGTCGCTGTTGCATCGTTGGTAACATCCTGCGCTTCCTGATAGATCGGCCTGCCTCCCGGACTTCGAGCCAGAAACCCCGCTCGGTCGTCCGGAGTCGCCAGATTTTCAGCGGAAAGATGATAAAGCTCATTCAAGTTCTCAGCTTTCGACGCCGCTTCCTTCACCACGATTCGCGCCAGCGGGCCGAGAAAGAGAGCGAGGTCTCTCTCTACAATTCGCAGAGTTTCCATGGGGAACAACGATGGCCCCATAGGGGGCGGAGGCGCTGGCTGGGGTTTTGGAGGAGATGGAGCTGGCCGGTTCTTCCTCGATTCCGTCCGGAGCGAGGACAAGAAAGCTGAAACCGCCGTTTCGTTGGATACCAGTTCCTGAGGAGACTTTCCAAATGCCTCTTCGTAGGCACCGTAAACCTCGTCGCGAAAGGCTCGTACGTGCGGATATCGGAATTTCGAATTCTTCGCCAGTGCCCTGCCGCAGACTTCATCGAAAACTGCCGGGACACTGGGCTTCACGTGAGAGACACGGGTCTCTTGTGTGCTGACGATCTGATTTCTCAGTTGATCGGCCGGTCCGGGAAACGCCGGGGCACCAGCTAGCCATTCGTAAAATAAAGCACCCGCTGAAAAAACGTCGGCCGAGGGAGCGATCGCGCCGCCTTCCAACTGTTCCGGCGAGCGATAGGCAGAATCGTCAGAACCGGCCTGCGGCCCGCCAAACCCTTGAACTTTAAGGTGCCCCTTACTAGTCAGCACCAGGGCGGCGGGAATCAGGTTCAGGTGCAGAACACGCTGCTGGTGCGCATACTCAAGAGCGTTCAGCAGTTGAATGATCAGGCTCCCGGCGTCCGCGATCGGAACACGCAGGCGGGACTGTAAGGCGCACCCCTCCAGAAATTCGGTCGCGAGATAGGCGATCTGAGAATCTTCCCCGTACTCGTAGACTTCGACGATGCCGGAATGCTTCAACTTTGCGCCCACCTGCGACTCGCTTCTCAATCGAGCAATTAGTCCGGCAACCTCGGGATCTCTCGCATCCTTACTGGTCGTTTTGAGCGTGACTGTCTGCCCCGTCCTTTGGTCGGTTGCGCGATAGGCCCGCACCTTGCCGGACGGCGGCAATGCTTCAACGATTTGATATTGGGCAATCTGACTAAGTTCAGGCATCGCAAGAGGGACAAAATACTTTGTTCAGAATTGCCCGAGAAGCCGCGAGCGGCAGTTCCGGATCCGATACCAGCTCAGCATCGCTCCCGGTGATCGGGCCCTCGCGGGTGCAGTCGGCGCTTCGAATCCAGCTCGATACCGTCCGAATTGATCGCAGATTGTAGCACCCCGCGACGTCGACCTCGTTGGCGACTCCTACTGGCAAATCAGCTTTTCTTCTACTTTATGAAATCCAGTTGCGTGATCCAGAGATTTGGTTCGCCGCCCTCGGCGGCGGCCTTCTTGACCTCTGCCTTGAACGCCTCCCGCGCCTTGTCGTCAGGCAGGTGCTGGTACATATTGTGCAGTTCCTGCGTCAAAGCCTGCCGCGTAGCGGAAGCGGGAAACGGCTCCATGGTTTGGCCTTTCCTGACCGCCTGCGCATAGCTCTTTACCTGGTCCGCGACGACGGCCAGATTTCCCGCCTGGGCTCCGTTATTAATTGAGTGCACGTAAGCACGGCTTTCGGTGGAAACGTTGGCATGAGCTGCTGCATCGGCCACAACTTCCGTATCGGATTTTGAGAGACTCGAAGCGGGCTGCTGAGAAAGGTACTGATGGAGTTGCTCTCCGCCTTTCCTGGTTTTCAGCCAGTCGAGAAAGCTTTTAACATCGTCCGGGGAATTTCCGAACCCGGTTTTCTCCTGGCGAAATTTGTCTAGCCATTTGTGCGCCGTCTCGGCGTCTTGTGCATGCGACAGTTCATGGAAGAGCGTGCCCGCCGCCTCGTGTGGCTTCATCAGCCGGTCGAGGCTGACCGAAAAAGCCTGGTCCCCTGCTAGATTTTTCGTGTCGAAGTGCTCCGTGCCAGCCGCTCCTGGCATGTCCGCATCCATATTGATCTTGCCGGGTACGTCATCCTGGGGAGACTTATTGAACTGGATTTCTGATTCCGGAACGCCGAAGACCAAAGACGCAAGTTCCTTCTGCTTTTGCGGTAATTCGGCGGAAACCTTGTCTCTGCGTTGCACATCTTCCGGCGACGGCGAGGTTCCTTCGGATCTCGCCTGTCTTATCCGGTCGCCTGTTTGTTTCAACTCAGTCCGCATGGCCTGGACTTCGTCGCGAACCTCATCGATGTGCGCCGACGATGGCAAGCCTTCCACGGAGCGCATGGAGTTGTCCGATGCAACCTGCCGCGGCGTATCAAAATTCGCTGTCGTTTGCACCGCATGAAACCTTCCGTCCGAGCTTTGGACCACTGCCGCCGGGTCGATTCCATTCATGCGGGCAATAGAAATCGCCTGGAGGCGGTTGTCATAGCCCTTCGGATCGCCAACTTCCTTCGTGACTTTGACTTCTTCTCCATACTGGTTCGTGCCGAGACGCATCCCGGCCAGCGACGGGGACTTGGTTGCCGCAACCATGCTGCTTGAGACCGAGCCGGCGAGATTGAGTGGGGACTTGCTGGGACTCGCCTCGAGGTGGTTGCGGAATAGAAAGGCATCCAATTGCCCTTCAAGACGCTTGCCCTCAGACGGAGGGGCGGCATTACTGGCGTTTTCGGAGTGCGGAGCCAGAGCAGGACCAGCTTGTTGTGGGCTGGCCCCATCATCGGTCGTAATGTTGTCGGGTACGTTGCTGAGCGCGTTGTTCACTCGCATGCTCTTCTCCTGATTACCCGCGCCGTTCTCTCAGATACCAGCTTCTGAAATACACAAGGAACAAGTTTCCGGATTGCTGTGCATAGTTCTCTCGTTTTCTTCTCCCCTATCAATTATCGGGCGAAGACGGAAAAGATTGCTTCATTGAGTAGTTCGCCCGAAGGCGGCCCTCCGCGATGCCCGCGCAACTGCCAGATATCGGCCACCGGCAGTTTCCCCGGAGCTGTTGACTTGATAGGACTCAAGCCTCCGATCTACCTCCGAAGCTCGTCACAGGCGGGTATATACTTTGAGTCAGTTTCGCGCGGGCTTTCGGTGCTTTCAGCCTTGTCCCAGGCAGTGGATCATGCCAGAGCAGAATTCAAGGATCGACCCCCAGGATCGGTCCAACACGGCCAATCGCCCGGCCGTCAGTGCCTCGACCAAAGGCGAGGGTTCTGGCTCGCACCCACCATCTGATCCTGAAGCTACTTTAGTCGATTTCCCGCAACCTGCTGCCGATACTGGCCCCGCCCTGAAAGATTTCCAAGCGACACAGATTGATACGAGTCCCCCTCCGCGGCCGGGTGGAAAAGGTCGAAGCCATTTTCAGAATTTCGTTCCGGCGCTGCAACTTGGTGATGTTCTCGGCGGCCGCTACGAGATTCTCCAACTGCTGGGCGAGGGCGGCATGGGCGCGGTGTACAAGGCCATGGGCCGGGAGTTGGACCGTCCGGTGGCTCTAAAGTTGATTCGGCCTGAGCTGGCGTCGAGCCCAGCGATGTTGGCGCGCTTCAAGCAGGAACTCTTGCTCGCGCACCAGGTCACTCATAAAAACGTGATCCGGATCTACGATCTGGGCGACGCCGACG
>DATAUY010000198.1:0-9022 GCA_036268025.1 Candidatus Sulfotelmatobacter sp. | reverse complement strand
TCGCAGACACACCGAATCTCAATCGCGACGCGTTCCTTCGCGATTGGCAATCTGCTCTGGACGGCTTTTCTGCAATAACAATTGCCGAATTCCAAATCACGGGAATCGAGATTGGGAACGCTGACGCCGCAACCATTCCTCGGCGCATAGAAACGCGGATCCGTTACGAACTCGTTGGCTCGGGCTCCGGTTTCCATCGCGAGCAGCGAGCAGGGACCTGGCATCTGGTTTGGGAATCCTCGAACTCAAGCGAGTTCAAGATCACCAGTTGGCACATCCTCGACGAAACCCGCGCCCGCTCCAGTTCGCCCCTCTTCGTTGATATCGCCTCCGCAGCGTTTGCAGCAACTCCTTCGTATTCAACGCAGATGCTTCACGGGGCCGACTATTGGCGCACCGTGCTCGATGGCGCATGCGGCATTGACATCTACGGCCACAACGGAGTCTCCGTCGCCGACATCGATGGCGACGGCTTCGACGATCTCTACGTCTGCCAGCCCGCGGGCCTTCCCAATCGTCTCTATCGCAACCGCGGCGATGGCACGTTCGATGACATCACCGAATCCTCCGGCCTGGGCATTTTGGACAATACCGCCTGCGCATTGTTCGCCGACTTCGACAACGACGGCTTGCAGGATGTCATTGTTGTACGGAACACCGGCCCGCTGCTGTTCGTGAACGAAGGCAACGGCAAATTTCGAGAGAAGCCTGACGCGTTCCATTTTGCGAATTCTCCAGAAGGGACGTTCACCGGCGCAGCCGTTGCCGACTACGAGCGCGACGGATGGCTCGATATCTATTTCTGCCTGTACGCCTATTACCAGGGCGCCGGCCAGTACAAATATCCGACGCCATATCACGACGCCGAAAATGGCCCGCCGAATTTCCTCTTCCGCAATAATCGGAACGGCACATTCAGCGATGTGACCGCCAAGTCGGGCCTCGACAGGAACAACACGCGCTACAGCTTCTGTTGCGGTTGGAATGACTATAACAATGACGGCTGGCCCGATCTCTATGTGGTCAACGACTTCGGCCGCAAGAACCTCTACCGCAACAACGGTGATGGCACATTTATGGATGTTGCTGCAAAAGAAAAGGCCGAGGACGTCGGTGCGGGCATGAGCGTGTCATGGTTCGACTACGACAACGATGGGAACGCCGATCTCTATGTCGGCAACATGTGGACCGCGGCTGGCCTTCGCATTTCAGAGCGCGATATTTTCAGAAAGAATTCCTCCGCGGAAGTCCGCGCCCTTTATCAGAAGCACGCGATGGGAAATTCTCTGCTGCATCGCAGCGACGATATGTTTGACGACACGACGAAGTCAGCCGGGGTTGGGATGGGCCGGTGGGCCTGGTCGAGCGACGCCGTCGATTTTGATCATGACGGGTTCGCTGACCTTTACATTACGAACGGCATGGTATCTGGCCTGTCGCGGCCCGATCTCAACAGTTTCTTTTGGCGGCAGGTCGTGGCGAATTCTCCCGATGAAGCCAATGCCGCACAGCCCTACGAGCTAGGGTGGAACGCCATCAACGAACTCATCCGTTCTGACGGAACATGGAGCGGCTACGAGCGAAATGTTTTCTACGCAAACAATCGCGACGGGACGTTCTCGGATGTCTCGGCGGCAGTTGGTCTTGACTTTATCGAAGACGGGCGTTGCTTCGCGGCCGCCGACTTCGACCACGACGGCCGTCTCGAGATCGTGCTGAAGAACCGCAACGCGCCGCAGTTGCGGCTGCTCAAGAATGTTGTGCAGAGTCTGCCGCCATCGATTGCATTTCGCCTGCAGGGTACAAAGAGCAATCGTGATGCGGTCGGCGCTGTGATCACAATCGACACTGGGACGGGAAAGCAAACTAAGTCTGTTCAGGCGGGCTCAGGTTTTCTCTCCCAGCACACCAAAGATGTCCTCTTCGGCCTCGGCAATGCGAAAGGAACAATTCGCGCATCGATCCGTTGGCCGAGCGGGCTTGTGCAAGAGCTAAACGATCTCCCCATCAACCATCGCGTATGGATCATCGAGGGCGAGAAGGCTTCTCGCACGGAAGCTTTCGTTAGCGTGAATGAACCGACGTCGTCCACTGTAAATTCCGCCGAGAAGCAGTCGCTTCCAACCAATGCTGAAACCTGGCTCCTGGCGCCGGT
Source organism: Candidatus Sulfotelmatobacter sp. (assembly GCA_036268025.1). Taxonomy (GTDB): domain Bacteria; phylum Acidobacteriota; class Terriglobia; order Terriglobales; family Acidobacteriaceae; genus Sulfotelmatobacter. Next base: position 6,867 of record DATAUY010000198.1, on the reverse strand, counting down.
TTTGGCTCCCGATTTTTCTCTGCCGGATCAGTTTGGCCAAACGCGATCGCTCTCTTCAAACCAGGGCAAGTCGGTTTTGCTGAATTTCTCTACAACCAACTCAAAAGTATGCCAGAGGGCGTTAGCTGCCTTCGAGAGTCACTACTCTCAATGGAGCGCGCAAGGTCTGCAAGTAATTTTTATCAACGCCGAAGATTTCACAACGCAACAAGACAAATCGCCCGACAAGACGAAGGCCACCACCAGTAGAGATTCCCGGTACTCTTTCCCGATTCTGCGTGCCTCGGAAGATATCGCCGCGATCTACAACATCCTCTATCGTCAGATGTTCGATCGTCACCGCGATCTCAGCCTTCCCACGTCCTTCTTGATCAATGCCGAGGGTTACATCGTCAAGGTATATCAGGGGGCGATTGATTCCGACCATGTCGAGCACGACTTCCAACATATTCCGCAAACCGATGCTGAACGGTTCAATCTCGCGTTGCCATTCCCAAGCTCGACGCACACCCTCGAATTCGGCCGCAACTATCTCGCCCTTGGTTCGCTCTTTTATCAGCGTGGATATCTCGATCAGGCTGACGTCTGGTTACAGCAAGCGCTGCGTGACGATCCCTCGAGCGCCGAAGCGCTCTACGGCATAGGGAGCGTGTACCTGAATCAGGACAAGAACGTTGCTGCGCGTGGGGCCTTCGAGCGCTGCCTCAAGCTGACGGCAAGCTATCCCGATACGCGACCCGACGCCTGGAACAATCTCGGAGTGCTCGATACGCGTGAGGGAAAGCTCACGGACGCGGTCAAAAAATTCCAGCAGGCGTTGAAAATCAATCCGCGCCATCTGTTGTCGCTGAACAATCTAGGCAACGCTTATCGCTCTCTCAAGCGCTGGGAAGAAGCCCATGCAACTCTTGAGCAGGCAGTGGCGATTGCTCCGGATGACGCTGAGGCCAACTACGGCCTCGGCATGGTGTTCGCCCACTCCAACAACACGGACAAGGCCTACGAATACTTGCAGCGGGCGCTGAAAGCGCGGCCGAACTATCCCGAAGCGCTGAACAATCTGGGAGTGCTTTACGTGATGACGCAGCGGCCCAGCGAGGCGATTGCGAGTTTTCAACAATCAATCCGCGTCGCGCCTTCATTCGATCAGGGATACTTGAATCTTGCACGTGCCTACGCGGTGCAGGGCGACCGCGAAAAGGCAAGCACCGTACTCGAAGAATTGCTCAAGCGGCGCCCGGAGCATCAGCAGGCGAAAGAAATGCTGGAGCAATTAAAGCGGTGATCGTAGAGATGGAGCTTGCTACGTCTCTGCCCGCGCCATCGAGAATTCGACCTTCACGGCGCGAGCAGGCGTTGCGAGCAAACTCTACGGCTTGGGCGTAGGCGCCTTCAGCAGATCAACGAACTCGTTGTAAAACTTCGGCAAATCCAGATCGACCTGAATTTCCGTCGCCAGCCCGACCAGTTTCGGCTTGTCCTGCTCGGTCCAGCTCAGCGTTTGCCCATTTCCCGCGCCGCGGCTGAGGTCAATATCCAGATAGCGCGACTCCTTCGCCGTAATGAGGCTCGGGTCAATCCACGCCAACGCAGAGAGCTCATCCCAGAGATAGTTGTACTGTCCGTGCAGCCGCGCGTACGTGCCCACATACTTCGCTGCCGGAGAGCTTCCCGCCTTCACGCGATCGATTAACTCCCGCGTCATGCGCGTCTTGACGGAGATGTCCACGGTCGTGCAAACGATTCTTTTCCAGGGCGCTGTCAGCACAACGTGCGCTGCCTCCGGGTCGAACCACAAATTGAATTCGCGCCGCGGAGTATTCGTAAATTCGGGATCATCTGTGTTCGGGTTCAAACTTCCGCCCATGAAGACGAGTTCTTTCGCGAGGTTAGGGAAATCAGGCTCAATTGCCATTGCGAGCGCCAGGTTCGTCATGGGGCCACCGGCGTAGATGGTTACCTCATGCGGATACTTGTGCACCATCCGCACCATAAAGTGCGCCGCGTCTTCATCCAGGGGCTTGGTCGTCGGCACCCCTTCCGGCATCGCCCCCAACTGATCGTGAGGATGGTACATTCGCGGGGTCCACGCGCCCGTCCACGGCACCATTCCGAATTGCTGCTCCCACAATTCTGTTTCTTCCTTGCGCCGCACCAGCGGATACTCCGCTCCCGGCACTACGGGAATGTCTGTTCGCCCGATGAGTTCGAGAAGGCGCAAGGTGTGCGCGACCTCGTCTTTGAGCCACGCGTCGCCTGTCACAACCGTGACGCCAAGAACTTCAGTCTGCGGCGACTGGATGAAAAGAAGAATGGACTGCTGGTCCGTTCCTGCCGGCCCAGCGGCGTCCTGGTCAACAATTACTTTTCGTTTGGTGGAAGACTGCTGTCCGGACAATCCGGCGCACAATGTAAGAATTGTCGTAAGAATCCACGCGTAGGTTTTGTAGCTTCGCATTTTTGGTTGGCCCATGTACAGCGCAACGCATTCTATTGGTATGTGGATGCGAGTGCCAGTAATTTTCAGCACTGCGGGGTTCAACCCCGCAAACAAAGGCGCGCAGACGTTTGACGGACAGGACGCCCCCGGGCAAGCTAGAATTCAGGGTTCGAGCGGTTTCCATGAGTGATTCGCAAAGCTATTTTGGCGCAGTCCGGACGACCAGATGCGTCCGTCCCTTCATGGGCCGCATCCTTTTGCTGTTCTTGCTGTTCTTGCTTGTAGCACCTATCCATCTCGTCTTCGGGCAGCAGCCGGATGCGTCCGCGTCTTTGAGTGGAACTGTGCGCGATTCTCACGGAGACCCTGCAGCGGATGCTGAGGTGCAATTGCAATGCAACGATCCGGCGAAAACCGTCTCCATTCGAACAGATGCGGAAGGGAAGTATAGATTCTCGAACCTGCCGTCCGGTCTCTACAGTCTCTCCGCTTCATTGCGCGATTTGCGGGCGAAAACCGGCTCCATCGTTGTGAGTCTCCACGAAAAGAAGTCTGCCAATCTCACACTGGCTCCGGCTGACAAGTCCGCCGCCTCCACCATGCAGCCGCAATTTTCCGACGAGCCACAATTCACAGTGGCTGGAGTCAAAGACGCAACTAATCTCGGAGGTCACGGCTCCGACGTTGTCATCCACAGCCGCAACAATCTCGCCAAGGAAACGGCGTCGTTAGCCACTTCCGCCGGCGCAGAATCGGCTGCCGCAGCGGGCGAAGCGGCGAAATCTCTGCGCGCGAGATTAGAGCGCGAACCAAACAACGCGGAAATCCATCATCAACTAGCCAGCTTGGAAGAACAGCTTGGAGATCCCCTGGAAGCCGTGAGCCAGTACCAGCGTGCGGCAGAACTAAATCCGACCGAGCCGTATCTTTTCGATTGGGGGTCGGAACTTCTTCTGCATCACGCGCCTGTACCTGCGATCGAAGTTTTCTCAAAGGGGAGCCATTCATTCCCTCATTCTGTGCGAATGTTGCTAGGGCTTGGTGCCGCACAATTTGCTCTCGGCTTCAACGATCGCGCCGTGAAGACAATTTGCGAGGCGTCAGACCTAAGCCCAGGCGATCCCGCGCCTTACCTTTTCCTGGGAAGAATGCTGGGCGCTGAGAAAACCGTTCCAACCGATACCGTCGAAAAGCTGCATCGCTTCGCCACGCTGCACCCGGACAATGCGGAAGCCAACTACTACTACGCCGTCGCGCTTTGGAAGCAGCAGCCCGAGAATTCCCGTGCTTCGGAAGTCAAATCTCTTCTGAACCGCGCCATCCAGTTTGATCCCAAGTTCGCAGCGGCCTATCTACAACTTGGCATCGTTCACTCCGATCGCCACGAAAATTCACAGGCACTCGCGGCCTTCGAAAAAGCCGCGCAAGCCGATCCCCAAATGGAAGAAGCCCACTATCGCCTCGCTCGTGTGTACCGTCAGCTGGGCGAAAACGATAAGTCGAAAACAGAGATGCAGGCCTACGAGCGGCTCTCCCATGCATCCGAACAAGAGGCCGAACGCGAGCGCCACGAAATTCGCCAGTTTGTTTACACGCTGCGTGATCGGCCGGTTGATGACAAATCCCACTGAACACCATCCCCACCGGTGTTCTTGCGCAGCCCTGTGATACACTTTTTAATTCATAAAACAAGCGGTTGCACGCGGAAATCTCAATCCATACATGCTTTTCTCCAAAGAATATGTGGGCTACCTGGCCCGCGAAGTTACCAAAAAACTGATCGTCGCCAAGATGATCGAAACCGCGGCTGTCTCCGCCGTCACCGAACGAGTGAATGCCGCGCTGGTCGATGAACTCTCTCTCGAAGACCGCATCAACGACGAAGTCCGTGTGATCCTTGAGGCCTACTCCGAAGAGATGCAAAAGAGCGGCGCTAATTATCAGGAGATGTTTCGCAAGGTGAAGTCCGAACTCGTGCGCAAGTACAAGGCGGTGCTGTGAGACTCAGCCGCGACAAAGTCAACGTACTGGCCCGCGCCGTCTCTGATGTGCTCAAGCAGATGGACGAGGTCGAGTTCATCGAAGATCCCAACACCATCCGCCAGGAAACCCGCAAGATTCTCGAAGAGCTGCTCAACCAGGAAGAACGCATCGATACTGCTGCCAAGCAGAAAATCGAAAGCCAGAAGCGGACCATTCTGGAAGGCTCGCAGGAGTGGGACATCCTCTACCGCAAGTACTACAACGAGGAAGTGAAGAAGCTGGGCGTGTAGGCCTTAGGCATTACTCATCCGCCTTCGACTTCCCTCTGCCATCGCGATAACATTACTGGAACTCACTCGTCTGTTCTGAAGACTCCGGAGGCCTCATGAAGCTTCTCGCACGCCGTCTTGCGCTCGCAGGCTTTGCCTGTTTCATTCTGACCATCGCTGCCGTCGCGCAAGACATTGCTCCGCCCATCCCACAGAAACTTGTTGTGCATTCGAACATCCTCAACGAGGACCGCGTCATCTGGGTACGGACGCCTCACGGTTACGAGTCGGGCAAAGACCCGCTTCCTGTGCTCTATTTGACCGACGGTGATAGCCATATCAACGAAATCGGCAGCACTATCGACTTCCTGGTTGACAACGGACGCATGCCCGCGCTGATTGTCGTGGGCATTGCCAACACTGATCGTACGCGCGACCTCACGCCGACGCATTCGGACGAGAAGGATTCAGCCGGTAAGGAAACGCTGCCCACGAGCGGCGGAGGCGACCGCTTCTTCGATTTCATCCAGACCGAACTCATGCCCCAGATAGAAAAAAGCTATCGCACCGCTCCCTACCGGATCTTTGCGGGGCATTCTCTTGGCGGCCTCATGGTCATCCATATTTTGACCTCGCGTCCTGACATGTTCCAGGCGTATCTCGCCGTGAGTCCAAGCCTGTGGTGGGACAAGCAGCACACGCTGCATCAAGCCCAGGCATTTTTTGCTGCACACGACGAACTCAACAAGACCCTCTTTTTCTCGCTTGGGAATGAGGGTCCGAACATGCGGGGAGGATTCGACGAGCTGAAGAAGTCGCTGACGGCAAAGGCGCCGAAGGATTTTCGCTGGGAGTCAATGCAATTCCCGGACGAGAGCCATGGCTCGACGGTACTCCGCGCGCACTACGCGGGTTTGCGCAGCATTTTTGCCGACTGGCAGATGCCGCACGACGATAAAGGAGCGCCAATTGGCGGGATGACCGGCATCGAGCAACACTACCGTGAACTCTCCCAGCGTTACGGTTATACAGTTCCGGTGCCCGAAAATTTGATCAACAATTTCGGCTATCAGATGCTGGGCGACAAGAAGTTCGACGATGCGATCACGGCTTTTCAACGCAACGTACAGCTCTATCCTGGTTCGGCCAACGTTTATGACAGCCTTGCCGACGGATACGAGAGTGCCGGTAAGTTAGACCTTGCGGTGCAGAACTGTCAGAAAGCCGTTGAGCTCGGAACCAGGACAAATGACAGAAATCTTGATGGATTCAAGGAGCACTTGAAGCACGTGACCGAGAAAGCGACTGCGGGCGCAAAGACTACGGGTCAAAAGTAGCCGTTGGATCTCATAGAACGACGGGCTGTTGAGTGGATTTCAGTTCATGCTGACGAGATTCCGCACCCACCGCGGGCAAGCCGCTCGACGCGCACTCGATATCCAATCGCCTACCCACCTGAAGAGACGCCACTGCTTATCATTGCTGCGATCCACGGCGCGTCGGAATTAAATGTCGTCCAGACAGTGATGTATCCGCAATGATCGTGTAAATCCCTGGCAAAGAAGTTTGCCGTCACATTCCGTCGTAATTCGGGCCGCCGCCGCCCTCCGGTGGGACCCACGTGATGATCTGGTAGGGATCGGCGATGTCGCAGGTCTTGCAGTGCACGCAGTTGGATGGATTCAGACTGATGCGCTTGCCGTTCGGCTGGCTGGCGTCATCCACCATTTCGTAGACGTTCGCCGGGCAGAAATTCTGGCACGGGCTGCCGTATTCTTTCACGCAACGCGAATTGCACACGTCCGTGTCGTGGATGACCAGGTGTGCAGGCTGGTCTTCTTCGTGCTTCGTGCCTGAGTGATAGAGATCGGTGAGTTTGTCGAACGTTAGCTTGCCGTCGCCTTTTGCCGGTCCGAGCAATTGCGCTTCTGGGCCGCCGTCGGCGGGCAGTTCGGCGAGCTTGCGCATGCGATCGTATCCGGCGTGGGCCGGATAGCGGTTGCGCACGCCGCGTCCGCCGGTGATCATCTGCAAGCCGGTATGGAACATGCCAGCAAACATCCCGCTTTCGAATCCCTGGTGCAGGTTGCGGACTTTCCAGAGTTCTTCTTTGATCCAGCTGGACTCGACTTTCTTCTGAAATTCGCCGAGAGTCGCGGCCGACGAATCGTCTTT
>DATAUY010000197.1:0-11036 GCA_036268025.1 Candidatus Sulfotelmatobacter sp. | reverse complement strand
TCGTGTCCGATGGCCTGCATGAGATGAGTCTTGCCCATGCCCACGCCGCCGTAAAGGAACAAAGGGTTATATGCCTTCGAGGGACGCTCGGCGACGGCCTGGCAGGCGGCATGCCCGAACTGATTTCCGCTGCCGATCACGAACGCGTCAAAGGTGTAGCGCGGATTCAACTGCGCCGCGCCATCCCAATCGAACCGCGACTGCGAAGGCGCGGCACTTACCGACGAGGACGCAGAAAGCCCTCCGTCGTGGCGTACCGGCGTGGCCGCAGGATCGTCCTCGGGTGTCACGAACTTCACGTCGTTGAACCCAAGATTCAGATTGTCGATCGCTTCCTGAATCAGGTCGGCGTACTTGTCGCCGGCGTGGCGGAACTCAACGGTGGGCACGCGGACGAACAGGACTCCGCCGCTCGAGTGACTGTAGCGCGTGGGCTTGAGCCAGGTGTCGTACGAGTGCCGATTGATTTTCTTTTCCAGCGCATCGAGAATGCGCGCCCACGGATTGGGGGAGATTGGTGTGCCTGAAGCTGACATATATGAAGTTTTTCACCACGCGGCGCCCTGGCGGCTGGTGGAAGAGCACCTGTTGAAACTGCCGTTTTATGGATAGCTGGAACCGTAACCAAAACTGCGGATGCGCCGATGTTTGTTGCTGAACCGCTGCCCAACTCGAGACGAAGTTCAAAAAGCAGAACCAGTCCCGCATACTAGCAGAAAATTTTTGCCATGTGGAAAACTTCTTGGCGGGAAATTTTTCTGCGCACGCTATTCACTACCCAATCGAACACGCTGTCAAGTATCGCGTTTATAACTGCCGCAGAGAATGTGCAGAATGCCCGTCTAGCGCGTCTCGAATTTTTTTTTCCGCTTGCGCGATGTCGCGGGTGCAGTTCGTCCCACTTCCAATCTCGTTGCTTGGCGGAGAACTGTCAACTCAGCATCGCACCACAAAACTGTAGCGTGAGTTCCCCGAAGAACTCCAACATCTCGAACTCACTCAAGGAATGTACCGGCCCTGCCTTTGTGCGAATTCGTCCGCTGATTTATACTTTCAGTTTGCCCTAAGACCGTCGAACTGATCAGGAGCAGCTACCGTTCATGCCCAAGCGTACATTCCAACCCAACCGGCGCAAGCGAAGCAAGAAGCACGGATTTCGCACGCGCATGAAGACCCAGGGCGGCCAGAAGGTTTTGTCCCGCCGCCGCGCCAAGGGGCGCAAGCGGGTCTCAGTGAAGCCTGGTTTTCGAGAATAGTGTCGAGAATCGTCCATGTGGGGCGGGCCCTCTTGTCCGCCGACCATGCATCAACCCCGAATTTAGAGGCACTGTGACTGCCAGTGTGCCCGGTGAATCGAATCCCGGTGTTGATCAAAAAAGTGTTGATCGGAAACGTGTTGAGCAGAGACGAACGTATCCTCGAAGCATTCGCCTGCTGCGACACGCGGATTTCGAGCTCGTCTACAAGCAGGGGCAGCGTCACTTTTCGGCCTCGATGACGGTGTTTTATTTGCAGCGCCGGCCGCAGTCAGAAGCAAAAGGGTCGGAAGTTCAAGGCTTCCGCATTGGGTTTACCGTGAGCCGTGCGTTAGGCGGCGCAGTCCAACGCAATCGGATGAGGCGCCGCTTGCGCGAGGCTGTCAGGCTGAACCGGCCGGAAAGCACGCCGGACGTGGATGTGGTCATCAACCCGAAGAAGGTCGTGCTGACAGCGGAATTCGAGTCGCTGGTGAACGAAGTGCGCCGCGCTTTCGTAGTCATAGAAAAGAAGGCAGCCGCAGCCATAAAAAGTTAAACGTATGCCCAACATCGCACAACGAGTCGCGCTGCATTTGTTGCGAGTCTACAAACGGGCGATTTCGCCCATGTTTCCGCCGGCGTGCCGTTACGTGCCGACGTGCTCGGAATACGCGGCGGAGGCGGTCGATCGCTACGGCCTGCTGCGCGGAGGCCTGAAGGCTGCAACGCGTTTACTGCGCTGCCATCCCTTTGTTCGCGGCGGCTATGACCCGGTCGTGCGTGCGGGGCGAACGACCAACGAGCAGCGACCAACGACAGCGACCGTCCGCGGCGCGCTCTGAGGAATCCATACTTTGGCCGATTATCAAAATCCTCAAACTGAGCCCGGCAACGAACGCCGATTGCTGCTCATCTTTCTGGCGGCGTTCGTCGTCATCATATTGTTCCAGCCGCTATTCAAGAAATATTTGCCCCAGCCTGCGCCCCCTCCGGTGCAGAATCAGCCAGCACAATCGCAGGCAGCGAATCCGGTCGCGCCGGTTGCCGCCGTTCCTCCTCCGGCCAAAGGAGTTACGAAGCAGGCCACGCACGAAACCGAAACCGTCATCGAAAACGATCTTTACCGCATTACCTTCAGCAACCGCGGCGGGGAAGTGAAGTCATGGATCCTGAAGAAATACGACAACGACACAGAGAATGGGCCGCTCGACCTCGTGAATCAGGCGGCGGCAAAGCAGTATGGATATCCGCTCTCGCTCTACGCCTACAATGAGGACCTGCGCGGGCGTCTGAGTTCCGAGTTCTATGTTGCGTCGACTGAGGGCAAGCTGACCCCGCCCGCGACGTTGACGTATGAATACGCGGACGACATCCTGTCGGTCCGGAAGACGTTCACCTTTGACAACACCTACATCGTCAAGGTGGACGCGAGCGTCACGTATAAGGGAAGCCCGGCTGCGGCGCTTCCCGCCTGGCCCGCCGGATTCGGCGACCAGACCACGCCCGCCTTCTACGGCGCGGGCATGATTACTTACCAGTTCAACAAGAACATCGAACGCGTAGCCGCGAAGAAAATCAGCGGCGGCGGCACGGTTCCAGGCCCTCTCCACTGGGCTGGGCCTACCGACCTTTACTTCGCGGCAGTTTTTATTCCCGACGATCCAGCCTCCGCGACGATGGTCACCCTACGGAATTCTCTTCCGGTGATCACCGATGCTCAGAAAAACGAGAAGGCGAACGTAGACGTTCTTGGCGCTGCGGTCGGCAATCTGCACGGTCCGACCTCGGCGCGGCTCTTTGTTGGTCCGAAAGAGCTAGAAGTCCTGCAAAAAATTCCAGTGCCCGGCCTCCCGGACAACGACCTCAACGGGCTGGTCGATTTCGGCTGGTGGGGCGTGATCGCGAAACCGCTCTTTATTTGGCTAAAGTGGACGTATCACCACATCGTTCCCAACTGGGGTTGGGCGATTGTCTTACAAACACTTATTATCACGGTTGCCCTCCTGCCGCTGCGCATCACCCAGATGAAGTCCATGCTGAAGATGCAGCGTGTCGCTCCGCAGATCAAGTCGATCCAGGAGAAATACAAGAAGTACAGCCTGCGCGATCCGCGCAAAGCGGCGATGAATGAGGAGATCAGTGCGATCTACAAACGGGAAGGCGTGAATCCCGCCGGCGGATGCCTGCCCATGCTGATCCAGTTTCCGTTCCTGATCGCCTACTACCGCATGCTGGGCGCTGCCATCGATCTGCGCCACGCGCACTGGCTCTGGATTAAAGATTTGTCCGCTGCCGAGCCCTTTCCTTATATCCTGCCCGTGCTCATGGTCGTGAGCATGCTGGTCGTGCAGCGCATGACGCCCCAGGCCGGGATGGATCCAAAGCAACAGCAATTGATGAATGTGATGATGCCGCTGATGATGGGCTTTATCTTCTTCCGCTTGCAGGCGGGCTTGAACTTGTACTATGCGGAAGCGAACCTGATTTCCATCGCGCAGCAGTCGGTCATGAACCGAACATCTCTCGGCAAGGAGATGCGCGAGATGATGGCCAAACGTGCACGGAAGAAAGACAAGTGAACGGTCAGCTGTCAGCTCTCAGCTTTCAGCTGGATCGTATGGCGCAAGTGCGGAAGAGATTGTTCAGGAGCATTTGCCGCCCGAGTTTATTAAAAGGGAGCAAGTCTCCCGACTTTCCTCCAGCCCAGCTGAGAGCTGACGGCTGATAGCTGAAAGCCAGATTATGTCCATTCCCGATAAAGTAGCTGCCGCCAACAAGATCAACACCTTCCTTCAGGCCGTGGTCACCCACGGCGGGCTTCGCCTGAAGTACCGCATCGTGGTCGATCCGCCATTGCCCGAGAACCGCGACTGGGAGAAGCCGGAAATTCTCGTGGACTTCGCCGGCCCCGACTCAGCGATGCTGCTCGACCGCGGCGGAGAGTTGCTCCGGGCGCTCGAACTTCTCGCGCTGGAAATGCTGCGCCTGCCTTCGGGAGAGCATGAGAAGATCAGCTTCGACTGCCAGAACCAGCGATCGCAGCGGATCCAGGAATTGCGGGCCGCCGCCACGGTCGCGGCTGAAAAGGTGCGCAAGACAGGCACGCCCTATCAGTTCAGCCCGATGTCGTCGCGTGAGCGCCGCATTGTGCACCTGGCGTTGCGCGACGAGGCTGACCTGCATACCGAGAGTGAAGGCGAAGGCATGCGGCGTTGCCTGGTCGTCTATCCCAAGGATTTCAAGCCCGCGGAGAAGCCCGCTCCGCGGACATTACCGTAGGGCTGCTGCTTGGGCGGAGCGGTCACTACTGCCCGCTTCTCCTGTGCACAAGAGAAGTCGCCACGGATTGGCGCGGATTCTCACGGATAAAGAGCTTTGAGACGGATAAAGAGCTCTGAGAAAACATGTGTTTGGGCTTGCGATCCCTGAAATCCGTGGCTGAGATCTGGTTCGGTTTCCTCACCCGCTCATTGTCAGCGTCTGCATTTAAGATGGCGGCATGAACCCGTCTGCCACTTCTTATCCCATCGTCAAAGTTTCTCCGCGCGGGGCGAACCGCCTCAAGTCTGGACACGTCTGGGTTTACCGTTCTGACATTGCGTCGACCGACGAGGTTGCGGCCGGTTCCCTCATAACGGTGGCCGACCAGCGCGGGAAGCCGTTTGGGACGGCGCTCTATTCGAGTTCTTCGCAGATTGCGATCCGCATGATTTCGCGCGAGCCGGTCGTGGATTTTCCAGCATTGCTTCGCGAAAGGATTTCAAATGCCATCGCATATAGAAGCCGCTTTGTGCGCGACACCGATGCCTATCGCTTGATCTTCAGCGAGGCGGACTTCCTCCCTGGGCTGATCGTCGACCGCTACAACGACATTCTTTCGCTGCAAATTCTGACCCAGGCGATGGACGATAGCCTTGCACGCGAAACGGTCATCTCGCAGCTAGCTAAGGAACTCAGTCCCGCTTCGATCATCGAGCGCGTCGATCCGCGCGTGCGCGAACTGGAATCTCTACCGGTTCGGGCGTCCGGTCTGCTGGCCGGCGAGAAAATGACGACCACTTTCGCAATGAACGGCGTGAAGTTTCACTACGACGCCCTCGAAGGCCAGAAGACCGGGGCCTTCCTCGACCAGCGCGAGAACTACGCCGCCGCGGCTCAATATGCGAAGGGCGAGGCACTGGATGTCTTCTGCTATCAGGGAGGGTTCGCGCTCCATCTGGCTCGCGTATGCGACCGGGTGACTGCGGTCGATAGCTCCCGCCCAGCGCTTGAAGTTGCCGACCAGAATGCGACCCTTAACCAGCAGGAGATCGAATGGATCGAAGCAAATGCTTTCGACCTGCTCAAGGACTACGCCTCATCCGACCACCATTACGACACGATCGTTCTCGATCCGCCTACTTTCGCCAAAAGCAAGCGTGACTTGGACGCGGCCCTTCGCGGCTACAAGGAACTCAATCTTCGGGTCCTGAAGATGCTGCGGCCGGGCGGGATTCTCGTTACCTGCTCCTGCTCGTACCACGTCGGCCAGTCCGACTTCCTGGAAATGCTGGCTGGCGCTGCTTTGGACTCCCACCGCACCCTCCGGCTCCTGGAGATCCGCGGTCAAGCGAAAGACCATCCGATCCTGCTAAATGTCCCCGAAACGTCCTACCTGAAGTGTGTCATAGCGCATGTAACCTAAAGATAAGCAAGCACATCATGATATTGACAGCAACGCGCTAAGATTTTATGCTTCTTTTATGCTAATTGTACGTCTAACGAAGTGACCGCCGCTTTGGCAAAGCAGCCTGAGCCGGTCACGAACTCCATCAAGTTTCCGATTCATCTATTCCGAAGGAGGATTTAGCCATGACCGTTTTGACCCGTTTCGAGCCGTTCCGTGAATTCGCCAGCCTGCAGGACCGCATCAACCGTGTTTTCCGTGAGTCCTACAGCGGCAACCAGGACGACTCTCTCACCAACTCGAGCTTTGCCCCTGCCGTCGATGTCTACGAAGACGAGCACAAGGTCTCGTTGAAGATCGAAGTGCCCGGAATCGAAGAGAAGGACCTCGACATCCGCGTGGAGAACAACACCCTCTCCGTGCGCGGCGAACGCAAGATCGAAAAGGAAGAGAAAGAAGAGAATTACCGCCGCGTGGAGCGTCAGTACGGCAGCTTTACCCGGACCTTCACCCTGCCCCAGACCGTGGACACCGAGAACGTCTCGGCAAACTACGACAAGGGCGTGTTGAAGATCACCCTGCCCAAGAAGGCCGAAGCTAAGCCGAAGCAGATCAAAGTCAGCGTTGCGTCGGAAAAGCAGGGCAGCGTAAAGCCCGAGACCACTCTCGAAGGCAAGGGCCAAAGCAAGGCCGCGTAAGTGTTCGTGTAGGGGCGGGCACATTCGTCCGCCCGATTTATGTGGGGACAGCCAGCCGCCCTCGGCTGTCCGTCGAGCGCAGCTCGACCGATGGGAGGCGGCAGAGGTGACCGCCTCCCGTTTTGTTTTCACGCTCGTAGACAACTTGGCGAACTGGGGCGAGTTGGCTCACAATGAATTCAAGGCGATGCACTTGTGAAAGCCACGTTCCAAGCCATCAACCAGATGCAGACCGACGGCGTGATTGGTCATTACGCCATTGGCGGCGCACTTGGTGCTGTTCAATATTCGGAACCGGCAACGACGCTTGAGATGGAGGTATTCGTAATACTTCCGTTCACCCAAGACGGCTCGTCAGCGAGCGTGACCGCGTTACACAGCTATTTGACGGCTCACGGTTACAAGACGGATGGAGAGTGCTTTGAGCTCGGGGGTTGGCCCGTGCGGTTTCTGGTAGCGAAAAGCAACTTGGAACGCGAGGCCGTAGCCAGTTCGCTTCCCCTGTCGGTTGACGGCGAACCTGTTTTTGTAATGATGGCGGAACATCTGATAGCCATCGCGCTCACGACGAATCGAGGGAAAGATCTGACCTGGATGCTGAGGCTGGCCGAGCGCGACGCGATTGACGAGTTGACGCTAAAGGCGATTCTCAAATCTCACGATCTGATTGGTAAATGGCCACAGTTCGAGCGGGACTTCCCGCCTCAGTTTCCCAGCAAGGAAGAGATGCGTAACCGCCTAGCCTCACTCAGCTTCTCCGAGAAGATCAAGATTTTGGAAAAACTCCGCGATCGAGAGGAAGTGATAGCTGCTAGTGGACTGCGGCGCAAGCCAAAAGGAGCGAGAGACCAAGTTCCCAAAGAAATTCCAAAGTAGCGGAGTTTTCGAATTACTCGATTTCCAAATTGCACAATGGAGGAACCCATGCCCATCCGTTGGGACAAATTCACAGTCAAAGCGCAGGAAGCTGTCCAGCGCGCGAACGAACTCGCCGCCGAGCACGGCAATCCAGAGTTGCAGCCGCTGCATCTTCTCGCGGCCCTGCTGGAAGACAAAGAGGGGATCGTTCCGCCGGTGCTGGAAAAAATCGGCATCGGCCCCCAGGCGGTTCTGAGCGAGGTCTATCGCGAACTGGAGAAACTGCCCAAAGTTTCAGGACAATCCTCGCAACCCGGGCTTTCTTCCGAGGCGAACCGCCTTCTAGAGCAGGCTTTCAAAGAGGCCTCGAATTTCAAGGACGAGTACGTTTCTACCGAGCATTTGCTGCTCGCGATCACGCATCTGAAGCGCGACGTAGCGCAGCAAAGTCTCGCCCGCGCGGGCGCGACGTATGACGCGATCCTGAAAGCACTGACTGTCGTGCGCGGATCGCAGAAAGTCACCGATCAGAATCCCGAAGCGAAGTACCAGGCGCTGGAGCGCTACGCTCGCGACCTGACCGAGCTGGCGCGGCGCGGCAAACTGGACCCCGTCATTGGACGCAACGAAGAAGTCCGCCGCGTGGTGCAGGTGCTTTCGCGGCGTACGAAAAATAATCCGGTGCTGATCGGCGAGCCGGGCGTGGGCAAGACCGCCATCGTCGAGGGCCTGGCGCAGCGAATTATTTCCGGTGACGTGCCCGAGGCGCTCAAGAATAAGCGCGTCGTGTCGCTCGATCTTGGATCGATGCTCGCCGGCGCGAAATATCGCGGCGAATTTGAAGACCGTCTCAAGGCTGTGCTGAAAGAAATCGAAGACTCGCAGGGACAGATTGTCCTATTCATTGACGAGCTGCATACGCTCGTCGGCGCTGGAGCGGCCGAAGGTGCAATTGATGCTTCAAACATGTTGAAGCCAGCGCTTGCCCGCGGAGAGCTCCGTGCCATCGGCGCAACCACGCTGAACGAATACCGCAAGTACATCGAGAAAGACGCGGCCCTCGAACGCCGCTTCCAGATCGTCTTCGTCGGAGAACCGAACGTCGAAGACACAATCGCGATCCTGCGCGGGCTGAAAGAAAAATACGAAGTACATCACGGAGTTCGTATCAAAGACTCCGCGATCGTGTCTGCTGCGACCCTGTCGCATCGCTACATCTCCGACCGCTTCCTGCCGGACAAAGCCATTGACTTGATTGACGAGGCGGCGGCATCGCTGCGCATTCAGATCGATTCTCTGCCGACGGACATCGACCAGCTCGAACGGCGCGCCACGCAGCTTGAAATCGAGAAACAGGCGCTGAAGAAAGAAGATGACCCGAACTCAAAAGAGCGTTTAGGGGTGATTGAAAGAGACCTGGCGGAGATCCGCGAGAAATCGAACACGCTGAAGGCGAATTGGAAAAAAGAGAAAGACCTGATCGCCCGCATCCGCGAACTGAAAGAGCAGATCGAAAAGCTCAAAGTCGAAGAGCAGAGCGAGCTGCGCAAAGGCAACAACGAACGCGTCGCGGAAATCCGCTACGGCAAGATTCCGCAAGCCGAGCAGGAACTCGCCAAGCTCAGCAAGCAAATGGAAACTCCCGGCAAGCAGCGCATGCTGAAGGAAGAAGTTGACGAAGAAGACGTTGCCGGCATCGTCTCGAAGTGGACCGGAATTCCTATCTCGAAGATGCTCGAAGGCGAAGTGAAGAAGCTGGTGACGATGGAAGAGCGCTTGCGCCACCGCGTCATCGGACAGGATCCTGCGCTGGAGCGCGTCGCGAACGCGATTCGCCGGTCCCGCGCAGGGCTGAGCGACCCGAAGCGGCCGATTGGCAGCTTCATCTTCCTCGGGCCGACGGGTGTCGGCAAGACCGAGGTCGCCCGTGCGCTCGCGGAATTCCTGTTTGACGACGAGCATGCTTTGCTGCGCATCGACATGTCGGAGTACATGGAAAAGCATTCGGTCGCCCGCCTGATCGGCGCGCCTCCGGGATATGTCGGCTACGAAGAAGGCGGACAGCTTACGGAGCAGGTGAGGCGGCGTCCGTATGCAGTCGTGCTGTTTGACGAGATCGAAAAGGCGCATCCGGATGTGTTCAACGTCCTGCTGCAAATGATGGACGACGGCCGGCTCACCGATGGCAAGGGCCGAGTTGTTGACTTCAAGAACACGATTCTGATCATGACATCGAACATCGGGTCTTCATTCTTACAGGCTGATGGTCTTCGCTCCGAGGCTGAATTTGAACAGGCCTCGCAACAGGTAATGAACCAGTTACACGCGCACTTTCGCCCCGAGTTCCTGAACCGCGTGGACGACATCATCGTTTTCCATCCGCTTGGTAAAGAGCAGTTGGTCAAGATCGTCGATTTGCGGCTTGAAGATTTGCGGCGCCTGCTGGCTGATCGCAAGATTTCGCTCGAGTTAACCGACTCGGCGAAGGACTTGCTCTTCGCGCAAGGTTACGATCCGAACTTCGGAGCGCGTCCGCTGAAGCGAGCGATCCAGAAATTGGTACAGGATCCGCTGGCGCTGAAGATCCTCGACGGCGAAGTGCTGCATGGCGATCACGTGGTTGTAGACGCGGACAAGGGCAAGATGAAGTTCGAAGTCAGCAAACGCGTGGGAGAGAAAGAACCGGCGAAATCCAAACGCTAATACTGAAAAATGGAGCGGCGGGCGCCCTCGTCCGCCTAAAGCTGCATAAGCGGCCCGCCTCTGCCCCGAAAAATTGCGCTTGCTTCTCCCCGGACGAGGGCGTCCGGGGCTCCATACTTTATTTCTTCTGGAAAGCATCCGCCGCTGTCGGGGCCTGCGCCAGATAAAAGCCCGCGGCGGCGTGAAGCGCAATCAGCAGCCCGTACCAAAGCAATCGCACTCCAATCTTTGCCATCGAGAGCGGAGCGACCAGCAAGAAAATCGCCGGAACCATGCCCAGCATCCCGGCCCAGCGCGCCCAGCGCTGCAAACTCACAAGACCCCAACCGATCAGGCACCACAAGACGCCGAAGACGAGCGCGTAGCGTTCTCCGTAGAATTCGAGTTCGTTCCACAGCGGTGCCCAGACGGGCAGATCGAATGATCCGGAAAAGACGATTTTCAGGACCGCGAACGAGCAGGCATATCCGCCCACTACTAGATAGTAGATGCCGATTGCTGTGACGCCCGCGGGACGCTCCACGGATTAAGCGTAGCAGCTGGCGCAGGCGATGTGCTCGATACACGCGAAAGCAGGTCCCTCGCTGCGCTCGGGATGACAAATGCGGCTTCGCGTATTATGTTTTTCCGCGAGGTACCTATGACAAAAAGACTTTCTTCTGTTTCGGCACTACTGATTTTAATGTCACTCACTCTGTTCTCGGCTGCGCAGGCGCCGATGAATTTCAAGATTCACGATCTGAACCGGCCGCTGCCGCCAGTGATCACTCCCGGAACTGCAAGCACCCAGGAAAAACCGGGAGCCGCGCCTTCTGATGCGGTTGTGTTGTTCGATGGAAAAGATTTGTCGCAATGGGTCGACAAAGACGGCAA
>DATAUY010000196.1:0-24123 GCA_036268025.1 Candidatus Sulfotelmatobacter sp. | reverse complement strand
GCGCGATCCGCGCTTCGATGGAAAGTTCTATATCGGCGTCGTGGGAAGCAGAGTTTATTGCCGCCCGATCTGCCCAGCGCCGACGGCGAAAGAGAAGAACGTCCGTTATTTTCCTACGGCGGCCGCTGCGGCGGAAGCAGGCTTTCGTCCGTGCCTGCGCTGCCGGCCGGAATGCTCGCCAGGAACTCCGGCATGGATGGGAACGTCGAATACGGTTTCACGCGCGCTGCGGCTGATCGCCGAGTCGGGGCTGGAAGAAGGCGGCCTCGAGGGATTGGCGGAGCGACTGGGAGTGGGGTCTCGGCACTTGAGGCGCTTGTTCGTCCGGCACCTGGGTGCAACACCGAGCGCGGTGGCGCAAACGCGACGGTTGCATTTCGCCAAGAAGTTGATTGATGAAACGCGCTTGCCGATGGGGGAGATTGCATTGGCTGCCGGATTTGGCTGCGTACGCAGATTTAACGCGGCGATCCAGAAGATCTACAAACGCACGCCCACACAGATCAGGAAGCTCGCTCGACTGAAGACCGAACCGGTCGAGAATCAGTATGTGTTCCACCTGCGTTATCGCCCGCCATATCACTGGAACGGAATGCTCTCGTTCCTGGCGGCGCGCGCTACCCCCGGAGTCGAGGCTGTCGAAGAGGGGGTTTATTCGCGCTCGATTTCGGTGAATGGGCTTCCGGGATTTTTCGCCGTAGCGCTCGACGCCGAACACAACTCGCTGACCGTGCAGATTCAGTTTGCCGATCCGCGGGCGTTGTTTTTCATCATCGAGCGAATTCGGGCGATGTTTGATCTGAATGCGGATTGGGCGGACATTGCTGGAGTACTGAAGACTGATGCGGTGCTCGCGCCAATGGTGGATGCAGCCCCCGGCTTGCGCGTGCCCGGAGCGTGGAATGGATTTGAACTGGCGATCCGGGCGGTGCTCGGGCAACAGATAGGGGTGGCTCATGCAACGGCGTTTGCCGGACGGCTGGCTAAGGCATTCGGGAAGCCATTCGCTGGGCCTGGCTCCCTGACGCATTTGTTTCCGACTGCGGAGGTTCTTGCTGAGTCTGATTTGAGCGGCGTCGGATTGACCAGGGCCAGGGCCGAAACAATTCACGGAGTAGCTCGAGCGCTTGTCGATGGGGAGATTAATTTCGAAGGAGTCGTTGATTCTGAATCCTTTCGCCGACAGTTTATGGAAATTCCAGGCATCGGGAGTTGGACGGCGGAATATGTCGCAATGCGAGCGCTAGGCGAGCCCGACGCATTCCCCGCAGGAGATATCGCTCTGCAATCGGCCTTGGAGCTTTCTGGAACTCGGGCAGCAGAGCGCCGCGCCGAACCATGGCGCCCGTGGCGATCCTACGCGACGATGTATTTGTGGATGATGGGGCACAAATCAAAGACCACGAAGAAAGAAGCAATCTATGGTAAGGGCATAATCGCTGGCCCTGGCGAGAGTGCCGTTCCACTCACTGCGGCCGATTAGAATTGCCTTTATGATTGGCATGCGAATGGATGCGTGGCTCTGGGCCGCGCGCTTCTTCAAGACACGGACATTGGCAAAGAAGTCCTGCGACCTGGGGCGGGTTCTGTCGAACAGCCAGGTCGCGAAGGCCGCGCGCGGAGTTCGCGTCGGCGACATGCTGCGGATTACGAATGATGCCGGAGATTTCGAAATTGAAGTGCTCGGATTGAGCGACGTCCGCGGACCAGCTTCGATGGCGCAAACGTTGTATCGGGAGACTGAGGTGAGTCGCGAGGCGCGGCAGAAAGCCGCGGCCGAACGTCGGGCGGCGCGGGAATTCGAGATTTTGCCGGTGGGAAGGCCGTCGAAGAGAGACCGGAAGAGGATTATTCAGTTTCGGGGACGAGGGTAAAGTTTGTATTGCTATCGGGGAATGCACGCTCGCTCTACTCGCGGGGCGGACCCTTCAATTTCTCTCAGGGCAAGCTGCGTCCGCCCTACACAAGCATTCTCTAGTCGGACTCGTTGTGATGCGATTGATTTTCGGCTTCTTCTCCCGGTTCCTTCAGCCATTTTGTGATCGAGTGGTCCGGAATATTCACCTCGACGACCGTAGCTTCCGACGACTCGACGTTGACCACCATCATCCGCATTTTATGGCCTGACGGATTGGCATAAATCAACGTGGTCTCTCCGTGACTGCCTTTCGAGTGCAAACGGACGAACGGATGCCAGTCTGGGCCGAGACTCTCTTCAATCACACGGCTTGCATCCACCGTATCAACCGAGGAATGGAAATTTTCGAAGACAGCCAGCTTGCGGCAGCGCACGCCATCGGGACGCACGAAGAACAGGGCGACTCCCAAGAGCGGGATGTGCATGTGGCGCACGCCATAGGTCGTCTCGATGGCGTTGACGACGTCCTGGAAACCGCGGTCAGCGGCAAAGAGGGTAGACGCACAGAGAACAAGGACAACCACGCGGAGAGATTTCACTTGCGGTCTCCTTTCTCGACCTTTGCAATAGGCTTCGACACATTCTTGGTATCGAGCTTGGGAATACCGAACTCCCCGCCGAGATCTGCCAATTGGTCGATCTCGATGGGGCCGTTGATGTGAACAAAAGTCAGTTCGCGCGGCTCGGCGGCTATGACGACGATGCCCGCCATCTTGTCGTTTTCGAGTTTGATGTAAACATCGACGTTTTCGCCGTTAGTCTCGCTGCGCACACCAACAATCTTGTTCCATTCTGGCCGTTGCATTTGGGCACGCAACTCTTCCACGTCGGCGCGGGAGTAGCCGCCATCATTCTCGAACTCATAACTGCGCACATAAATCGCCTTGAGATTGGAGACCATCTTCGCCGTGCGGACTTCGTCGGGATCTTCCGAAGAAAGAAACTTGCTGGCCCAGCGAAGCATGGGGCCGTCCATGGTAACCTCGACCGTTTCTTTGGCCTTGGCCGAGAGGCGCTCGACACTTGGTGGAACTTTGAAGTCCTGGGCGGCGGCATGCGGCAATGCCAGCAACAGGAAAAGCAGGGTCAGAGCCGCAGCCAAGACCGCTCGCTGCGCTCGGCTGGACAGCCGAGGCGGCCGTTCCCACATGAGCAGGGGTGGGCCCTCGGGATTACATGGAGTTTGGGTTAGGTCTTCCATAATTACTCCTTTTCTTCCTGATTCGGATGAGTACTGCCGTCGTCGTTGATCTCATTTACTTTTTCGCGAGCTATCTGGAGTTTGCTGCCAGCGATGCGTAGGGCGAGCATCAGTTGCTGTTTAGCCGCTTCACCTTTGGCCCGTTCACGGACTGCCTCGCGATGGTGGATGAATCCCCCCACCAGCGCTGCTGTGATCGCGGCAAAAGCGACCCAGCGGACGAGGGGCTGGGTGAAAAACGCCCAGGGGTTCCGTGTGACTATGTGTTCTGGTTTTTGGTGCGCGACGCGTAGAAGCAACTGATCGGCAAAGTCTGCCGGGGCATCTTCACGTTGCAACGCCTGTTTCAGGACGCTCTCGATGTTGCTGGTTTCGTTTTCCATGGGATTCATATCGCGACTTCTCCGATTGCGCGGTTGACCTTGTCGCGCAGCATGGCCAATGAGCGTTGCAAATGACTCTTCACCGTCGCCAGCGGCATGGTCAGCATTTCGGCGATTTCTTCCGCGCTCAAATCTTCCTGATACCGAAGAATCATGACCATCCGCGGCTTTTCCGGCAGCGACGCAACCAACTGGCGCAGTCTTTGCGCCAGGAATGGGTCGGCCGCGTGGGTCGGCGTGGCTGGGTCGGGAGCGTCTTCCAGACTGACCTGCGGGAGCGTGCGGCGGCGCTTGTAGTCGATGCAGCGATGCGCCATCACTTTGCGCAGCCAGAAGGTCACATGCTCCTCCGATTTCAGGGCAGGCAGGCTCGCGTGCAATTGCATAAAGACATCCTGTGCCAACTCTTCGGCTGTAGCGCCGTCTACCAGAAAATGCCGGGCAATGCTGAAGACCATCGATTGATGGCGGAGGACGAGGTCCGCGAATTCCTGCGCGTCCGCGGACTGGCGTTCGGGCCTGGCCAAGGTCTGTGACTGCCTCACTTTACATATACGTGGGAGCGCTCGATTGGGTATGCAGAATCTTTTCGGTTGCTTACAGGTCGAGGGAGTGCAAAGTCCTTCGCCTGCGCTCGCATTCCCTCGCTTCGGTTGGGATGACAGGGAGTATTGCAAGAAATGCCTTGGTTGGCCTTCTTATTCATGATTGGCGCTTATGATTGGCGCGTGGTCCCGACTTGCCGCATCCAAGGGAAAATATGACAGCCGAAGGAAGTCCAGCGCGTGTACACGTGATCCATCCAGAAACCCAGACTCGGGAACCGGTTGAGCTCAAGGGCTGGCTGGAACAACTCGTCTCAAGCAAGGGCAGCGACTTGCTCCTGGTTCCGAATGCGCCGGCGGCGGTTCGGGTCGAAGGAGCACTTGCGGTGCTCGGCGACCGCGCCCTCAGCGGCGAAGAAATCGAAGCAGCAGTATTCCCTGCCCTGGCGGCGCACGCGCGGGAAGAGTATCAGCAGTACGGGATTGCGGATTCTTCGTATCGGGTCGAAGGATTAGGACGGTTTCGCATTAATTTGCACCGCGAGCGTGGACGGGCGGCGGCCACGGTACGCGCGCTGCCTTCAAAGGTACCTGCTCTTGAGGAACTCCGGCTGCCTGCCGGCGTCGCCGGACTGGCTGGATTGCAGCGTGGACTAGTCATCATTGGTGGGGCGACCGGATCGGGCAAGACTACGACTCTGGCTGCGCTGGTGAATGCCATCAACCAGAAAGATGCGCGCCATATCGTGACCATTGAAGATCCGATCGAGTTTGAGCACACCCACAATCGCAGCCTGATCGAGCAGGTGGAGATCGGCGTCGATGCGCCCGACTTCCCTACTGCGCTGCGGGCCGCCATGCGGCAGGCACCGGATGTGATCGTGGTCGGCGAGATGCGGGACGCAGAAACGGCACGGATTGCGTTGTCGGCGGCGGAGACTGGGCATCTGGTGTTTACGACGTTGCATACGACCGATGCGGCTTCAACTGTGTCGCGCATTGCCGACTCATTCCCGCAAGAGCGTCAACACACGGTGCGCGCAGAGATGGCAATGGCCTTGGCGGCCATGCTCACGCAGACGTTGATTCCGCGGCGCAATGGCGGGCGAGTGCCGGCGGCGGAGTTGCTGATGGTGGGATATGGGGCGCGCCAGCATATCCGGAAGAACGCGTTGCAGCATCTGCATCAGGAGATCACCATCACCCGAAGGCAAGGATCGTTCACGATGGAGGAGTCGTTGGCGCAGCTTGTGTTTCAGCAGGATCTTCTGCGCGATGAGGCAATGACGCGGGCGATTCATGCGGAGGATTTGGATACGTTGTTGAAGGCGAAGGGATTCTGAGTGCCGGAACCAAACAAATCGCCCTCAGCAAAGAAACACGGCAAGAAACAAGCGCCGTCCCACTCATCCTGCATTGACGACGGTTGCATTCGCAATGGCGAGTTCTTCGTGAAACGGCATCCGGTCATTGTGAAAAACAATGGCAATTCCCGGAATTGGATTATCCGACAGATATTGGTCGATTTGCCGAAAATACTCTCGTTTGAACTCACCTAGGAAATCATCGAAGCACAGGTTGACGTAAGCAAAGTAGCGCGCCTCATTGGTCGTATCGTAAGCGCGAAGCTGGTCCATAGCCTGCAATAGATCTGATTTGAGTTTCCTGAAAAAACCACCATCCAATCGCGTCACGATGGTCCGCACCGTGAATTCCCTACGGGCGCGAGCCTCTTCCTCCGAGATATTAATCGTCTTAACCTCACATAGGGTTCTAACGGACTCGAGGATGCCTTCAAGATCTGGTGTCCTGGTGTCACTTCGCGGAATAAAACGCACATCTGAACACCCGATGGCCTTTAGGTAGTTATACGCACGTGCTTGGTTAAGGATGTCGAAAAGTTGCTGCCAGCCGCGACCGCTTCGGTCCTTGCGTATCAGATATGATGATGCCTCGCTCTTCAGAAGCTCCCAAGCATTACCGTCGAGCCCATTGAGTTCATTTTCCCATGAGAGATAGATCTTCTTGACGTGGCGCGGCGAACCCTGAACATTTTTCTCAAAGTTTTGAAAGTAGGCATCCAGAGAATTCGGATCGCTTATTAGATCTCGCAATTCGTGCAGGCGAGGCATTTGCATCCGAAACATTAAGAATGCTCCCGAACAGCAATGATTAGGCTCCCACTTTCATTCTACCTCTGCGATTAGGAATGACACGATGATGAGGACTAAAGTTCCTATGCCCAATAGGTGCGATCCAAACTGCGGTATTGGATCGCTTCGGCGATGTGCTTCGGCTCGAGATTCGCGGTATCGTCAAGATCCGCAACTGTGCGGGCTACTTTGAGGATGCGATCGTGGGCTCTCGCGCTCAGGCCCTGCTGGGTCATGGCGCGTTCGAGCAGGCGCTCGCAGTCGGCGGAGAGTTCGCAGTGAGTGCGGATGTGGCGGGAAGACATCTGGGCATTGCAGTAGAGCTTCGGGCGAGACGTGGCGAAGCGGTCAAGTTGCTTCTGGCGCGCCCGGACTACGCGTTCGCGGATTTTAGCTGAATCTTCCGGCTCGCTGCCGGAACGCATTTCTTTGTAGTTCACGGCTGGAACATCGATGTGGATGTCGATACGGTCCATGAGCGGGCCGGAGATCTTCGAGATATACCGTTGGATCATGGGCGGCGTGCATTGGCAATCGCGGGAACGGTCGTTGTGGAACCCGCAGGGGCAGGGATTCATCGCCGCAGCCAGCATGAAGCGCGCGGGAAACGTGAGCGACATCGACGCGCGGGCAATGCTGACTGTGCCGTCTTCGAGCGGCTGGCGGAGAACTTCGAGGACGTTGCGCGGGAATTCGGGGAGTTCGTCCAGGAAGAGCAGGCCATTGTGGGCGAGGGAGACTTCTCCGGGGCGCGGAATGACGCCGCCGCCAATTAGACCTGCGTCAGAAATCGTATGGTGCGGGGAGCGGTAGGGGCGCGTTCCAACCAGGCCCGTTCCCTGATCGAGAACTCCGGCGACACTGTGAATCTTGGTCGTTTCAAGCGCTTCCTCGAACGTGAATGGCGGAAGAATGGTCGGCATTCGCTTGGCGAGCATGGTCTTTCCTGAGCCGGGCGGGCCGATCATCAGGATGTTGTGGCCTCCCGCGCATGCGATTTCGATGGCGCGCTTGGCAGTTTGCTGCCCGCGCACGTCTTTGAAGTCGACGTAGAACTGTTGTGACTCACGCAGAAGTGAATCGCCGTCGGCTTTCATCGGGGCAATGCCATTGCCGGAGTTCACGAAGTGGATGACGTCGAGGAGCGACTTCACGGGATACACATCCACGCCGCCGACCATAGCGGCTTCCCTGGCATTGGCTTCGGGGACGACCATGCGGGAAATCTTGCGCCCGCGGGCTTCAATGGCGATTGGGAGAGCGCCACGAACTCCGCGGACGCCGCCATCGAGGGAAAGTTCTCCCACGAAGAGGCAGTCGGGGAGTTCTTTTTTCGTAAGCCCGCCATAGGCACCCACTATCCCCAAAGCCATCGGTAAATCGAAGCCGGAGCCTTCCTTCTTGATATCGGCCGGGGCGAGGTTGATTGTTATGTGAGTCGGCGGGATATCGTAGCCGCAATTCTTTAGCGCGGCGCGGACGCGATCACGGCTCTCCCGGACCGCGGCGTCCGGCAGTCCGACCGTGTGGAAGTGGTCCTGGTCGGCCTTGATGCCTGAGCAGTCCACCTCCACCTGGATGATGCTGGCATCGATGCCGTAGACAGCAGCGCTCAGCGTTTTGTAGAGCATAGAGAAATGAAAAGCGAACTTCCCCACTTCGCGCGCAAACGATGCGCGAGAAATGAGGCACCGGACACACTAGTCCCAGGCGACCGAGCGGCAAGCCTACAGGTGGCTCTCGACCAATGCTGTGACGGATGTCACAACTTTGCTGTGGAAAACTTTGCCGAATCCTGCGAACTGGCTTTCCATCTTGGGAAGTTATCGTGGCGTCCATTGTTCCTCCATGAGCAATCTGGTTGTTTCGTCGGAATGCAAACAATTAGGATGACGGCACCATTGGTTCGCTCTATGACCCCGGATCCCAAGGCCCCAAGGCCCACGCCTCCACCCGGAAATCTTGAACGCGAAGAGTCACGGCTTTGGCGATGGGTACTGGGCTTCATGGTCCTGCTCGCCTTTGCCCTGTCCGCCATACTTTGGGAGCGCCTGGAAAGCATTCCCTACTCGCTTCGTGCGATTCCAATTGGCGTTCTGGCTTTGTCCGTCCTATTCGCGTTCTACGCATTCGGCCGTCGGCGAGAAGTTTATGAACTCAAGGGCGTGCTGCGCGGGTTGCAGGAGCACGTAGGCGCCGCTCCCTCGGAAGAACAACTCGACCAGCTCAGCCAGGTCATCATGCGCTCGCAGCGCAACTTCAAGGAGCTGATCGATTCGTTTGACGATCCCGCCTGCGCGGTCGCACTCGACGGCACCATGCGGACCGTCAACAAACGTGTGGCGGAGTTGACGGGACTACCGTACTCCGAACTGGTGGGCCGGAAAATTTACGAAATTGTCGAGGAACCCACTCGCGAAGAGATAGAACGCAGCCTGGGATGGTTTCTGGAAAAGAAACGCTGGGCGGGAACGGTGAAGCTGCGGCTGAAGAACAGCTCGCGCCCGCTCTACTTTGACTGCGTAGTAAACGGCATCACCAAGGGCGATGAGGTGGTAGGCGCAAGCCTCCTCGGGCGAGATGTTACCGAGGAGCGCGAAAAAGAGTTGCGCTTCACGGAACTGTTCGAGACCTTGCAGGAAGGGGTTTATTTCAGCACTCCGGAAGGACAGCTACTGGATGCGAATCCGGCATTGGTAAGCATGTTGGGCTACGACGAAAAGCGCGATCTGTTGGCGGTGGAACCGGTGGCGTTGAATTTTGATGCTGGCAAGCCCGTGCTGGGGCGTGCCATCGACGATCGCGGCGGCGTCCGCACACGCGAGATCAAACTCCGGCGGAAAGATGGCAAGGCGGCTATTTTCCTGGATTCATCGCGCGCGGTGTGGGACACATCGGGCAACATCATCCGTTATCAGGGCACGCTGGTTGACATGACGGAAAAGCGCGGCATGGAGCAGCAGCTGGCGCAGCAGGAGGAATTCCGGCGGAGGCTGCTGGAAAGCTTCCCCGATCTGATTCTGGTTGTCGATCTTGGCGAGCGGTATACGTTCGTCAGCGCGCGCGCGAGAGATTTGCTGGGCTACGATCCAAAGGACATGCTGGGCAAGAAGATTACAGATCTAGCGGACCATTCGCCGGAGCTGGCTTCTTTGTACAACGATGTAGTCTCGGGCAAGCAGGTGTTTGGCTCGGCGGAATTCAGCGCGCGGCACCGCGATGGCAGTTGGCGGACAATGCGCGCCTCGGGCAGCCAGCTGGCCGATGCGGAGGCGGAGATCACCGGCGTTATTGTTTCGGTGCGCGATATCACGATCGAGAGAAAGCTCGAGCAGCAGGTCGTGCAGAGCGAACGGCTGGCGGCGATGGGAGCGATGATCGGCGGAGTCGCCCACGAGTTAAACAATCCGCTGACCAGCATTTTGGGGGTGAGCGAACTCCTGCAAGACACCGAAACCAATGAAACCTCGCGCAAGCAACTGGCGATGCTCCAGCAGCAGGCGCGACGGGCGGCCGAGATCGTCCAGAACCTGACGTATTTTGCGCGGCCTCCGGCGCCCGGCAAGAGCCGGATCAATCTGACTGAAGTGGTCGAGCGCACGCTGAATCTACATGCCTACTCGCTGCGCAAGAACAACATCACGGTGGATTTCTTGAAGGAAGCCAGTGTTCCCTACGCGATGGGAGATCCCCACCAACTTATGCAGGTGTTTCTCAACCTGATCCTGAATGCGGAGCAGGCGATCCGCGAAGTTCGCGACAAAGGAACGCTGCGGATTCGGATGGGGCGCGGTGAGAATTCCGTATGGGTCAGCTTCCATGATGACGGACCGGGCATCTCTAAGGAGAACCTCGCCAGCATCTTCGATCCGTTTTACACTACAAAGCGCCCCGGGCGCGGAACCGGGCTGGGATTGAGCATCAGCAAGTCGGTGATGAAAGAGCATAACGGCAGTGTTGAGGCGATAAATTCGCCCGAGGGCGGGGCGGTGTTTACGGTGACGCTGCCGGTGGCGGGATGAGCTAAAAAACCTCAGGCGCTCAAGCGCATTCTTGCCTCTTCTGCGACACGATTGGAAGTCGTGCCATTCCCATTCAAGTTGTCTTCTATCTTCTATCTTTCCACTGCCATCGCGACGGCATTCCCTCCGCCAAGACAAAGCGTGGCAATCCCACGCTTCACATCCCGGCGAATCATCTCATAGATCAGAGTGACCAGAACGCGCGCGCCGCTGGCGCCGATCGGATGACCGATGGCGACCGCTCCGCCATTGACATTCACTTTTTCGGGATTCAGTTTCAGTTCACGCATGACTCCGAGCGCCTGGACTGCGAAGGCCTCGTTCAGTTCGTAAAGATCGACATCTTCGTTCTTCCAGCCGGTCTTCTCCCATATCTTCTGGACCGCACCAACGGGGGCCATCATGACCCATTTGGGTTCAACGCCACTTGTGGCCTGCGCAACGATTCGGACCATCGGGTTGGCCCGGAGTTCTTTCGCTCGTGCTGCGCTGGTGACAACCACGGCAGCCGCACCATCGTTTACTCCGGGTGCGTTGCCCGCGGTGACGGTGCCGTCTTTCTTAAACGCCGGCTTCAGGGCGCGGAGGATTTCGATCGTGGTGTCCTCGCGCGGGCTTTCGTCTTTATCGAAGATGATTGGCGCAGCGCCTTTCTTCTTTGCCGGAATCTCAATGGGTACAATCTGCGACTTGATGCGGCATTCTTTGATGGCAGAGACTGCCTTTCGGTGAGAGCTCAGAGCGAACTCGTCCTGCTCTTCGCGGGTGATGCCGTATTTCTCCGCGACATTCTCGCCGGTGATTCCCATGTGGTAGTCGTTGTAGATGTCCCAGAGTCCGTCGTGGACCATCGAGTCGACGATCTGTGCGTTCCCGAGACGATATCCCTTGCGCGCTTGCGGCAGAAGATAAGGAGCGTTGGTCATCGATTCCATTCCGCCGGCAACCACAATGGAACTGTTTCCGGTCTGCACCGCTTGCGCTGCGAGCGCGACAGATTTCAATCCGGAGCCGCAGACCTTGTTTATTGTCATGGCACCTGTGGTGGGAGCGAGTCCGCCGAAGATTGCAGCCTGACGCGCAGGATTTTGACCCAGCCCCGCGGAGACAACGTTGCCCATAATGCACTCGTCAATCTCGGCGGGGTTGACGCCAGCGCGTTTGACGGCTTCGCGCACCGCGATCGCGCCGAGTTGCGGCGCTGTGAAATCTGAAAGACTTCCCTGAAATTTCCCGACCGGAGTGCGGCAGCCGGAGATGATGACAACATCGTCAAAAGAGGCCATGAATCAAGCTCCCCACAAAGATTTCGCTTCTCCATTATAGATGCGAGCGCACGCGATTGGCTTCAGCGCGGAGGCGCAGGCCCACGGACTTCAACTATTTTGCCAAAGACAAACGATGGGCAACTTCACATTCGATACAAGCGCCAGCCGAATGGCCACGCTGCGGAATTTTTGACGTCGCGGCGTGATGCGAGAAAAATAATCGTTGACTTTTGCGATCGAAGCTTCGCTCGTCGTGACTTTGGTGACATGTCGCGTGCGAGTTGAACATCATTTTTTTCTTGACTTCATTTTTCAATAACTCTATACATCAACTAGTTGCAGTAGAAACAGCGCTGCACATTTTCCATGAAAAATGGAAGGGAGAATAGGAACAATGGCAACCAAGAAAAAGGCTAAGAAGAAAAAGAAGCATTAAGCAATTTCAGTACGAAGTCAAAGGGGACGCCTAAAGCGTCCCCTGATTTTTTTGTCGCACGTTTATTCTCTTCTCCAGAGACGTAGCTTGCTGCGTCTGTCTGCTGGCAACGCCGCGAAACGCTGCATCACAGCGCCCGGCAAGAGACCTTCAAGAAACGTCTCTACGATTGGGACTGAATCGCTTCAACTCTCCGCGGAATGCGTTTCTCTTTTTCAGGACAGAGAGTTCGATAGGCACAGAAGCTGCAATGGATCCCCGGTCTGGCTTCGAACTTCCCATCGGCGATGGCCTGGGCGGCATCCTGAACCCGGTTGCGGGCAGCCGTCAGATCGGATTCGCTTCGCGTGGTAATGACAGAAACGTTCTCTTCCAGATTGTGAAACGTCAGGGCCCCGACGTTGTATCCCCACTTCTCTTTCGCGGCAATTGCGTACAGCGACAACTGGAGACTCTCGTCGGCATCTTCCTGGTCGCGCGCCTTACCGGTTTTGTAGTCGACAATGGTCACCGCCCCGTCGGGACGCTGATCGATGCGGTCAATGCGTCCGGCGACGATGGTCTCGCCGATCTGGATTTCAAACGTTTCTTCGGTGTGCAAGACCTGTGTCGGGTTCATCGCGCGGGCTGAAGCGAGGACCTCACGGAGCTGCCTGAGACCCAGGTTCTCGTAGAGTTCGTGCTGGTAGTTCTCTTGAATCTTGGCGTCGATCAGATCCTGGCGGAAGAGGGCGATGAGTTCGTCATCCGTCTTAGGGCAACCGAGACGGACAGAATCGAAGTAAGTCTTCAAAACACGATGGACTGCCGCGCCATATTGCATCGCCGCGGCTGGCGCGGCCGCGATGCGCCAGTCGCGTTCCAACTTGAAACGCAGACCACAGCGCTCGTAGATATCGACGGCAGAGGCGCTGAGGCGCTTGTGCAATCCCTCTAGCACAGGCAGTTCCAGCCACTTCGTCGTCTGCGATTCGTTCGGATATAGGACCGATGCCGCCGCTTGCATGTCGAGAGTCGCCTGCGCCCCGCTCGCGGGCATCGAGCGGAAATAGGGAGCGATGCTGCGGTTGTTGATGAGCTCGCGGACGTAACCCGGCGGGCTCTTATCATTCTTTCCGGTTCCCTCCTTCGCGTAAATGTGTAATGTGTCTCGAGCCCGGGTCATTGCGACATAGAAAAGCCGCCGCTCTTCCTGGCCGCAAAGCGTCTTGTCATCCGCCTCGGTCACCGACTCGGGATCGCGCAGCTCACGGGGAAAGGCGACCAGGCTTTCCTTGTAGTAATTCGGGAATGATCCCGAGTAGGCACGCAGAATGAAGACATGCGAAAACTCGAGTCCCTTCGCGCCGTGCACCGTCATGAGGCGGACGGCGTTCTCGTTTTCATTGGATTGAAGCGGGATCACACCATTGGCTTCGCGAAAATACCCGAGATAGTCGACGAGCTCTTCAAGATCGGTGGTCTTGTTGATCCTGCGCTTCTCCCACCCCTGCACAAAATAGAGGGCAGCCTGCAGGATGGGCGAAGAGTGGTCAAGCGCGAATTCTTTGACGATGACCTCGAGCGCGACGCGGCCTTTGGCTCCTCGACGTCGAATTTCTTCGCGTGCCCGCTGGATCGCAGCCAGCACTTCTGCTCCGCCTGCAACCCGATCCAGCGCGGAAGATAGCGGGATAACCTTGTTTTCGCGGTTCTCCCGGGAAATGTTCCGCAACTCCTGCCGCAACTGTTCGGGATTCACATGAAAGCAAGGCAGGGCGGCCACGCGGACCAAACTCACGTCGTCGCCCGAAGACACGATCGTGTTGAGGCATGCCAACAAATCGCGGGCCTCGGGAGTGTCCGAGACATCCATGCTCTCGATCATGAACGGAATATCGGCTTCGGCCAGAGCCTGCACCGCCTCATCACGCTGATAGTGCGCACGATAGAGAACGGCGAAATCTGACCACTTGCACTTCGCCTTCTTCTGGGTATCGCGGATCAAGCTGACGAGATCGGCTCCGTCGGACGCTTTGTCGGCAAGAATGAACGCCGTCACCGGAGTATTGGGAAGAGATACGCCCGCATTGATGGCTTCTTCTTCCCGCGCCGACTGTAATGGCGTACGGCGATAAGCCTGCGAGCCGTTCTGGAGGAACACCGGCGGATTTTGATCGATGACGGCAAACGCAGTACGCAGGATCGAAGTGGTCGAACGGCGGTTCTTGTCGAGGACGACGAACTTCGAATTGGGAAAGCTTTTCTGAAACAGTTCGAAGGCCGCGCTTGACGCTCCGCGGAAGCGATAGATTCCCTGATCAGGATCGCCAACGGCGAAGATGTTGCCTTCCGCGCCTGCAAGCCGGGCAAGGATCTTGATCTGCGCGAAGTTGGCGTCCTGGAACTCATCCGCCAGGATGAAGCGGGCTCGCGAGCGTGCGCCGGCGAGAGCCGCCTCGTCATTGTGGAGCAGCGCATGGGCCCGGCTGATCATGTGGCAGAAGCTGCCGAAATTGTCTTCCCGAAGCCAGCGCTCCATGGTGGAATAGACGCGGGAGATTTCGCGGCAGCGGGCAAGAACCTCGGCGTCGTCGAGAACGTTCTTTGATTTGGCCACGCGAGGGAACGGAATCTCGCCGCGTTCGAGCCGGTTGACATACGCTTCGTAGTTTTCTGGCGTCACCAGCTCGTCGTGGCACCGCGTAACAAATTTCAGAAGATCGCTGAGGAACTGTCCGATATTGGCGGCGCGGATGAAATGTTCAAGATGCAGATCGCGGATGCGGCGGCGCAGGTAAATCCAAAGATCCTGCTCGTCGAGGACCCCGAAATCCTGGTTGGCCGCTTTTAGCAGGCCGAGGCAGTAGTCGTGAAACGTAAGTGTCTGGACGACTTTGCCGCCCAGAAGTTTTCGGACACGATCGCGCATCTCCTTGGCGGAATTGATGGTGTAGGTCAGCGCAAGGGTCTCCTCCGGCTGCGCATGGCCTTCGCGGACGAGGCGCTCAATGCGGTGGGTCAGAACCGAGGTCTTGCCGGTACCCGCGCCCGCTACCACGAGCATCGGGCCATGGACATGTTCGATAGCTTCGCGTTGGCGATCGTCAGGACTAAACGGCGAGGAACGGAGACTAAACTTCGACGGCGGCATCCGCCGTCAGAATATCACCCACCGGGATAAGGATGGCTGTGCGGAACGTAGATGCTCCCACATCTCGCAAAGGCCACGGGACGTGGAGTACATGACGCCTGCGCCACCCATTATCGGTTCAACCCTGAGATGCAGATGGCAGTCGCGGCGATGGCGGCGGTTTCGGCGCGGAGGATTGTGGGGCCGAGCGAGGCGGAAATCCATCTGTGTTGTTGAAAGAGATGGAGTTCGTCGTCGGCCCATCCGCCTTCGGGCCCAATGGCAAGAGCGATTGCGCTGTCATTCTCGCATGCTGTAAGAGCGTCAGTGAGTGTGGTTTGATCTTCAGATTCGGCGAGTAGCAATTTTAGTGAGGCTGCACAATCCACCGCTTGTTTCAGCTTCATTGGGCCCGCGATTTCGGATGGCGATGCGCGACGAGATTGCTCACTAGCCTGAAGGGCGATCTTTCGCCAGCGTTCGACTCGTTTGTTCGCGGCGGAGGCAAGATGCGCGTCCGTGCGGCGGGCGATCACTGGAACTATGTGGGAGACGCCAAGCTCTGTACATT
Source organism: Candidatus Sulfotelmatobacter sp. (assembly GCA_036268025.1). Lineage (GTDB taxonomy): Bacteria > Acidobacteriota > Terriglobia > Terriglobales > Acidobacteriaceae > Sulfotelmatobacter. The sequence goes on along the minus strand of DATAUY010000196.1, from coordinate 8,514 downwards.
TTTCAATCGCCCACTCCATCCGGTCAAATTTGAAGATAGAGAGCAGCAAGCTGATGTTTGCCGCGGCCGCAGCGGGAACTTCTTCGCCGAGTTCAAAGTCAACGCGGCTGCCGGCGATGCGCGTGATTCGTCCTCGGCGGATTGTAGGGCCAGCGGCGATGTCGAATTCCTGACCGATGCGAGCGCGCAGGACGCGAATCAGGTGGTCGGCGTGTTTGCCGGTTAGAGCGGCTTGGCTACTGGAGAATTCGTCGGCGATCCAGCGGCGGCGGGTCATGGAATTCGATGAGTGCAGGCAGGGCTAAAGTCCGGTTTTTCTTGAATCGCTTATCGCAGCGCTAAAGCGCTACGCCATCCAAAAGCCCTACCGGCCGTCAGGTGCATAGCGAAAAAGCTAGGTGATCTTAGAAGCATGCGCCGTGCAAATGCGAACTCGCCCCTAGTTAAAGATGTCTTTCATTTTGCCAAGCAGAGAACGGAGCATGGGCTGGTTGTCGACTTTTGATAGCGCGTCGAGTTCCTGGAGCAACTCTTTCTGACGTTTGTTCAGCCTTGTCGGCACCTGAACGTGTACTTCCACATACAAATCCCCCTTGCTGTGGCTGTTGAGCACGGGCACACCTTTGTTCCGGATGCGGAAGACGGTGCTGGGCTGCGTGCCGTCGGGAACTTTCAGCGTGTGCTCGCCTTCCATCGTTGGGACGCGAATTTCCGCTCCCATGGCGGCCTGGCTGATGGAAATGGGAACGACGCAGTGCAGATCATTGCCCTCACGCGCAAAAAAAGGATGATCTTTCACGTGCAGTACGACGTAAAGATCACCTGCCGGGCCACCGGACTGGCCGACTTCTCCAGCACCCGCGAAACGAATGCGGGTTCCGTCCTCCACACCTGCAGGAACGTTGGCATCAATGACTCGCTGACGCAGCAGGCGTCCATCGCCTTTACATTTCTGGCATGGATCGGTGATCACGTTGCCCGTGCCCTGGCAGGTCGGGCAAGTCCGGGCGATGCTGAAGAATCCCTGCTGATAACGGACCTGCCCGCGACCGTCGCAGGAGCGGCACGTGGTCGCACCTTTGCCCGGAGCTGAGCCGGAACCGTGGCACTCTTCGCAGGCCTCGTGGCGACGGACCGTGACTTTCTTCTCCGCGCCGAAAAAAGCTTCTTCGAATTCAAGGGTCAAATCTTCGCGAAGGTCGGCGCCGCGCTGCACGCGAGTGCGGCGGCGTCCAGAATTGCCGCCGCCGAAAATATCGCCGAACCCGAAAAACTCGCCGAAAATGTCGCCGAGGTCCTGAATGTTGTTTACGTCGAAACCACCCGCGCCCCCACCGCCACCATTGACGCCTGCATGCCCATAGCGGTCGTACGCCGACCGCTTTTCAGAATCCGCCAGGATCGCGTACGCTTCGCTGACTTCCTTGAACTTTTCTTCCGCGTCGGGATTGTTGGGATTGCGGTCCGGATGGTATTGCAACGCCAGCTTGCGGTAGGCGCTTTTCAATTCGACTTCGGTCACAGTGCGGGACACGCCCAGCACCTCGTAGTAATCGCGTTTTGCGTTTGTAGTCAGAATTGGCCCTTTCGTCCGAACAACGTCACAGGAGCAACTTCATGCTTGTCATCGCGAGCGGAGCGAGGAATCTGGGTTCTTGCCTGCTTCGGCGAAACCGAGGTTTCTCGCTTCGCTCAAGATGACAGCCTTGGAACAAGACTCCTTTAGGGATTCTTCGCGACCTTCACCATCGACGGGCGCAGCAGGCGGTCCTTGAACTTGTAGCCGCGCTGCCATTCTTCCAGTACTTCATGATCGGCCGCGTCGGGGGTCTCGACCATCTCGATCGCCTCATGCACGTGCGGATCGAATTGTTCTCCCCTGGCCGCGATAGGACGAACTCCCAGCTTGTTCAACACGTCCTGCAATTGTTTGTAGATCAGTTCGACTCCGGAACGAAACTCTGCGGCGTCGGATTTCGCTTGCAGCGCACGCTCAAAACTATCGACAACCGGAAGCAGCGACTTGATCGCGTCCACAGTCGCGAAGTCGCGGAAATCCTGTTGTTCCTTCGCGGCACGTTTGCGAGCGTTGTCGAACTCCGCCTGAGCGCGGGCGAGGCGATCAAGCAGAGAATCGCGCTCGGCCTTCAGCTTTTGCAGTTCGGCATCCCCCGTGGAAGCTTCGGGAGACTCCATCTTCGCCCCAGACTCTTCGTCTCCGTCCGCGGGTGGAAGCTCATGCTCCAAATCGAGTCTTTCTACATCCTGTTTTCCGTCAGATTTCCCCATAACAGCTTGTGTTACTCCGATTCATTCAAGATTTTATCGAACAGCCGCGCGATATACGACACGGCAGTGATGGTGTGCTGATAGTCCATACGGGTGGGCCCAATCACCGCGAGCGAGCCCATGACCTCATTTCCGGAATGAGCCGGCGCTCCGATCAGCACGAAATTCTGCATGGAGGGCAGCGCCTGGTCCAGTCCGATGACCACGCGCACCGCTTCCTGCTTCACGTCGAGGTAGACGCTGAGAAGCTGCACGACTTTTTCTTTCTCCTCGAGCGTTTTGAGCATCTCCTGCAAGCGCTGGCGGTCTTGCTCACCAGTGACCAGATTTGCCGCGCCTTCGACGAAGACGACCTGCGATCCCTGCTCGGAGGTGAGCGCACCCTGCTTGTAAAGTTGCTCGATCGAATTCATCAGACGGTCGTATTCGCTGCGCTCTTTTTCGATCCGGCGGTACAGCTCCGCCCGCATCGACTCCATGGTCCAGCCGCGGAAATTCTCATTGATGTACCGAGCGGCCAGATCCAAATCCCCTTGAGGCAGGTCGAGGCGCAGCACACGGTCGCGCACCAGGCCCGAGCGTGTTACCAGCACCGCCAACACCTTCTGGTCACCGAGTCGCGAGAAATATACATGCTCCAGCGCGTTTTTGGGCCCGCTGCTCGCGACCGTCACGCCGACATTGCGCGAGATCAGCGACAAGACGTGCGAGGTGCGCTCCATGAACTCCTGCACGTCAGTGATGCCCGCCAGCGAGTCGGAAATCATCGCCTCTTCCTGTGGCGCGAGGCGCGCATCGCCCGAGATCTGCTCAACGTAGTAGCGGTAGGCTTCCGTGGTCGGAATCCGGCCCGAGGAAGTGTGTGTCTGCTCGAGGAATCCGGCATCGGAAAGGTCAGCCATAACGTTACGAATCGAGGCCGGACTCAGTCCTTCGCGATTCGAGCGCGCCAGCGTGCGCGAGCCGACCGGCTCCCCTGTCGAGATGAACGTCTCGACGATGGCGGTCAGAATTTCGCGTTCGCGATTCCCGATATTGGGGTCAGCTGGCATTCGTAGTTCTGTCGATTATTATCTTCAAAATCCGAGGGGCGGCGGCCGAGGAAGAAACCGCTTCCCCGATCATTCTACCTAACTATATTAGATGCAGAAGGTTGGGTTTTTGGAGCAAGAGTCAGCTTCTGTTGGCGAGTCCAGGAAACGGGGGCAAAGCCCTTGCAGCGGTCAGATTGATCGTCTTTGATTGACTTAACTGAATGCTAGCCCTAAGATTTGGCGCCGATGATTGGCAAGACTAAAGCGGGGAGGCCATAAATGGCACAGTCTATCGAACAATTGAAAGCAGCCATTCGGGGAGAGGTTATCGAACCGAAAGACGCTGGATACGATGCCGCCCGCAAGGTCTATAACGCAATGATCGACAAGCGGCCGAAGCTCATCGTCCGCACAGCTGATGTGGCCGACGTAATGACCGCCGTTCGTTATGGCAACGAGAACGGACTCCTCACGGCGGTTCGTGGTGGCGGCCACAGCGGCGCCGGTCTCGGAACTTGCGACGGCGGACTGGTAATCGATCTTTCGCCGATGAAAGGCGTCCGGGTCGATCCGGCAGCGCGTACAGTGCGAGTCGCGGCGGGATGCGTCTGGGGCGACGTGGACCACGCGACCCATGCTTTCGGGATGGCGACACCCAGCGGTTTCATCTCAACCACTGGAGTTGCTGGACTCACTCTGGGAGGGGGCATCGGCTACCTCGTGCGCCGCTATGGTCTCACGATTGACAATCTCCTCTCCGTCGACGTGGTTCTGGCAGATGGACGATTCGTCACCGCAAGCGCCAGCGAGAACGACGACCTATTCTGGGCAGTGCGGGGGGGCGGCGGAAACTTCGGCGTCGTGACTTCATTCGAGTTTCGGCTCCATCCCGTGAGTACTGTCCAGTTCGGACCCACGTTTTGGCCGCTCGAGCAGGCGGCGGATGTTTTGAAGGCCTACCGCGAATTCATTCTTACGGCTCCCGAAGAGGTGAATGGATTCTTTGCCTTTCTCGTGGTCCCTCCCGCGCCGATGTTTCCCCCAAACCTTCACATGAAGAAGGTCTGCGGCATTGTCTGGTGCAGCACCGCAAGCCCTGAAGAAACCGAGAAGGCGACCCGCCGCATGCGCAGCGTGGGAACGCCCTTGCTGGATGCGGTTGGCCCTGCGCCATTTCCAGTCGTGCAGAGCGCTTTTGACGGTCTGTTTGTTCCCGGGTTGCAGTGGTACTGGCGGGCTGACAACTTCACAGAGTTGAGCGATGCCGCTATCGCGAAGCACGTCGAACACGGCTCCAAACTGCCGACCATGCTTTCGACGATGCACCTTTACCCTCTCAACGGCGCAGCGCAACGCGTCGGCAAGAACGATACCGCCTACAGCTTCCGCGAAGCCTTGTTCGCCGAGGTCATCGTCGGCATAGACCAAGACCCGGCTAACGCGGGAAAAGTTACCGAATGGTGCAAGAGTTATTATGACGCCCTGCATCCCTACTCCGCAGGAGGCGCTTACATCAACTTCATGATGGACGAAGGACAGGAACGGGTTCAGGCCTCGCTCCGCGATAATTACCCACGCCTTGCTGCCATCAAGAAGAAGTACGACCCAACAAACTTCTTCCGCGTGAACCAGAACATCAAGCCGGCGTAGGGCCGATCATGGTCACTCGTTGCTTCTACGCAACTGAACTTCCGTCTGTTCAGCCAGGGGCCATTCAGCATTAAGCCTTGGAACATCGTTAACCGTAAGACCACCCTGCTGATATGCTCTATCTCTTCCCATGAGAGGAAAGCCCCATGTCCTGGTCGTCGGTGCCGGTGCATTCGGAGGATGGACGGCCCTGCACCTTCTGGAGCGCGGCGCGCGCGTGACTCTGCTGGATGCATGGGGGCCGGGAAATTCGCGGGCGTCTTCTGGCGGCGAAACACGGATCATGCGCGGCGCCTATGGAGCCGACCGGGTTTACACCAACCTGGCCGCCCGCGCCCTCGGGCTTTGGGCGAAATACGAACGCAGGTGGAAGCAGCACTTTCTTCATCGCACTGGCGTGCTTTGGATGGCTTCCCCTCGCGACGACGCGTATGAGCGCAACTCGCTCGAACCGCTGCGCACGGCCAAGATTAAGTTCGAAGAGCTCTCCACCAAGCAAATGAAAAAGCGCTGGCCGCAGATTAACTTCGCCGAAGTGGACTGGGGCATTTTCGAACCTGACTGCGGATATCTCAATGCCCGCGCCAGTTGCAGAGCAGTAGTCGATGCGTTTGTGGCCGCCAGCGGGGAATATCGTCAGATTCCGATTTCCCCCGCGGGGCTGGGCACATCTCTGCTTGACGGAGCAGTGTTGCTCGCGCATGATACCTGCCGACTGAAGGCCGATTTCTACGTATTTGCCTGCGGCCCTTGGATGGGCAAACTTTTTCCATCGATCATCGGGAAACTGATTCAGCCAACCAAACAGGAGGTGCTTTTCTTCGGTCTTCCCAGACGGCAGGGCGAGTATTTCACTGACCAGCATCTTCCCGTGTGGGGCGATCATCGTGAGCCCTTCATGTACGGCATCCCGGGCAGCGGACGCCGCGGATTCAAGATCGCCGACGACACACGCGGGCCGACATTCGATCCGACTTCGGGCGAGCGCATCGTGTCACCCGAAACGGTGAATAACATCCGCGGATATCTGGCGTTCCGCTTCCCTGCCTTGAAGAAGGCGCCTTTAATCGAATCACGGGTCTGCCAGTATGAGCAGACGCCGGATTCGCACTTCATCGTCGACCGCCATCCCAAGAACGAAAACGTCTGGCTTTTGGGCGGAGGCTCCGGCCATGGATTCAAGCATGGTCCCGCGATTGGTGAAGTGATGGCGGAGTTGATTTTGAAGGATCAAGAGCCCACGAAGATTTGGAGCCTGGCCAGGTTTCAGAAAGCCTCTTGAGCTTGTTCTTCGTCTTGAGTTTGTTCTTCGTCGTTCGAAGCCTCTTTTTAGATTTTGTCATTCCTCGCGAAGCGAGGAACCTGCTGTTTACCGGTGCAAGCAGACAGCAGATTCCTCGTCGCTGCGATCCTTGGAGTGACGATGGTTTTGCGATGGCGGAAGTAGCAACTCTCAAGCTTCGCTCGACCGGGCGAAACGGCCATCCCCACATGTCTATTGAATCTGAATTACGTTCGCTGGAGTGCTTGCCTTGATCTCGTTGATGCGGGCCAGGACTTTCTGCGCGAATTCGTAGATTGACTTCGCATGCGGTGAGCTTTCGCCTTCCAGCACGATCGGCTTACCGGTATCTCCAGCTTTCCGCACTTCCGGGTCGAGAGCGACGCTTCCCAGGAAGGGCACGTTGAAGCGCGTCGCCATCGTTTCCGCTCCTCCGCGCGAGAAGATGTCGATCTCGTGCTGGCAATGCGGGCACACGAAGTAGCTCATGTTCTCCACGACGCCCGCCACATCCACCTTCATCTGGCGGAACATTTCGATCGCTTTGCGCGCGTCTTGCAGCGAAACGTCCGAGGGAGTCGAGACAACAACGGCTCCGGTGAGAGGAACGGTCTGCACCAGCGACAAGGCCACATCTCCCGTACCGGGCGGCAGGTCGACAACCATGTAGTCAAGCTTTCCCCATTCGACGAGGCCAAGGAACTGCCGGATGATCTGGTGCAACATGGGGCCGCGCCAGATGACAGGCTTGTCACCGGGATTGAGCAATCCCACGGAAATAACTTTCAGGCCGAAGGCTTCGAGCGGCTCGATGCGGTTGTCGCCAATCATGCGCGGTTGCGAGTTCACGCCCAGCATCAGCGGCACGTTGGGGCCGTAGACATCGGCGTCAAGCAATCCGACTTTGTGTCCCATGGTTGCGAGAGCAACGGCGAGATTCACCGCCAGCGTGGTCTTGCCGACCCCGCCTTTGCCCGAACCGACGGCGATGATGGCGTCCACGCCCGGCAGCGGCTGCGGACCTTGTTGCGGCGGACCCTGATGCTGATGTGGCATGTGTGCGTTCAAAGAATGACTCCGGAATTAAACATCGAACGATCGAACATCGAACGAGAAGAGTAGGATTCCACTTCCGATTATACAAGCCAATCGGCGTGTCGAAGGTGCGGGTCCCTAAATGCATCGGGATCGCCAAGACAATATCCGTTGTCAATGAGTACGTCGTGCTCGCGTGGCTCGCGGCGGGTGAAAGAGTAAAGAGCGAATGCGGCTTTGGCCCGAAGTGCGGCGTATCCCTTGGCTGGGGGCATGGAGTTTATGGTCTCCAGGAAAATTAATTGGATGCGGCGGGCGGAAGGCGGTCTCAGAGATTTTAACAAGTCGTCAGTCAGGGCGGATCAGGCAGTGGTGCAGTTCGAACTGTGTACTAATGGCGTGATCCCGAGCGGAGCCGTTCTTCAGGCGGAGCGAGGGATCTCGCGTGGAGCGGATACGCTGCACGCCAGATCCCTCAGCCCGCTGGTGAAAACGCGGGCTTTCGGGATGACGCCGTTGATCAGAGTTCAAACCGCACCACTCCCCGGAATCAAGAGCCGGGTGCCCCATTTCTCGCGTTGTAGGCGAGAAGTGGGGATCTGGCCTGCGCTTTGTTCTCACTGAGACTTTTGAGTTGCCTTTTCCAGCAGCCAGTTTCTGACTACTCCCTGCACCTGCTTTCGGGCTTCTTCTACGGTTATCTCTTTTTCCGTCTCGCCTTCGGTTTCTTCTTCTGTGCCTTCTTCTTCTGTCCCTTCTTCGGCTTCCTGCTCGTTTTCTTCCTCGGTTTCCCCGGCGAAGTCTTCTTCAAACCACTGCTGGCCGTTGATGCAGGTGGCAGGGACAGTATCGCGGTCGATCACAACGTCGGTGACGTCATCCACTTCGAACTCGGTGTTGCGCAGGTTGATGCTGGCCGTTTGCAGGGCGTAGAGCATCAGTCCGGCGGTTTTGTGATCCATTTCGCCGGAGCCGAGCATCTGGATCACTTTCATCAGCGCCATCTGAACCGCATTTGCGTCTTCGAGCAGAGGCAGATCGAAGCGGCGCAACATCGATCGATTCGCCGCGATTCTCGCCCGCTCGCGCTGCACGCGATCGTGGAAAAAACAATGTCTCCTGCGCCGAAGCGCCGGAGAGCCGCACTGCGTTCCGTTGGTCTTTACATGCTGGCATCGTGGAACATCTTCCAGGGACATATTCTCTTAACCACTCCTCGGCTTT
>DATAUY010000195.1:0-10495 GCA_036268025.1 Candidatus Sulfotelmatobacter sp. | reverse complement strand
CTACTCACGCTCTCCGCCGAAGAACGTTCGCACGGAGTAATCGCGGCCTCAGCCGGAAATCACGCGCAAGGCGTCGCCTATCATTCGGGCAAGCACGGCGTTCACGCCCGCATCGTAATGCCCTTGCCAACGCCGCTGACGAAAGTGTCGTCAACCCGCGCTTACGGAGCGGAAGTGGTGTTGCATGGCGCGAACTACGACGAAGCATATGAAAAAGCGGTCGAGCAGAGCCGGCAAGAGCATCTGACTTTGATTCATGCGTTCGACGACGATGCCGTGATCGCCGGGCAGGGAACTCTCGGCCTCGAGATTCTCGAACAGCATCCGGACATCGAGGCCATTGTTTCTCCGATTGGTGGAGGTGGGCTGATTGGTGGAATCGCTTGCGCGGTGAAGGAGGCGAAGCCGTCGATCAAAGTCTTCGGAGTGCAGCCCGCGCGAATTCCATCGATGAAAGCCGCAGTTGCGGAAGGCAAACCGGTCACGCTCGATTTTGCCAAAACGATTGCCGATGGAATTGCGGTACGCCGCGCAGGGGAGCGTACGCTGCCGCTAGTTCAGAAATATGTCGACGATATCGTCACCGTCGAAGAAGAGGAAATCGCCAATGCGATCCTGTTGTTACTGGAGCGCGAAAAAACATTAGCGGAAGGTGCGGGGGCCGCTGCCATTGCGGCCGTTTTGAACCGCAAGATTCCGCTCGAAGGCAAGCGCATCGCGGTGCTCGTCTGCGGCGGAAATATCGACGTCACACTACTGGCGCGGATTATTGAGCGCGGCTTGGTCAAAGACGGACGCCTGGTTCGACTCCGCGTTCATCTACCAGACTATCCGGGCGCGTTATTCCGGCTGACTGGAATCCTTGCCGATCACCGCGCGAATATCGTCGAGACCGCCTACGATCGTGCCTACCATGGAGTGAATCTGGGCGACACTGCAATTGATATCACCATGGAGACTCGCGGCCCCGAGCACATCGCCGAACTTCTGGCAGCGCTCGTCGGCGCAGGTTATACGCACGAGAGGATTCTATGATCTGAAACTGAATCGCAAGAGCTGGAATCGCAAGCGCTGGAATGAAGATTGAATGTCTAAGGTGATGATTGGCTGATATTCTTCTTTTCGCCGCCACCGTGCCCACCGCAAACGAGCAGGCATAGGATGGCCGCTCCTCCGCCCGCTTCGAGCGCGATCCACTTGGGACTGAGTGGACTGCCCGGCTGCGCGATTGCCGGCGCGCCGCAGATTTCAGTTTCGTCGTAGCTGTGACGTTCGCCTTCGTGGACTGAGGCCTGCTGCGTCGCGCCGCTGGCGGCAGAGGCTTTCTTTCGGCCACCTTCATGTTCCACGTTAACGTCATCTTTGTGGGCTGCAACGTCAATGCTACGGCTTACGTCTGCTACCTCATACTGCGTCCACTGGTTGAGTACAGGCACTACTCCCAGGCAATTCACTCGCACTCGGAAGCTACGGGATGTGCCAACAGAAACGGCGCCATGGTCCAGTTCCAGGTAGTCACCCTGGAACTTGGTGATAGATTCCGACCCAATCACGACGGTTGAGCCTTCCAAAATCAAATTCGCAGAGAAGCCAGTCTTGGTTTCGATCAAGTCGCCTGGAAAGACCGCGGAGGAATCCCGGGATTCTGCACCGTTCACCCATACGCCGCCTTGCGTGTGAAGGATTGCACCGCCGGGCTGGCCCGCCGCGGTCTGCCCTGGCAACTCCTGACTCAGCAAGGTTGGCGGAAGCAGCGCTATCATCACGCAACAGACGAAATAACGAAGGATAGAGACACTCATCCGGGGCCCTGATTTCCACATTGGCTTCTAAAGAAAGTTTTCTAAGAAAAATCGTAATCGGGCATCTGACCGTCGTCTATTGGCTGAGTGGATGCTGGCACGCTCCGCCGAACACCAAGAGAATATTTTTTCTGCTCTTTCCCTTTTCGCTATTGGTCTTGGGTAAAACTTTGTAAATCATAAAGTTGCGCTATAAGCGCCGATGTAAAGTAGTAGTAGTGGGGCGTATGAAGAAAGCAAACACCGCTGCCGTGCCATTTCTATTGTTCCTGGTCGTTTTTGGGATTTCGGTTATGCCGACAGGCGCCTTTGCCCAAGCAGCCAATGCCGGCTCGTCCGCGATTGCCAAGCAGCTCGGCGTCATCAAAACGATCAGCGGAAATACGCTGACAATTAGGCCCGAGGCAGGCCCGGAGGTAGCGGTCTCTGTTGCGCCTAATGCCAAAATCGCGCGCATCAATCCAGGCAGCAAGGATCTCGCACCGATACAGTTGGCCGATTTGCAGGTCGGCGACCAGGTTCGTGTGCGGGGATATGCCTCCACCGACGGCAAGTCGCTTAACGGCCTTGAAGTCATCGTGATTACACGTGCGGCTGTAGCGGCTGTGGGAGATCAGATTCGCCAGGATTGGCAGAAGCGCGGCCTCGGAGGTTTGGTGAACAGCGTCGATCTTTCCGCCGGCACGGTTACGATCTCGGTCACCGGCTTCGGCGGCAAGAAAGACGTCGTGGTACACACAGCAAAGAACACTGTGATCCGGCGCTACTCTCCCGATTCCGTCAAATTTGACGACGCCAAACCCGGCACACTAGCGGAAATTCATCCTGGCGATCAGCTACGCACTCGAGGCGAGCGCAGCGCGGACGGTTTGCAGTTGACTGCAGAAGAAATTGTCAGCGGCAGCTTTCGGAACATTGCCGGGACCGTCAATTCTACGGATGCAAGCACGAACACCATCAACGTTCAGGATCTGCTGACCAAGAAATCATTGGTTGTGAGAATCACCGCTGATTCGCAGCTTCACAAATTGCCGCCCGAAGCCGCGCAGAGAATCGCGATGCGATTAAAGGGCAGCATGCCATCGGGCCCATCGGGTTCGAATTCCATGCCTCCTTCTGGAAGCGCGCAGGGCGGAGTGCGTGCCAGGAACGGCGCGATGGCGCAAGGCGGAGCCGGCACGGGAGGGGCCGCGCGACAGGGTGGCGCACCAGATTTCCAGCAGATGTTGAACCGCATGCCGGCCGTGACGATCTCCGACCTTCACAAAGGGGATGCAGTGCTGATCGTCGCTACGGAGGGCACGGGCGAGGGAGGTACGGCCATTACGCTCCTGAGCGGTGTAGAACCGATTCTGCGAGCCGCGCCCAGCGGCAGCAAGGCCATGATGCTCACCCCCTGGAGCCTCGGAGGTGCACCCGGTGGAGACGCCACGGAGTGATGGATCGCAAGATTTTTCTCATTGACCCGTTCATAAGAATGGAAGGAAAGATGAAGTTGAAGAGATACGTCTACCTGTTTTTCATGGCAGTCCTGTTTGCTTTGCTATGCACTACTGCGTTCTCGCAGAATCCCTCGGGCGCATTGCGCGGACAGGTGACAGATCCCTCCGGCGCGGCGATCTCTGGCGCGGCAGTGATTATGACCCCCGCCAGGGGGGCCCCCATTGTGGTGCAAAGCAACGCGCAAGGCACGTTCGAATTCAAGACTCTGACCCCCGGCACGTATACGCTAACAGTTTCCGCTCAGGGATTTAATCTTTACGAAAATGACAAGGTAGTGATCGCAGACCAACCCTTGCGCCTCAACGTGGCGATGGCGATCGCTGTCGAGCAGGAGAAAGTCCAGGTCTCCGACACTGCTCCCACTGTTGATGTAAATCCGAGTAACAACGCCGGTGCGATCGTCATTTCCGGCAAGGAACTAGAAGCGCTGCCGGACGACCCCGATGAATTGCAGTCCGACTTACAGGCGTTGGCAGGCCCCTCAGCTGGCCCGAACGGCGGCCAGATGTACATCGACGGTTTTACCGCCGGGCAGCTGCCGCCAAAATCTTCGATTCGCGAGATCCGCGTCAACCAGAACCCGTTTTCTTCCGAGTATGACAAGCTGGGCTACGGCCGAATTGAAATCTTCACCAAGCCCGGAACTGACAATCTCCACGGTCAGTTCATGGCCGATGGCAACGATTCACCCTTCAACGCCCCCAACCCCTTCGCCGGCACTGAGCCGCCGTATTACTCGTTACAACTCAATGGCAACGTCGGCGGCCCGATCACTAAAAGTTCGTCCTTCTTTTTCAATGTTGATCATCGCACCGTGGATGAGTTGTCGGTCATCAATGCGACCAACCCGCTTTCTCCATCTAGTACAGACTTGAGTACTCTTTCTGGAACCATCCCCAATCCTCGCCACCGTACAAACATCGGGCCCAGGATTGATTGGGCGATCAACAAGAACAACACGCTGACCGTCCGCTACCAGTACTATCGCGATACGCAGGTCGGTGAAACGACAAATCAGCTAAGCCTTCCGAGCCAGGCGTATTCGCCTGAGAGCACGGAGCACACGGTTCAAATCAGCGATACGCAGGTGTTGGGTACGAAGATCGTCAACGAAACTCGCTTTCAATATAACCGCGACAACGAGCGTCAGACCCCGGTGGACACGAATCCTGGCGTCAGCGTACTGGGCGCTTTTCTCGCCGGCGGTAATAGCGAAGGCTCGCTCAACAACGTATCGAATAATTACGAGTTCCAGAACTACACCTCGCTGATCACCGGAAACCACACGATAAAATTCGGTGGACGGGTGCGCCTCAACCACGAAGATGACTTCACGACTTCGGCATTTAACGGGACCTTCGTTTTTTCGACATTCGACGACTTCAAAACGTCGTTGCCCTCGCAGCTCACGATCACCCAGGGCAGTCCTACCGCGGCCGTTACTTATTACGACGTCGAGCCGTATGTGCAGGACGACTGGCGTGTGCGGCCGAATATCACCCTGAGCATGGGAATTCGCTTCGAGGGCCAGAATGCAATCCACGATCATGGGGATTGGGCCCCCCGCTTGGGATTTGCCTGGGGCGTCGGCGGGCGCAGCGGCCCTCCGAAAGTCGTGATTCGCGGGGGCTCAGGAATTTTCTACGATCGGTTCAAGATCGACCAGCTATTGCAGGCACAGCATCTGAACGGCATCAACCAGACGCAATATATCTTTACCGATCCGACATGTTATCCGGGCAGCTTAGATCAGCCGATAGCGGGTCCGATTTCAAGTTGCGGTACGCCGACTTCGACAACTTCTACGGTCTACCGTCTCGATCCTGGATTGCGCGCGCCTTATACCTGGCAGACCGCGATCAGCGTAGAGCGGCAGGTCACGAAAGCCGCGACACTTTCTGTTACATATTTGAATTCGCGTGGCTTCGATCAGTTGCTTACCATCAACGCGAGCGCGCCTTATCCCGGTACGCCCTGTTATCCGAATTGTCCCATTCCCGCTCAGAATATTTACCAATACGTGTCGGAAGCCAATTTTAAGCAGAACCAGCTCATAGTGAACTCGAACGTGCGCGTCGGATCGAAGCTCCAGCTTTTCGGCTATTACACCTACGGTCATGCCAACAGCGATACCGCTGGCGTGTCCACATTTCCGACGAATTCGTACGACATCAGTGCGGACTATGGGCGCGGATCATTCGACATCCGCAACAGGCTTTTTCTGGGCGGAAGCATTGCGCTGCCTTATTTATTCCGTTTGAGCCCATTCATGATTGTCAGCTCGGGTTCGCCGTTCAACATCACGTCTCCATTCGATCTGAATGGAGATTCGCAATATAACAATCGTCCGACTCTGGTTTCGACCGCGACCTGCCCGGCGGGCGCCGCTCCGGTCGGCATGATCTACTGCACGCAGTACGGAACTTTCGACGCCTCTGGCGCCACTGGAACCCCATTGCCGATCAACTACGCAACCGGCCCAAATCGTTTCGTAATGAATTTGCGCCTTACCAAGACATTCGGCTTTGGACCAAGCACCAAAAAGGCTGCGTCAGGCCAGGATGGAGGTCCTGGAGGCGGAGGAGGTCATCGCGGTGGCGGCGGCCCGCGCGGTCCGCTTTTCGGAGGAGGTGGGCCGATGAGCCTTTCCTCTAATTCGGACCGGCGCTACAACCTTACGATGGGCATCAGCTTCCGCAATGCCTTTAACAACCTCAATCTGGCGAACCCCAATGGAGTTCTTGGATCGCCGCTGTTTGGCGTTGCCAACAACATTCAGGGATTTCCCTATTCTCCCGGCACCACAGCCAACCGGCGCATCGATTTGGTCGCGACGTTCAACTTTTGATGGGAGGCATTCCTCTGGTCATATCGCCCGTCGCTTCGCCGCGATATTCTGAAATGCGCGGTTAGCGGCGCATTCTGAAACACAAGGGCCGGGCGCGGATTGTCGTTGCTTCCGATTAACAGACGAAAGTTCCTCAGTCTTGCAGCGGGGGGCGGCGCAGTCGCTCTTGCCGCCGATGGCGTACTTATTGAGCCCAACCGCCTGCAAGTGGTCCGAAAAGAAATTCCACTGCGCCGCTGGCCCGCCAGCATGGATGGCTTTACGATCGCCCTGCTCAGCGACTTTCATTACGATCCATATTTTTCCATTCATCCTATCCGGGCCGCGGTCAACATCGTCAATGACTTGCACCCCGATTTGGTCGTCCTGACCGGAGACTTCGTCTCGTCGCCCTGGACCGGGGATCCAGAGAAGGGCGCAGCCCTGGCCGAGCCCTGCGGACAGGTCTTAAGCAAATTGCAAGCTCCATTTGGCCTCTGGGCGGTGATGGGCAACCATGACGCATTCACCGACCCTGATCACGTGACCAGCGCACTGCGTAATGTAGGGATCAAGGTTCTTGCCAACCAGTCGACGCCGATGGAGAAAAACGGTGGGCGTTTCTGGCTTGGGGGAGTGGACGATGTCCTGGGAAGAACCGCCGATCTGGACGCCACTCTGCATGGCATTCCAGCCTCGGAAGCGACCGTCTTGTTGGTGCATGAGCCCGACTATGCCGACCGTGTCGCCCGCCATCCAGTAGACCTGCAACTTTCCGGACATACTCATGCGGGCCAGATTCGCATCCCTTTCCTGCCTCCCATGTACCTGCCGGAGTTGGCCAGGAAATACGTCTGGGGACTCTACAAGGTAGGGGAATTGGCTCTCTACACCAACGCTGGCATCGGTACGGTAGATATCCCGGTGCGATTCAACTGCCCTCCGGAGATTACGCTCATCAAGATCCGCCGCGGATGATTGAGGCGCCATTTGCAGGTAAATGCCCTTGCGGTTGTGCAAACCCTTTCACATCCGGCAACGAATCCATTGGATAGTCCTTGTAAATAACTGTTGTTAAAAGGCATATCCGCCATGCGACTGGCCTCTGATTTGCCGCTTTGAAGTGCAGTTAGTTCCACCTGCTCCCTCAGATGGGGTAAAGATTCATGTTTCGTCGCATCTGGCCTGCGATCGTCCTGCTGTCAGCGGGTACGACCGGTTTTTCAGCGAGCACACCTGCGCCCGACCTGCGCGCAACCACTTTCGTGCAACCGGAGCGTGATATGTCGGCGGCCATGCGCCGCGCTTCTCAGTTCTCCAACGTGGCGCACATCAGTTCAAGACCCTCGTGCGAGGATGTCCAACCTCCGCAGGCCTTATCGACCTCAAGCCCGCTCTTTGCTGCGTCGTCATTCGGGAGCAAGGTGAAAGTCAGCTTCATAATCGGAACCGATGGACGCGTACACAGCCCGCTTATTCTCGAAAGTTCTGGATTGGTGGGCGATTGGCATGTGTTGCAGGCTGTGCGCACGTGGCGGTATCGTCCCGCGACGTGCAACGGAGTTCCCACCGAGACCGAAGCGAAAATCGAATTCTCCAGCCGCTAGCCGCTGGGCTAGAATTGCGTTAACAGGAGTGGATTATTCCCTTGGACAAAGACAAGAAGCCCGCCGGACCGTTCGGCGCGCCCATGGATACACCGGTGCGCTCCACCGACTTGCAGGAACTCTACCGCCGCTTGCAGCCCTCGGCGCGGCGGGGCAAGCCCAGCCCGGAGATTGCCGCAGCCCTCGAGGCGGCGCAAAGATTGTCCACGGAAATCGACGCTGAGGATACCGCGAATGAAACGGCAGCGAAGCTGGCTGTGGATGCTGCGGTCATCGTGTGCGCATCCTGCGGATATCACAACCGCGAAGGCAATAAGTTTTGCGGCATGTGCGGGGCCGTCGCGATGGCAGAGACTGGATTTCCAGCATCCCAGGCGATCGTTCCGTCGCAAAATCAGTTTGTGGAAGGCGAACCTATGCCTGCACGATCGACCGGCAATGAGAACCACCACTACCATCATCACTATCACCATCACTATTTTTCGGGCGGAGGCGAGGGCGGGTATCCACGCGCGGCTGAGCCCGCCCGTGAGGACAAGCTGCGCCCCAATGCCGCGCTCCGCGGCGACATGAGCCGCGCGGAAGCAGCCGTGCGGAGAATTACGCAGGAGTGGGTCCTCGCCTGTAATACGCGGCACCTCGACGATATCCTCGAACTGTATGTTTCCGACGCGCTGGTTCTGCGGTCGAACTATCCTCCGATACGCGGCGCGGCCGCGGTGCGCGAATTCTTCTTCGGCGCTCTTGATGCCGGCTTGGGCGAAGTGGAAGTGGAGCCTCTCCGCGTGGAGGTCGTGGGCGAATTCGCGTACGAAGCCGGACGCTGCAAGGCCTTGATTCCCAGCTCTACCGGCAAGCGCCGCGAAGAGCGCGGAAAGTATTTGTGGGTGTTTGCGCGTCAGACCAACGGAGAGTGGAAACTCGCAGCGGATTGCTGGTCGAGTGATCTCACACTCAAGAACTTGGAGTCGGATGTCCCTGCGAATGCTGGAGTGAAGACCAGTGCGCCGCGTAAATAGACATTATTTCTGGGATCACCGTGGAAGAGCGGCCCTTGACAGGGCCATGTTGAAAACATAGAAACAGCGGGTTTTAGCCCCGGCCTACACCTAACTTCTGCAATTCCTGCTGCAAGAATTCCAGCCCTTTCATCTCAATGGTGTGCATCCCCATGCTGCGGGGGGCTTCCAGATTGGCTGCGCGGTCATCGATGAAGCAGCACTCGCCAGCAGGGAACTGTGTTGTTTCGAGGGCCAGACGGTAGATCTCCATGTCAGGCTTTCGCAAGCCCACATAGCAGGAACTGATGAACACGCGAAATATCTTTCGCATCCCGAACTTTTCGATCCGGTAGGTGTTCAGCTCGCGCGATTCATTGTTGATCGTGCCCATGAAGTATTGGCCCGAATTGCTGAGCGCCAGCGCGAAATCGAGCATGCCAGGCAACGGTTTCGAGAGCGAAAACATGCAGTCGCGGAAGGCGTCGCGTGTGAACGGGCGGTCACGGTAAAAAACTGTACGGTCGAGATATTCGTCCAGCGTGATCTTGCCGCGTTCAAAATCGGGGACTAGCGGCTCGTGGCGAGCGCGGAATTCGTCGGCATCGAGTCGGAAGTGCTGCAGAGCCTCCGCGCGCTCCGTGTGGTCCCACGCATTCGTGAGCAGAACGCCACCGACGTCCCAGAAAATTGCGCGGATCGCAGCCAAGTGAATCCTCCACGAAGCGAATCAGAAAAGTGTAGACGATCCGCGATGCGAAGGCGCGTTTTCAGGGAAGGAGAATAGCGGCCCGCAAATGGTTCAAGGTTTCAAGGTCGTGCTGACCCTGAAACCTTGCCACTTTGCCACTTTGAAACACGACTCTCGCTTACTGCGGAGTGAAGTTCTGGTGATAGCTCAAGCTGACTACGTCCTGGAACATCGGCGTTCCAGGAGGCAGGTTCGCCGGATTCAGGAACTGCGTATCGAAGAAATAGTTACGCGTCGGAGCGCCATACACTGCCGTACAGCACTTGAAGTTTCCAGTGTTGTACTGCGAGAAGTACATGCTGATCAGCGAACCCGCATAATTTACCGTGGCGCCGTTGTATCCGCGGTTTTCCAGATAGCGCAGGAAGTTGTGCATGCCGCCGTCGGTGCCGAAGTCCTGCGGCGCGCCGCTCCAAATTGGAATCGGAAACGGAACGCTCTTTCCGGCGGCGATTGCGACGCGGTAGTAGCTGTTGTTTCCGTTGCGATTGGTCATGGTGTTGGGATTGGCCAAGCTGAGGGCATCCGTCCAGCCAGTGTTGCTCGTTGGGAGCGTCGCACTAGACGGAGGATTCGAGAGCAGCGTCACCGAGTCCGCGATGATGGCTGCCGCAGAGTGAGGGGTCGTACCATTCACACCCTGCGTCGGGAAGAACGGATCCGCCGGGCCGCTGTTGTAGTCGCCATAGACATAGACGGGCTCTTCCGAGGCTATCGTGAAGCCGTTTCCGGAGGTCGCCGGCGAGATAGGATGCGGCAAATAACTGGTGCCGGCGCCATCCATTCCACCGTCCACCAGACGCAGGACGTGACGCGGTCCCGTTACGATGTTCCAGGCCGCAGTTGTGGAGCAGTTGGCGATACCGTTGGTTGTTCCCGGAATGTAGTAGGGCTGCGCCATAGATCCAGAGGCGATACCAAAGCCTGCCCCGAGATATTTCGTGCCCCACATGTCCAGTATGCCGTCGTTATTCACATCCTCGGGCGAATAGGTGTAATACTTCTTC
>DATAUY010000194.1:0-16457 GCA_036268025.1 Candidatus Sulfotelmatobacter sp. | reverse complement strand
CCGCCACAGCAACCAGTCTGCTGATTTGACAGACAATACGTCTAGATACTATAAGTATTATGACTATGAGTACTACTGAGACGGCAGCAATGGGATTCTTTTCTGAGAGGCTGTTGCAAAGCATGGCGGCTCACAAAATAGAGTGCAAACAACTGGCACCGAAAATCGGTTGTTCGTATGAATTCGTAAGGCGAATGACGCGGGGCCAGTCTTTACCATCTGTGAAGCTACTCGCCAAGATGTGCTCACTCTTTCGCTGGAATCGCGCCGAGCTAAATGAATTCATTAGGGTAGATAGGTGCCGCCGCAAGTTCGGCACAACCTTTTGGGCGGCGATTGGCAAAAACCCCAGAATGGAGCCCGTCTACATCCTATTTCCGTATCTCACGGTCGAAGAGCAGAAGATGTGGGTAGCTTCACTCCGCGCCTACGTCGAGGCACGAACTTCAGTGAACCGATCCTGAACGGGTTGCTCTGGGCAACCCGTCGCCGAGTTGTGAGAATGATTTGGGAGGTGTATGTTATTGTGCATAAACACTATCGCTTGTAATGGATAGAACGGCTGCCTCGGGCCTTAAGCTTTAAGCTAAATAACCTAGGCAAGTCATTTAAAATAAGCTGTTTGTGCGCCCGTAGCTCAGCTGGATAGAGCGGTTGCCTCCGGAGCAACAGGTCGGGAGTTCGAATCTCTCCGGGCGCACCAGTTTCTTCCCTCTCCCTCATGGCGACGAGGTATCTTCCTTCGATTTCCCCTGAATGAACCATATAACATGAGAATCGCCAGCAGCTCAGTGCTCCCATCGACTCGATGAACTATGACGCTATTTTGATTGTTTCCTTTGGCGGTCCTGAATCCCGCGAAGAAGTGACCCCCTTCCTCGAGAATGTCCTGCTCGGAAGAAACGTTTCACGCGAGCGCATGCTCGCCGTCGCCGAGCATTACTACCACTACCATGGCAAAAGCCCGATTAACCAGCAGACGCGCGACCTAATCACTGCACTGGAAAAAGAGCTTTCGCAGCACGGCCCAAAACTTCCAGTCTACTGGGGTAACCGCAACTGGCACCCGATGCTGGCCGACACCCTTCGCCAGATGAGAGAGGATGGCATCCGCCGCGCACTCGCCTTCGTGACCTCTGCCTACAGTTCCTATTCAGGATGCCGCCAATATCGCGAGGACATCGCCCGCGCCCAAGCCGAAGTTGGAACTGGTGCGCCCGAAATCGACAAGCTCCGCGTGTTCTTCAATCATCCCGGATTTATCGAGGCGGCGGAAGCGCGTGTGCGCGAGGCCCTCGCGAAAGTTTCCACGAAAGCCGGAAAAGACGTTCAGATCGTTTACACCGCCCACAGCGTTCCCATGTCGATGGCAGATTCCTCCGACTATGTTTGCCAGTTAGAGGAGGTGCGCAGGCTCATCTCCAGTCTCATCGGAATCGCAAACGACGCGCTCGTCTATCAAAGCCGAAGCGGCGCTCCCGGACAGCCGTGGCTCGAGCCGGACATTCTTGATTACTTGCGGATTGTGAAAGAGAAAAGTCTGGCGAGCGCAGTCGTAATCGCGCCCATCGGCTTCATTTCCGATCACATGGAAGTGCTCTACGATCTTGATGTCGAAGCTAAGAATCTCTGCGAATCGCTCCCATTGCCGATGGTGCGCGCCGGAACGGTCGGCGTGCATCCGGCGTTCGTCGCAATGATTCGGGAGCTGATTCTGGAGCGAACAGCCGGCGCCGAACGCCGCTCACTCGGGTCGCTGGGTCCACGTCGGGATACTTGTGAGGAGAACTGCTGCCTTGCACCACAACGCGTCTCGTGGCACAGAGCTTCAGTCGAAAGAAAAGCGTAAGGGCCTACGGGCGGAGAGGCTGCATGCTGGAATGTTCGAAATCGGTGGCCTTTGGGCTGCGTTCGACGCGGCGCATGGTTGCCAGGATGGTTTCGATCGCCGGCTCATTTCCTACCGCCGTGTTCACCATGATGTGATATAGAGATCGAGTCGGCCAATCCGCATCGAAGTAGTGTTTTACGTAAGCGATGCGCTCGCGATCCACCGAGTCCACCATTTCCTCTGCTTCGTGCGCCGAATAGCCATCGGTGATTGTCCTTCGAATTTTTTCCGCGCGCGGGGCATAGAGGAAAACGTGAAATGCGCCAGGATTCTCCCGTAGCAGATACGGCGCGCCGCGGCCCACGACCACCGCATTCCCTTCCTTCCCGATATGGTCCATGATCTCCTGCATCATTGCCATCATGCGGTCGGTATCGAAAATTTGGTGACCAAGCTGAGTGCCGCGTTCGTAGCTTCCGCGCCAGAACGCCTTCGAAAGGCGGTGCAACCGGCTATCCATGCGTTCATCGCAGCGCTTGACCGCCGAGGGATCGACTTGGGCGATGCGCGCAATTTCTTCGGTGAGGAGTTTGTCCCAGAGTTTCCAGCCAAGGCGTTCGGCGAGTTGTGCTGCAATGGCGCCCGCGCCGCATCCGAACTCGCGTTCGAGGCTGATCAGACGGAACATGGCTACTCTTTAGTGTACTGCCATTCCACCGCCCGGTTTGGATTTTTTGATCAGGAAGACCATGGGGACCATCAGCAGGATGGCCCAGCCGAGAAAATAGAAACAATCCATGTAGGACAGCATGGTGGCCTGCCGAGCCACAACCCCTTGGATCATCGCATAGGCCTGCTGCGTGGCCGTCGCAGCATCTGCTCCACGGGCCTGCAGCGCCCCTGCCGCGCCCTGCAGCATCGATCTCAGAGCTGGATTGCCGCTGCTCAGATTGCTCGATAAATTCGTCAGGTGTAATTGTGCGCGCCGGTCGAGCATGGTCGTGACCACGGAAATTCCCACGCTCCCGCCGATGTTACGAGCCAGATTCATCAGTCCGGACGCCGCGTTGTTTTTCTCTCGCGGCAGAAAAGCATAGGCGGCCGTGTTGATCGGAACAAACAAGAAAGCCATGCCGGCCGCCTGAATCATACGTGCAGTTGCCACGTGCTTGAAATCTACAGTCAAATCGAACCCGGTCATGTGAAACAGCGAATACGAGAGGATCACAAGCCCTAACAACAACAGCCACCGCGGCGTGTAGCGCGAAAGCAGGAACCCCACCAGTGGCAATAAAAGAATAATCGTGAACCCGCCGGGCATTAGCGAAAGCCCCGCTTCCTGCGCGGTATATCCCAGCAATGTCTGCGAGAAAAGCGGTAACAATAGAGTGCTTCCAAGCAGGGCGAATCCCAGCATGAACATGAGCAAATTCGAGATGCCGAATGTCCTGTCACGGAATAGATGCAAGTCGATAATCGGATCCTTGTGCGTCCATTCCCAGAAAATCACAAAAACTAATGCCGAGACGGCAATCACCGTCATGGTTACGATGAAGTGCGATTCGAACCAGTCATCGCGCTGGCCCTTGTCAAGCACGATCTGCAAGGTTCCCAGTCCAAGGGCGACAAAGCCAAGGCCGACATAATCGATCTTGGTTTCGCTTAGTTTGCGGCGGCGAAAATAAGGCGGATCCTGAATCAACCGCGAGGTCAGCAGGATCGAAAGAATTCCAACCGGAATATTAATAAAAAAAATCCAGCGCCAGGTGAAGTTGTCTGTGATCCAACCGCCAAGAGTAGGGCCGATTGCCGGCGCGGTCACTACCGCCATTCCGTAAACGGCAAAAGCCATGCCGCGCTTCGCGGGAGGAAATGTATCAGCCAGAATCGCCTGCTCACTCGGCTGCAACCCGCCGCCGCCAGCCCCCTGAAGAACGCGACAGATGATCAGCGTGGCCAGGTTCGGAGCCAGCCCGCACATGAAAGAACTGATCGTGAACAGGGCCACGCAGCCCATGTAGAAATTCTTGCGGCCGATGATGGACGAAAGCCAGCCGCTTAACGGCAGGACGATAGCATTTGAAACAAGATAAGAAGTAAGAACCCAGGTGCTTTCATCCTGCCCGGCTGAGAGGCTCCCGGCGATGTGAGGCAAAGCGACGTTCGCGATGGAAGTATCGAGCACTTCCATGAACGTTGCCAGCGTAACCGCCAGCGCGATGATCCACGGATTTACCGCAGGACGCCAGGCATCCGCCTGGTCCATGGTGGTCGCGCCGGCACTCATTCCCGAATCCCGACTTTGGGGGTCACCGACATCCCTGGACGCAATGCGTGATCGTTGTTTTGCCCGGAATCGAGAACGATCTTGACCGGAATGCGTTGGACCACTTTTACATAATTGCCGGTCGCGTTTTCGGGCGGGAGGAGGCTGAAACGGGCTCCGCTGGCCCCGGCAATGCTCTGGACTTTTCCATCATAGGTTTTTCCATTGGCGTCTACGTCAATGGTCACAGATTGACCGACTTTCATGTTGCGTAGCTGGGTTTCTTTGAAATTCGCGGTGATCCAGATGTCATCCAGATTGATGACCTTCATTAACTCCTGGCCAGGCGCGACGTTTTGCCCGACCTCCACGGTACGATTGCTGACGATGCCGCTTACCGGCGCAATGATCTTGGTGTACTGCAAATTCAACTGCGCCTGGTCGAGATCGGCTTTCTTGCGTTGCGCCTCGGCCAGCGCCGAATCAGCTTTGGCGCGCGTAATCTCCATTTGCCGGGGAGCAGTATTGGCGTAGCGCCAGTTGGCTTGCGCCTGCACGAGTTTCCCCTCGGCCTGCGTAACTTGTTGCTGGGCGCCATCCGCGCTGGCTCGCGCTGCTGCAACCTCCGCAGCGCTCGCCTTGGAAGCTGCGACAGCCTGATCGTACTGCTGCTGCGAGATCTCCTGTTTGTCGACTAATTGCCTGTAGCGCCCAAGATCGTTCTGGGCCTTCACATCGTTCGCCAGGGCCTGCTGCAATTGTGCCTTTGCCGCCTCATACTGCTGTCTCGCAACCTGAATTCCAGCGCGTGCGCTGTTCACGTCCGCTTCCGATGCTGAAACCTGGCTCTCGGTGTTCACCGAGGTGATCGGCACAGTGACGCCCGCTGCAACGGCCGCGGCCTGCGCGTCCTGGAAATCCGCTTTGGCCATCTCATACGCAACCTGATAGTCGGCCGGATCAATTTCCGCCAGCACATCTCCGGCGTGCACCATCTGGTTATCCTCGACATTCAACTTGATCACGTGCCCGGTGACCCGCGCGCTGATCGAGTTGATGTGTCCATCCACCTGCGCGTCGTCAGTCGACTCGTAGCTGGTGAAGTAGCGGTAGGCGAAGAATCCGATCACCAGAAGAACCACGATGGCGATGACCACAGCAATCCGGAAACCGGAACTTTGCGTACGCGAACGTCGCGTATGAAAGTCCTTCTCAGATGAGGGCAGAGGCCTGGTGGCGTTTTGCGGCGTATCTTCTTTCGCGGGCGTAGTTCCTGTTGGGGGAGTCTGCGTGGTTCCCATACGCTATTGAATGCCTTTCAAATATCGCCTGACGCCCTGTTCGGCATCGCCGATGGCATAGGCCAGTTCGACTTTTGCGAGATTGTGAGCATAAAGACTTTGAATATAACTCTCGTGGGCACTCGCCACAGATTCCTGCGCTTGCACCACTTCCAGATTGTCGGCCACTCCGGCCGTAAAACGGTCCTGTGATTGTGTAAGGGCCTGTTCTGCCAGGTCCACCGAACTCCGCGCGACCTCGACTTGCTCGGCTGCGGCATTCAGATCGAGGAGCGCCGTCCGCACTTCATAGTCAACTTTGCCGCGGAGATCGCCCAGCTGAGCACGGGCTTGTTTCAATTGTGAATCGGCCTCGAGAACGTCGGAATGAACGCGGTTCCCGGCGAAAATCGGAATGTTGATTCCGCCATTCACCTGCCAGGTCGCATTTGACTGGCTGGGCGTAACGCCGATGTCGCCGTAGTTGGCATCAAAGTCGATTGTCGGATAGCGCCCCGCAGAGGCCGCCTTCCGCGAAAGTTCTGCGCTGCGTACCTGCGCCATCGCCGCCTGATAGTCCGAGCGCGAGTTGTAAGCGCGCTGCAAATAGGTATCGATCGGAAGCGGAGTTAGCGACTGGTAAGGCGCTTTTTCTGTTAAAACGAATTGCTGTCCGGGAGCCAGCCCAATCACTCGCGCCACGCTCAGATTCGCCTTGGCCAGGTTGTTGCGCGCCACAATCAGCTGCTGCTGACGGCTCTGCAGCTCCACCTGCGCCCGCAGCGCATCGATGGCCGCCGTCAATCCGGCTTTCAATTGATCGGAAGCCTTATCGGAAAGCGCTTGTGAACTATTGACCTGCGCTTCCGCTGTTTCTACGCGAGAGGTTGCGGCAATCGCCTGCAAATAGACATTTCCGACCGCCAGGACCACCATTTCGCGCGCATCTTTATAGCTGAACTGTGAACCCTTAAGGCGCTCGGTTGCCGCGCGTTCTCTCTCAATATTGCTGAAGTTGAACAGTGACTGACTCAGATTGGCGCGGGCATCAAAGTAATTGAAAGCGGGTGTAACGCGCGGAAGGTTCGTGCTGCCTCCCGCTGGCGCGAACAACGGGAAAAGCTTGTTAAATCCCAGCGCCGCGAGGCTGAGGTTCTGAACATCCTCCTGCAACTTGCCCTCAATATCGGGTAAGAGCTGGGCCAACTGCTTCCAGCGTTCGCCGCGTGCGGTCTCGGTCTGGTCGCTGGCCAGCAGCAATCCAAGATTGTTGCGCAGCCCGCGGTCAATCGCTTCCTTGAAATCAATTTGCAAGACCTCTGGTGAAGCCTTTTGTTCGGGACTACTTCCCAGAAATGGATTTTGCTGTCCCGGCAACGTGACCGTGGGAGCATTGCCAGTGGATTGAGGGAACGCTTTCGAGGAAACGGAAAACATCAGAATGCCACACAGGGCTATGGAGGGCAGTACGTTTGCCGGGAACACTGTCAATGAGCGTCTCATTCTTGAATGTGGGGAATCTTTGCCTGTGATCCGATGAGGCCGCAAGAACCCCTTGAGATTTCGTCCTATTGAGATTCGTACTATTGGGATCCGCTGTCTAGCATAACTCGTTAGATTCGATTCATTTATGAGACTTTGCGATGCAAACGATTATGCGCAATACCGTATTTTGATACACGCTTGTTCGCCCCCAAAGTCCTATACCTTCGGTGCTCTGCCGCGAATTTCCAGATCTTAGTAAGCTTGAAGTCGCAAAAGACAGTCACTAAGATCATGCCAAATCGTCTCCCATCTCTTGCCGCGATTGTGCTCATCTTCACGATGGGCTTGGCAGTCGCCCAGAACGCTCCCGTTAGTTCGGCCGCTGAGCGAAAAATTACGACCCGGATCGCGCCAGTGTATCCCGAACTGGCCAAGAAGATGCACATTCACGGGATGGTGAAGGTTGAAGCCGTCGTGAAGCCCAACGGCATGGTGAAGTCAATCCGCATACTCGGAGGCAATCCGGTGTTGCTCGAATCTGCAAAGGACGCAGTCGCCAAGTGGAAGTTCGAGCCGGCCCAAAGCGAAACCACAGAAATTGTCCAATTGGCTTTCGAAGGCCAACAACAAGACCAATAAGAATCTGAAAGCTTCCGCAACGAAGTGACCAAGGTCATCTTGAACACGGGTGACCGATGATTCAAGCTGTGATCGGCGCAACCTAAAGAGGAAAGACTCCATAGCATGAGCGCGGCGACAGGGACTGACTGGACCAAGATTCTCTCCGACCCGGATCTCGTCCGTCAGGTCGGGAAACTGCTTCAGGCCTACCGGGAAGCCCCGGTCGAAAGGCGTGAAGAAGCGCTGCTCTCCGCCATGCGCGAAATCAAGGCGGGAACTTCCGGCGCTGCGAATTCCCCAACTGCTTCCGCAGTCAAGCCTGCTCCTCAGCCAGTTCCAACTCCGACTCCGGCTTCCGCTACGCCCCCCTTCGAGCCCGATCTATTCAGCCCGAACTGGGGTAGCGACCGGCGGCAACATCCGCGGATCAAATGCTTTGTGGCCGTCGAGCTTCACGTGGATGAAGCTTCCGCCCCGATTTGGGGCAATCTGTCGAATACGAGCGCTGGCGGTTGCCTCGTTGAGACAGCAACGTCCGTGAAATCCGGAGCCAAGGTAGAAATCGGGCTTTGGGTGCCTAATGGAAAAATCTGGGTCAAGGGCTTCGCCTTAAGCGGAGTCGTCACTCGTAGTGGTCCCGCGACGGGCGTTCGCGTGCGCTTTGATGGCATGCCTGCCGCGGACCGCCAGAACTTGCGCCAGTTTCTGAAATTCGTTCAGGACACCACTCGCGCTTCCCATAGTGATAACGGCTATATGCAATTCCTGAAGTAGACTGATTCCCTGATTTCTTCTAGTTTTTCACTGCACCGTAATCCATCCCGCCATGGAAATTGATACACTTCTCCGTATTGAACCCTTTCTCTATCCCGTAACTCTAAACAAGTAAGCGGGCCAGCCGAACCAAACCCGGTGGAAGGAGCCGATTCGCATGGCAGTCAGTGATCAGGCAGTCGTAACCGGAGCACAGCTCGATGCGCTGTGCATTAACACCATCCGCACCCTGGCGATTGACGCCGTGCAACAAGCAAACTCTGGTCATCCGGGCGCACCCATGGGACTGGCGCCCGTCGGGTACAAGCTTTGGCAGGACTACCTTCGCTACGATCCTGAGAACCCGCTATGGCCTAATCGGGATCGTTTCGTCCTGTCTGCGGGACATGGGTCAATGCTGCTTTATGCAATTCTTCATCTGGCTGGGGTGCGCAGGGCCGAGAACGACAAAGTTTTGAAAGAGCTCTCCGTATCGCTGGACGAGATCAAACGATTCCGTCAGCTCGACAGCCGGACGCCCGGTCATCCTGAATCGCACATCACGACTGGGGTCGAAACCACCACCGGGCCGCTCGGCCAGGGGTGCGGCAACAGCGTCGGCATGGCGATGGCTAGCAAGTGGCTGGCCGCGCGGTTCAATCGCCCCGATTTCGAGATCTTCGATTTCAATGTATGGACGATCTGCGGCGATGGCGACCTGATGGAAGGCGTGACCAGCGAAGCAGCTTCACTTGCCGGACACCTGCAGCTATCGAACCTCTGCTGGATCTACGACCACAATCACGTCACGCTCGACGGCCCGGCGAATTGGTCGTTTACCGAAGACGTTGCCACGCGTTTCATGGGCTACAACTGGAACGTCCTCCGTGTCGTCGACGCCAACGATCTCGATATGCTCGGCCGCGCTTTTGAGACATTCCTTAAGACAAAAGATCGCCCGACGCTGATTATCGTCGATAGCCATATCGGCTACGGATCGCCCCATAAGCAGGACTCTTACGAAGCGCACGGCGAACCGCTGGGAGCCGATGAGGTCAAACTGGTCAAGAAATTTTACGGGTGGCCGGAAGACGCCAAATTCCTTGTGCCCGACGGTGTCTACCAAAACTTCAAGGACGGTATTGGAAGACGGGGAGCCGATCTGCACGCTGAATGGGTGAAGACATTTTCCGACTACTCGAAGCAATATCCCGATCTCGCAAAACAGCTCAACCAACTCCAGAACCGGGAATTGCCCGAAGACTGGGACAAAGATCTTCCAACCTTCCCTGCCGATCCCAAAGGGATCGCGACACGCGAAAGCTCGGGAAAAGTCCTGAATGCAGTCGCGAAGAACCTTCCGTGGATGATCGGCGGCTCCGCGGATTTGGCGAAATCCAACAAAGTCAATCTGACCGTCGAAGGCGCAGGCGATTTCCAGGCCGGCAGTTACGGTGGACGCAATCTCCACTTCGGCGTGCGCGAACACGCAATGGCCGCCGCCACGACGGGAATCGTCCTCAGCCGGATTCACGCCTTTTGTGCGACCTTCTTCAATTTCACCGACTACATGCGCCCCAGCATGCGCCTCGCCGCATTGATGGAATTGCCGGCGATCTACATAATGACGCACGATTCCATCGGCGTCGGCGAAGACGGACCCACGCACGAACCGATCGAACAACTCGCCTCACTGCGTGCGATGCCCAACATGCTTGTCCTTCGTCCCGGGGACGCCAACGAAGTCACTGAAGCCTGGAAGGTCATTATGCGGCAGAAACTGCGTCCGACTACTTTGGTGCTCACGCGGCAACCCATGCCGACCTACGACCGCACAAAAGTTGCTGCGGCGTCAGGTCTAGCCAAGGGCGCCTATGTGCTTTCCGACGCGCCTGGCGGCAAGCCCGACATCATCCTGATCGGCACAGGCAGCGAAGTTTCTTTGTGCATGGAAGCGGCGGAAAAATTGAAAGGCGAAGGCGCCAAAGCGCGTGTCGTCAGCATGCCATCGTTTGAATTGTTCGAGGAGCAGGACGAAGCCTACAAAGAAAGCGTTTTGCCAAAAGCAATCACCGCGCGTGTGTCGGTCGAGATGGCGTCGACCTTTGGCTGGGACCGCTACGTGGGTCCGAAAGGGAAGGCAATCGGAATGCACAGCTTCGGCGCATCGGCTCCGCTGAAAGATTTGCTGAAGAAATTCGGATTCACCCTCGACACCGTTGTAGCCGAAGCGCGCAAGCTCATCACCACCTCGTAGAGACGTTGCTTGCAACGTCTCCATGCAGAGGCAATCGGCGCGTGGCGAGAAACAGACGTGGCAAGCTACGTCTCTACGAAATAATTCAGGAGAAAAATATGGCCCCCACAGACATTCTAGAGAAAGCGAAAGCCGCGGAAAACCCTCTTCAGGAACTGCTCGACTACGGCCAGTCGATGTGGCTCGATTACATCCGTCGCGATCTCTTCACGACCGGCAAGCTGAAAAAGATGATTGATGATGACGGTCTGCGCGGCATGACCTCGAATCCGGCGATCTTTGAGAAGGCCATCGCCGACAGCAATCTTTACGACGACATATTGAAATCGCTCGCCGGACGATCTGAGCTCGATACAACTGCCAAGTTCGAGCAGATCGCCATTCGCGACATTCAGGATGCCGCTGACGCGCTGCGTGGCGTCTACGACAGTTCAAAGGCACGCGACGGATACGTCAGCCTCGAAGTCTCACCATATCTCGCACTCAAAACCAAAGAAACCATCGACGAAGCGCGCCGCCTGTGGAAAGCCGTCGGCCGCGACAACGTGATGATCAAAATCCCCGGCACCGCCGAGGGATTGCCCGCCATCGAGCAGTGCCTCGGAGAAGGCATCAACATCAATATCACCCTTCTATTCGCGAAAGATGTCTACGAGAAAGTTGCCGAGGCCTATATTGCAGGCGCCGAGAGGTTCGCATCGTCCGGCGGCAATCTGAAAAAACTTGCAAGCGTGGCCAGCTTCTTCATCAGCCGCATCGATTCTCTCGCTGATTCGCTGCTCGAAGCGAAACTCAAAACCACCACTGATGCGCAACAGCAGGCGCTGCTGAAGGGCCTGCTGGGCAAGGTCGCCATTGCCAACGGAAAGCTGGCGTACAAGTCGTATCAGCGCATTTTCAGTGGCCCTCGTTGGGAGGCCCTTGCCGCCAAGGGCGCGCAGACACAACGCGTGCTATGGGCCAGCACCAGCACTAAGAACCCGGCGTACCGCGACGTGGTTTACGTCGAGGAACTCATCGGGCCTGATACCGTCAACACCATGCCGCCCGCGACCATCGACGCTTTTCGCGATCATGGCAAGTTGCGCAACAGTCTGACCGAAGATGTCGCCGGAGCGCAGAAAACCATGGACGATCTGGCCAAGGCTGGGATCTCGATTAAGGAAGTCACCGACAAGTTGACCGTGGACGCCGTAAAGCTCTTCGCCGACGCGTTCGACAAGCTGCTCGCCGCCGTGGCCAAGAACACCGCCAAAAACTAAGATTGCAGGACAGCCGAAGAACTCCGCTTGAAAGGTCCCAAGCTCAAAGGGGTCCGAAGTTGAAAGGAAGACGATCGTGAGCCGACTGAAGACTTCCCTGCCCGAATCGCTGGCGACAGCGGTGAAATCCACCCTGTCCGACTGGCAGTCGGGCGGCAAAGTAAAACGTCTATGGCAGCGCGACGCATCTCTCTGGACCAATGACGATGAGTCGAAGTGGCTGGGATGGCTCGATATCGTCGAAGAACAGCAAGTCCAGCACGATCAACTGGCGAAGCTGGCGAAAGAAGTCCGCGACCGCGGCTTCGAGCACATTCTGCTTCTGGGCATGGGCGGATCCAGTCTCTGTCCCGAAGTTCTCGACAAGACATTCGGTCACATCCAGAGATTTCCTATTCTGCACGTTCTCGATTCCACTGACCCGGCGCAGGTCAAGTCCTTCGAGAAAATCATCGACATTCCGAAGACGCTGTTCTTTGTCTCCAGCAAATCGGGCAGCACCCTCGAACCCAACATTTTCAAGCAATACTTTTTCGAACAAACAAAAAAAGCTGTAGGCGCCGAAAGGGCGGGCAGCCATTTCATCGCCATCACCGATCCCGGTTCAAAGATGCAGCAGGTCGCCGAGAGCGACAAGTTTCTTCACATTTTCTTCGGGCGTCCCTCGATCGGAGGGCGTTACTCGGCGCTCTCGAATTTCGGAATGGTTCCCGCTGCGGCCATGGGCCTCGATACCAGGAAATTTCTCGACCGCGCCGCGGAAATGGTCCGCGCCTGCGGAGAGGGATCAAACGCCGAGGAAAATCCCGGCGCAGCACTGGGAATCATTCTCGGTACTGCGGCTGTCGCCGGACGCGACAAAGTCACCATTGTTACCTCGCCAGGAATTTCCGATCTGGGAGCGTGGCTCGAACAGCTTCTCGCCGAATCCACGGGCAAGATAGGCAAAGGCATTATCCCGGTAGACCGCGAGCATCTTTCCACACCCGATACCTACGGCAATGACCGCGTCTTCGCCTACGTCCGCCTTGAAAACGGCATCGACCCCGATCAGGAAGCGAAAGTCGCGGCCATCGAACGGGCCGGTCATCCCGTCGTCCGTATCACCATGGCCGACATCTACGACCTCGGCGCGGAGTTCTTCCGCTGGGAAATTGCCACGGCCATCGCGGGCGCGATTATCGGCATCAACGCCTTCAATCAGCCCGATGTCGAGGCCAGCAAGATAGCAACACGGGCGCTCACTTCTGAATATGAAAAAAATGGATCGCTTCCGGCAGAGAAACCAATTCTCGAAGACGGTGGTGTCAAACTTTTCACCGACGAAAAGAATGCTGCTGATCTCGCCAAAATCGCAGACGGCGACAAATCACTGGCGGGATATCTGAAGGCCCATCTCGGTCGAATCAGGCCCGGCGATTACTTCGCGGTCCTCGGCTATATCCAGGTGAATGCCGAACACGAAGACGCACTGCAAGACATCCGGCACGCGGTTCGCGACAAGAAGAAAGTGGCGACTTGTCTCGGATTCGGCCCGCGCTTTCTGCACTCGACCGGACAAGCCTACAAAGGCGGTCCAAACTCAGGCGTGTTCCTGCAAATCACATGTGACGACGCCATCGAACTTCCCGTCCCGCAGCAGAGGTACACGTTCGGTGTAGTAAAAGCGGCACAGGCCCGCGGCGATTTCCAGGTCCTGGCTGAACGTGGCCGCCGTGCCTTGCGCGTACATCTGGGCAAAGATTTAAAGCCGGGCCTGGCAACATTGCTGGCAGCAGTTCACAAAGCGATATAGGAAAATTGTCGAGTCCCCTTCAGGGGGCGGCACGGAATCGCAAGGAGCAAGACATGCAACTTGGAATGGTAGGTCTCGGACGCATGGGCGCGAACATGACGCGGCGCCTGATGCGCAACGGACATTCTCTCGTCGTCTCTGATCTCAGCCCCGATGCCGTCAAGGGTCTGGCCGGGGAGGGTGCAACTGGCTCTTCTTCGCTCGACGATCTGATCTCCAAACTCACGCCCCCGCGTGCCGTATGGATCATGGTTCCCGCTGGTGCCGCCACGGAAGCCACTGTCCAAAAACTCTCCTCCAAAATGCAGGCAGGAGACGCCATCATCGACGGGGGCAACTCCTACTTCAAAGACGACGTTCGCCGCGCCAAGGAACTCGAGCCCAAAAGCATTCACTACATTGACGTCGGAACCAGCGGCGGCGTCTGGGGCATCGACCGTGGATACTGCATGATGATCGGGGGCCCCGACGAAGCCGTGAAGCGCCTCGATCCCATCTTTAAGACACTCGCTCCCGGTCGCGGCGATATTCCCCGCACCCCCGGATTCGACAAGCGCGGAGGCACCGCGGAAGAAGGCTATATCCACTGCGGGCCCTCAGGCGCAGGGCACTTCGTCAAAATGGTGCACAATGGCATCGAATACGGCATCATGCAAGCCTATGCCGAAGGGTTCGATATCTTCAAGAACGCGACCAGCAAAGATCTGCCCGAAGATATCCGCTACGATCTAAACCTGCCGGACATCGCCGAAGTCTGGCGCCGCGGCAGCGTCGTCAGTTCATGGCTGCTCGATCTCACCGCCATGGCGCTGACCGAAAATCCGACGCTCTCTGAATATGAAGGCTATGTGAACGATTCCGGCGAAGGACGCTGGACCATTCAGGCCGCCGTCGAAGAAGCCGTGCCCGCGGATGTCCTGACCGCCGCGCTCTACGTGCGCTTCCGTTCGCGACAGCAACACACCTTCGCGGAAAAAATGCTTTCGGCAATGCGCCAGAAATTCGGCGGACATGTCGAAGCCGGCGCGCCAAAAGAAAAGAAAAACTCATAGCCCCACGCGCAGCACGATCACTGAGGAAATATGGCTGAACTAGTAGAAAAACCGCAAGCCGCGGCCCCGCCGCCGCGCATCGGCAAGCAGGGAGATCCCTGCGTCATGGTCATCTTCGGCGCAGCCGGCGACCTTACCGGACGCATGCTGATCCCCGCCCTCTACAACCTCGCCCGCGCTGGATTGCTCTCGCGCGAATTCGCCGTGCTCGGCGTGGCCCGCACGCAACTTTCCGACGACGACTTTCGCAAGCGCGTCTACGACGACATCAAAGAGTATTGCGGCGACTGCGTCGACAGCGATCTCTGGCAGTGGTTCTCGCAGCGCTTCTACTATCTCACCGGAAACTTCGATGACGACAATCTCTACTCCAAGCTCAAAGATTCGTTGACGAAGCTTGATCAGGACCACTCGACCCACGGCAACTTTTTCTATTACATGGCGGTCGCACCCAATTTCTTCGGTCCGATCGTCCAGAAGTTGTCCGCAGCCGGTTTGATGGACCAGAGCAACAACCATTGGCGCCGCGTTGTGATCGAAAAACCATTCGGACACGACCTGGAATCGGCCAAGACTCTCAATCAGGACCTGCTGAAGGTCGCCGATGAAAAGCAGATCTACCGCATCGACCACTACCTCGGCAAAGAGACCGTCCAGAACATCATGGCGTTCCGCTTCGCCAACGGAATCTTCGAGCCGGTCTGGAACCGGCGCTACATCGATCATGTGCAGATCTCAGTCGCGGAAACCGTCGGAGTAGAAGGCCGCGGCAGCTACTTCGACCATGCCGGCACGCTGCGCGACATGGTGCCCAACCACATCATGCAGCTCATCAGCCTCACCGCGATGGAGCCGCCGATCTCCTTCGACGCCAATGCGGTCCGCGATGAGCAGGCCAAGATCCTGCACGCGATCCAGCCGATGAGCGACGAAGAAGTCCTGAGCCGCACCGTACGCGGCCAATATGGCGATGGCACCGAAGAAGGCAAGCGGGTCACGTCCTACCGTTCCGAGGAAGATGTCCCGCCTGAGTCGCGCACCGAGACCTTTGTCGCCATGAAGCTCTTGATCGATAACTGGCGCTGGGCCGACGTTCCCTTCTATCTCCGCACCGGCAAGCGCATGCCAGTGCGCAATACGAATATCGTGATACAGTTTCGACGGGCCCCGTTTGTGCTTTTCCGGGACACTCCCGTCGAACATCTCATGCC
Organism: Candidatus Sulfotelmatobacter sp.; assembly: GCA_036268025.1. Lineage (GTDB taxonomy): Bacteria > Acidobacteriota > Terriglobia > Terriglobales > Acidobacteriaceae > Sulfotelmatobacter. The sequence goes on along the minus strand of DATAUY010000194.1, from coordinate 644 downwards.
GAACCAGCTCGTTCTGCACATCCAGCCGGAAGAAGGAATTTCGCTCCAGTTCGCCGCCAAAGTCCCCGGCCCGGTCATGCGTCTCGGCACAGTGGATATGAACTTTGCCTACCAGGAATACTTCGGCAAGCAGCCTTCGACCGGCTACGAGCGTCTGCTGCACGATTGCATGATCGGCGACCAGACACTGTTTCAGCGCGCCGACATGGTCGAAGCCGGATGGTCGGTGGTCAATCCCGTTCTCGATTTGTGGAAGGCCCTGCCGCCGCGCAATTTCCCCAACTACGCCTCGGGAACATGGGGACCGAAAGAGGCCGACGAACTGCTTGAACGCGACAGCCGCCGCTGGAGGAACCTCGACAAATGATTCTGGCCGGCGATATTGGCGGTACCAATGCCAGGCTGGCGTACTTCCAGGCCCACAACGGAAACCTGCAACTGGTCTCCGAGCGCGTCTACCCCAGCCGGGAGCACCACGAGTTCGGCGAGATCGTCACCAACTTTCTAACCGAAGGTGGAACTCGCCCGGAGGCCGCCTGCTTCGGCATTGCCGGCCCGGTACGCAATGGCCGTGTCGAGACTTCCAACCTTCCCTGGGTGATTGAGCAATCACGGCTTGCGAAGGAAATCCATCTCCCGCACAC
>DATAUY010000193.1:0-14638 GCA_036268025.1 Candidatus Sulfotelmatobacter sp. | reverse complement strand
GTTTTTCATCTGGATCACGATCGGTACCAGGACGGTATCGCTCGTGACCTTCACGTAGTCAACCTTCACGTCGAAGGGCATCGGGTTCAGGATGACTTTCGAATTGACCGCCTCTTCGAGATCGGTAAACTTCACCTTCGGGGCCTGCTGCAACTTGGCAAACTGCTCGAGACGGTCGAATTCCTTGGTTTGCAGCGACGAGCTTTCTGGACCGAGGCCAAGACGCTCCATGCCATTTCCGCTGAATCGCTGGGCCTTGTTGGCCATTCCCATCTGCTCCCACATAGTCAAACCAGCATTGGGCGTCATCAGCAGGGCATCTTTTTCAGAGCGATCCATCGTCATGTGATATTCGCCGCACATGCAAGTGTCAACGAACTCAATGATTACTTCCTGGCCAATACCTTCAATGTAACGATAACGCCAGTCCTCAAATGGGAAAGTCGACGTTTCGCCGCCGCCTTCATCCATGGGCCGCTCATAGGTGCCGCCGGAGGGATGTGATTCGATCTCATCCGGCTTGCCGAAAACGATATAGATTCGCCCGCGATCCGTCCTCCACCCCGGGACACCGGCCGCGAAGTGCTCATTCGCATAGGCAATGCGCTGGTAGTGTTCTTCCTTAAATTCGTTCTCTTCGGTATCGGGCGTTGGATCGCGGCGTTGCCAAAAAGCCTCGATGAAGTTGTCGCGCTCTTCGTCATTCGAAAGCTGTTTGAAAGCGGCCCGCTCTTCATCGGTGATGATGTAGACAACATCTTCGTCGAGCCACTTCTTGTAGGGCTTGCTTAGTTCCTGCTTAAGAGCGCGCGCATTCTTCTTGCGCTGCTTCTCATCGGTGGGCCGCTTAAGCGGGTCAATAGCATCCTGGGGCTTGTCTTGGGCAGGCGCGGCCGAGTCTTTAGCGGCTGTGTCCGTAGACTTCAGGTCCGGTTGGGCTTGCGCTTTGTCTTGATCTTTATCCTGGGCCAGCGCACCGGTCGCCACAAGGGCCACTGACGCGATCAAGAAGGTTCTGAAAACAGCTCGAAAAGAAGCAACCCGGAACATGAGAGGGACTCCTGCCAGACAACCGTCGTCTGCCTATTCTAGGCCCTTAAGTTCTGTGAAAGCAAGGCTAAGTCTTGACCGGAGAACATATTGAAACAAATTGCACTGGTATGAATGCCGGGAATGTATGGCGAGTTGCCTGAGCGGGAAGAAAGTTGTGCCGCGAGATGCCGCCAGTCCAGTTTTCACTTTCGCCCGCTGGCAAACGAGACTCGAAAGAGTCCCAAACCGGGACTCAAAAATCCTCGCGCAAATGGGCCAAGTCATGACATTGGAAGGCTATAATGTTTGGTTCGGGGCGGAGCTAATCTCCCCTTATGGGTTCGGGCGTTGAGGGTTTCAGCCCATCCGGTTTCGACAACTTCTTCTAGTTTTGAGCGGGAACTTTCTCCTCGGCAACAACGTAAGAGAAGATGTGTGTCCGTCATCGGCCGTAGGGGAGGATGCTCTCGCTGTCACATCTAGATAATCTTTTTTGGCGGGAGCTTGGCTGAATCCTTCTCTTGGAGATTTATTCCCTGGACGTGACGGAAAACATATGAAGGCCTGGAAAAAAATAGCAATTGGCGTCGGCGTCGTCATTGTGCTCGCAATCATTGTCGGCTTCACTGTTCATCAGAGCAGCAAGAATGTCGCGACGATCCAAACGGGAAAGGTCGTTCGCGAAGACCTGGCCACAGTGGTGAGCGCTTCGGGAGAAATCAAGCCGAAGACGTACGTGAACATCGGCGCGAACGCTTTCGGAAAGATCACCCATCTGTACGTCAAGGAAGGCGACCGCGTAAAGAAAGGCCAATTGCTGGCGCAGATCGAGAACGTACAACCTGAGGCGGACGTAAACGCGAACGAGGCGTCGTTGCAGGCTGCGCGGACCGATGCGATCGCCTCCGAAGCCGCTCAGAAGACGTCGCAGGCTGACATGCTGCGCGCGCAGGCGGATTACGACCGCAACAAGCTGGATTGGGCCCGTGCGCAGAGCTTGTTCAAAGATGGTCTCATTTCGAAGTCGGATTTCGACAGCCGTAAGAATTCGTGGGCCACGGCGGATGCGGGATTGACGCAGGCACAGGCCCGAGTGGCGCAGGCGAAGGCGCAAAAGGATTCCGCCGATCGGCATGTCACGCAAGCAGAAGCCACGCTGACTCACTATACGGACCTGTTGAAGAAGACGACATATCCTGCCCCATTTGACGGAGTGATCACGAATCTTCCAGTGCGCGAGGGTGAAACGGTGGTTATCGGCATTCAGAACGCACAGGGCAGCACGCTGATGACAATCGCCGACATGTCCGTGATCACGGCAGAGGTGAAAGTGGATGAGACCGACATCGTGAATGTGAAGCTGGGACAACCAGCGGAAGTCACGATCGACGCCATTCCGAAGAAGATCTTCCACGGCTCGGTGTCCGAGATCGGCGACAACGCCATTGTGCGCTCGAGCGGTGTCTCTACTTCGCAGCAGGCAACAGCCAGTGAAGAGGCCAAAGACTTCAAAGTTGTCGTGACGTTGACGGACGCGCCACACGAACTGCGGCCGGGGCTTTCGACGACCGCAAAGATCACGACAGCGACACGGTCGAGCGTGCTTTCGGTGCCCATTCAGGCATTGACGCTGCGTACAAAAGAGCAGATGGACCAGCAGAATAATCAGCCGGGATCGGTCCATGCCGCTGCACCGTCGAAGGATGCCGCATCCAAGCCAAGAAAAGCTGAAGATTTGCAGGGTGTGTTTGTGGTCCGCAATAAGAAGGCGATGTTCGTGCCGGTTGCGACCGGCATCACCGGAACGACCGATATTGAAGTGCTTGACGGGCTCAAAGAAGGCGATGAGGTCATTACCGGCAGCTACAAGATCCTGCGCACGTTAAAACCCGGCAGCAGCGTCAAGATTGACAATACGGCGCCCAAGAAAGACGAAGAAGAATCGTCATAACGTTGGGCGGTGTGGAACGTCAAAGAAACAAATTGTTCGAGCTCTCAGAAATCGGAGCCTAAAGTTGCAGTACTGAACCTAAGATCGAAGATCGGAGAGGTCAGTGGCACCGGAGCAGGAGAAAAACATGGCAACCGCAGAAGTCATTAGTATGCCCAATACCGCGAACCTGGGGTCGCCGGAGTCTTGCATGATCGCGGCCGAAGACCTTTGGAAGACCTACGATATGGGATCGGAGCAGCAGGTGCATGCGCTCCGCGGCGTCAATCTTCGTATTCAGCGCAACGAATACGTCGCCATCATGGGACCGTCGGGATCGGGCAAGTCAACGCTGATGAACCTGATCGGCTGCCTCGATACTCCATCGCAGGGCAAGTACTGGCTGAATAGTCAATTGGTCAGCGAACTCGACGACGATGAACTGGCGCGCATCCGGAACAAGGAAATTGGCTTCGTATTCCAGACATTCAACCTTCTCGCTCGGGCCACGGCTTTGCATAATGTAGAACTCCCCTTAATCTACGCCGGAGTTCCGACGGAGGAACGTGTAGAGCGAGCCAAGGGCTCCTTGGAAGCTGTCGGCATGGGCTCCCGCATGCAGCACAAGCCCAACGAGCTTTCTGGCGGACAACGGCAGCGAGTGGCAATCGCCCGCGCCCTGGTCAATAAGCCATCGATCATCCTGGCGGACGAACCGACCGGGAACCTCGACTCGCAGACTGGTCTCGAAATCATGGCACTGTTCGATCGCCTGCAGGCGGAAGGCAACACCATCATTCTGGTCACTCATGAAGGCGACATCGCCGAGTACGCACACCGCGTCATTCACATTAAAGATGGCGTAATCGCCAGCGACGAGAGAAGCAAGGGCCGGAACAACTGACGGTTCATTTCCGGAACGCAACGCCCAGCGGCACTGGGCGTTTTTTTTGTGATTGTACTTACCGGTGTCTGATCAGTAGACATGCATTTCGCTGCCAGCCGGCTTGGACTGCATCGGCACAACAACACCCTCCGATTGCGCAGCGGGCTCCGCCACGGCCACGCGGTCGCGTCCTTCTCTCTTTGCGCGGTAAAGCGCCGCATCGGCTGCCTCAAGCAGGGCCTTAGGATCCGTACCGTGCTCGGGCAGGGCGGCTACGCCAATCGAGACGGTAATCATTCCCAAGGACTGTCCCTGATGAAGAACGGCCAGTTCCCGGATTTTTGATCGAATCTTTTCGGCGCGAACCCGCGCAGAGTTCAGGTCCGCTGTCGGAAGGATAATGACAAACTCTTCCCCGCCGAAGCGGCACGCAATATCTTCCACGCGAATGCTCTTGCCCAGAAACGATGCGGTTTCGCGCAGCACGGTATCGCCGGCCTCATGTCCGTAGGTGTCGTTGAACTTCTTGAAATGGTCGAGATCGAGAATCAGGACACCCAGGGATTGCGCCGCCCGCACCGCCCGGCGAATCTCGCGCTCGAGCATTTCGGTAAGATAGCGGCGGTTGTAGAGACCGGTCAATGGGTCCTTGATTGACTGTGTCCGCAACGCTTCGCGAAGCCGAATGTTTGCAATGGACAAGCCTACTTGTGCCGCAAATGTCGTCTTCAGCGAGAGTTCGGCATCCGCCAGGGTCGGTGACTCGTCCGTTGTCTGAAAATGCAAAATGCCGAGCGCCTCGCCCTGCGCCAGGATCGGAATGCAGAGGTATGTATTCTCCACTCCCTCGGCGTGCGCACAACGAGCGGTTTCGTCTCCGTGGACGACCAGGTGCGGGTGCCCCGTCCGCAATGCCCAACAGGAATTAGGCTCGAACACAGTCAACGGCAGCCGGCAATCGAGCCACGATCCGGATACTTCGGCAAGGCTGCGTGCTGAGTTAAGCAAGGCAATGGCGCCGCGGCCTGCCGGAAAAATCTTTGGGCCAAATCCCGAGGCCGCTGCGAAGACCTCTTCGTTGCTCACGCAACTCTGGAGCAACTCGCCCATTTTGGCCAACATGGTGGCGCGCTGGGAGCGCTCGGTCAATTCGCGGACCATGCGGTCGTTTCCCTCATCGAGTTGCCGGCGGGCAAGGTCCTTTTCCCACATCTCTTCCTGGAGCCGTCTGTTGGCATCCGCCAGTTCCTCCGCCCGCTCCCGGACCTGGTCTTCCAGTATCTGCTGTGTATTCATCTGGTCTTCGATGTCGGTGCAGGCTCCGAACCAGCGCACGATGTTTCCGCCAGAGTCACGCATCGGAGTCGCTCGTGCCAGAAACCAGCGATATACCCCGGCAGCCGTTCGAATGCGGTATTCCATATTGAACGGTTCGCCTGTCTGACGGGCTTGTTCCCAGTTGTCGATTGCAACGACCACATCGTCGGGATGGATCATTTCGCGCCAGGCCGCCCGCAGGTCCGGCCGTTGCGGAAGTCCGGTGAATTCGAAAAATCGGCCGTTGCTGTAATCAATATCGCCGGAGGGAGTTGCGGTCCACACGATCTGGGGAATCGCCTCGGCCACCAAACGGAATCGCGCCTCTCCATCCCGAGAAGCTCCAGCCTCTTCTTTTTGCGCCTTGAGCATCCGGCGCAACCACAACGCCGCAGTCGCCGAAAATATCGCCGCCAGACTTACACCAGTAATGGCCGTGGGATAGTGATTCGGAGGTATCACCGACACGCTTGTCACCAGCGTTCCTATGTAATGCAGTGACCAGATTCCCAGGCCCATCGAAGTCGCCGCGCCCGCAAGACAGAAAACACGAACCCGGCCGTCGTACAGCGCAACCCGGCCCGCGAGATCGAGGGCTATGTACGAAGTGAAGATGGCAATTAGGATCGACATCCCAGCCAGCCGGTAGTCAAAGCCCTGATGAAACATGATCGAACTGAGAATCTGCCTTAAGAACATCGGGATGATCGTCTGGATGCACACCGGGACGCAGGAATCCGGCAACGCGCATGAACGCCAAGTTGAATATCGGCAGCGGCAGCCTTTTGGATCGTTAGAAGTCGTTTAAGATGTGAGTCCTGAAATGAGGTTAGAAATGACAAAAGACGCAGCCAGGCTGCGTCTCGATGAAGGATAAAGGATTTCGGAGACCGGAATTTCCGCTATTGATTCGTGCTGTCAGCCTTCGTAGCGCCTTTGGTGGCTTCCAGGAAAAACTTGTGATCGTACATGCCACGGTACATGCGTCCGGCGATCTCCGCGGCCTTGGGACCGAACGTCGGGCGTCCGCCTTGCAGGAAGATCACGACGACAATGCGTCCTGCGGTCGTGTTTGCGTAGGAAGCGAACCAGCCATAACGGGTTCCTTCATGGGAGCAGGTTCCAGTCTTGCCGAGAATCTCTTCTTCGTTGAAGTTGACGCGCAGGCTGCGGGCGGTACCGTACTGGACCGCTCCCGCCATACCGTCGGAAAGTTCGGGAATGACCGGGGCGATATCGAGCTGGCGCTTCACGCGCGGCGTAAAGCTCGCGACTTGTTCGGGACTCGTGGGGTGTTGCAAATAATAGAGCGTGCCGCCGTTGGCGATCGCGGAAACCATGGCTCCGAGTTGCAGGGGCGTCATGGACACACCTTCACCGAAAGAGCACATCTTGCCGACGCCGCCGAGCTTCGCGGGAATCACTTCTTCGGGATAATCTCCAACCTGTTCGCCAGCGATACCGTATCCGGCGAGTTCGCCGAGCCCATACTGATGGGCATAGTAGGAAACTTTTTCGAAACCAAGCTGGCGCCCGACGGCCTCGAAGTAGGCATTGTTGGAGTGGGCCAGCGCGGTCGTGAGATTCATGCGGTAGCTGCCGCCGAGCGAGACGCGCGTGTCTTTCGAAATCAGGCCTTCGCTCAAGGCAGCGAGGGCAACAGAAAGCTTGATTGTGGAGCAGGGCTGCGCGCCACTTGAGAGAGCCAACTTCTGGTTGACCATCGCGAGAACGCGTCCGCTGGTCGGCTCTATGGCGACGACAGTGCCGTTCATGTTTCCGAGCGCGTCGATCGCGGCCTGACGGACAACCGGGTCTTCACCGGCAGTGATGTCGCCCGCAGTGATGTCTTCCGCAAATGAACTCATCGTGAAGCGCTCGTAATAGCGATGACGTCGAGTGGTGGCCGAGACGCGGCGAACTCTTCCTGAAGCACTGCGGGTGCGCGCCAGAGTATGCAGACGGCGGCGCGTGCGCGTTGTCTCGCTGACTTTCTTGGATTTCGTGGGAGTATGGGTGGTGATGCGCGCAGCAAAGCTTGTCAATGGCAAACACATTAGACAAGCGGCCAGGACCAAACAATAGACCAGACGAAGAAGGCTTGTTCCCCTAAACATCTTTGGTTTTTGCTCCCCGGAACCTACGTACTTTGATGCAAGCTCAGTGCCAGGGCGCGGTAACCAAGCCCCTCCTCTGACTGCGCTGATAGTACGAGAGTTAGCCATTTCTGGCAATGTGAAAGTTTTGATCTTGAGAAACATTAAATTTGCCTTAACCCATTACGGAAAATAGACTTACTTCGCATTACGGCGGGACAAATGCCTTCCGTAACGCATTACGAGGTTACCGGAAAGTAAATAGCCCGAGTGAAAAAGTTTGCATAAACTACGCGCAAGGTTTCAAGGTGGCAAGGTTTCAAAGTTGCAAGGTCTTCGGATCGACCGCCGCGCTTAACTTTGAAACCTTGAAACTTTTGCCACCTTGAAACCTGCCTTTCTCACATCACTTCATTTCTCTTGCGCAGGAAGGCCGGTACATCGAGATCGTTCTGGTCGAAGTTGCTCGCCAGCGCGTTACGCATAGTTTCGAGCGCAACGACTTCCGGGTCGCGCTCGACCATCTGCACCGACGCCATCGGCGCAGAGTCTTCCACGTAGGCGTTAGTTTCGGCCGTCATGTCCGCCATGATCTTCGGTGAGATCGGTTCCGGCATCGGATCGCGCTGACCGAAATCGTCGGCGTATTCCATGGCGTCGTCGTGTTGTGCGGCAAACGACATCCGCGTCTCCTGATGACGCGACCGCATCGTGGGAACGTCGCGGAAGCCGGTAGCGATCACGGTGATCTTGACCGAGTCCTTCATCTTCTCGTCCATGACCGCGCCGAAAATTATGTTGGCCTCGTCGTGCGCGGCGCTCTGGATGATCGAACACGCCTGCTGTACTTCGGCGAGTTTGAGCGAGGACGATCCGGTGATGTTGATGAGGATGCCCCGCGCACCGTCGATCGCTCCCGCTTCGAGCAGCGGCGAAGAGATCGACTTTTGCGCAGCCTCGATGGCGCGTTTTGCGCCGTTGGCGGAGGCCGTGCCCATGACGGCATATCCCATGCGCGCCATAATCGTTTTCACGTCGGCGAAATCGCGGTTGATGATTCCGGGGATCGTGATGATATCGGAGATGCCTTGCACACCTTGCCGCAGAATGTCGTCGGCGACGCGGAAGGACTCGAAGAATCCGGCATTTTCGGCGACGGCAAGTAGTTTTTCGTTCGGGATGACGATCGTCGTGTCGACCGATTCCATCAACTCCGAGATGCCGCGCTCGGCCTGCTGCATGCGGCGCTTGCCTTCGAAGGAAAATGGCTTGGTCACGACGGCGACCGTAAGCGCTCCCATTTCGCAGGCCAGCGACGCGATGATCGGCGCGGCGCCCGTTCCGGTGCCTCCGCCAAGGCCGGTGGTGACGAAGACCATGTCGGCACCTTCGAGCGCTTCGATAATCTTGTCGGAATCTTCGAGCGCGGCCTTGCGGCCGACTTCAGGGTTCGCGCCCGCGCCGAGACCGTTCGTCAGTTTGACGCCGAGTTGCAGTTTGACGGGCGCGTGCGACATGCGCAGCGCCTGAAGGTCGGTGTTGGCGACAACGAATTCAATGCCCTCGACTCCGGCGTCGATCATGCGGTTGACGGCGTTGCCTCCGCCTCCACCTACGCCGATGACTTTGATCTTGGCGTCGTTGCGGGCTTCTTCGTTAAAGCTGATGCGAATTTTCGGATCGTTTGTCATGTTGTCACCTGAATCTGAAAGTTTCAAAGTTTCAAAGGTCCAAAGTCTCGAGGTCTTGAAACCTTGAAACTCTGCCACTTTGAAACCTTGCCGTTACGCTCCCTTGCCTACCAACATCGCTTTCAATCTTGATCCCAAACCACCCTCTTGAATTCCGCGCGCAACGCGCGCTCGCTGGCCGTAGTTCACCATGCCCAGGACAGTTGCGAATTCGGGCTCCGACAACGTCGACGGCATTTTCGCCAGCGGCGCAGGCCAGGAGAGCCGCACGGAACGGCGCAGAACGGATTCGGCCACATCGAAGATTCCCGGCAAACGCGATGCACCGCCCGTGAGCACGATGCCGGCCAGGCAAAGATCGAACGTGCCGCTCTGGCGCAGGGCATCGCGCATCATTTCGAAGAGTTCGCGGGCGCGCGGCTCAAGAATTTCCGCGACCATGCGCTGCGACATCAGGCGCGACGGGCGATCTCCAACCGAGGGAACTTCGACTTCGTTGCCTTCAGGGATCAGCGTGACGATCGCATTGCCATAGATCTTCTTTATCTTTTCCGCATCGTTGAGCGGCGTGCAAAGGCCAACAGACAAGTCGCTGGTGAAGTGGTCTCCGCCGACGGGAATGACGCCGGTGTAGGCGACCGCGCCCTGCTGGAAAACGATGAGTTCTGTCGAACCTGCGCCAATGTCGGCCAGACATACGCCGAGATCGCGCTCATCGGCGCGCAGCACGGAGTCCGCGGCAGCGAGCGGTTCGAAGACGGTATCGTCGACGTGAATGCCTGCCTTATTTACAGCCGTGATGACGTTTTGCGTGGCGCTCGTCGAAGCGGTCACCACGTGCACGCGGACTTCGAGGCGCGCAGCCATCATGCCGAGCGGATCGTGAACGCCAGGCTGGTCATCGAGGATAAATTCCCGCGGAAGCAGATGAAGGATTTCGCGGTCGGCAGGCAGTGGGATCGCGCGGGCCCGTTCGACCGCTTGCTTGATCTCATCGCGGCCGATTTCGTGGGGACGCGTGCCGAGGCTGATGCCGCCGTGGCTATTCACGCCGCGAATGTGCGCACCGCCAATTCCGACGATAGCATGTTCGACAGGCGCTGCGGCTACGTCTTCGGCGGCTTCGGCCGCTTTCTGAATGGCGGCGATGGCTTTGTCGAGATCTACAATGACGCCCTTGCGAGAGCCGCGCGATTCGGCGACGCCGTGCCCACGATAACGCAAGCCGAAGTCCGTCATTTCGGCCATGAGCGCGCAGGTCTTGGCGCTGCCCACATCAATCACGGTAATAAAATTCCCCTGCTGGTTTGGCATCTTCCTATGAATTCCCCAAGCTCATCAATTGGACCCCGCTCCTTGCTGCTTCGCGATTCCCGGACTCGGCTTCGGAGTTCCATTCGCGGCGACCGAAGCAGCTGGCTTCCTGGCCGCGGACGGCGCGGAAGCATTCGCCTTTGCCGCCACCACCGAATGTTTCGCCGGCGGTTTTTTCGCCGTCGTCTTCGCCTTCGCATTCCTGGCCACTGGCTTTTTTGCTTTCACCTTGACCGGCAGGCTTTTTCCTGAAGACTTCGGGTCGAGTCTGGTATCGGGCAACTCGAAGGCAGGCTTAGGCAAGGGCTTCTCGTGCGGGCCGATGCGACTCATCAACGACGCAGGCTTCACACCCGCAGCGATTGCAGCACGGGCCTGCGCAGGGCTGAGCGCCGCCTGCTTCGGCTTCCCTTCCATGTCCGGGTTGACGATGACCTGGTTGTCGTAGCGCAGATTCACCGACTCGAGCTTCTGGAATTGCTGCCGCCACTCGCGCACGTGGCTGACGTAGATCTTGTAGCGCTTGAGGTAATCGGCAGAGCCGAGTTCGACGAGAACATCACCCGCGGGATCGTTCACGCGAACTTTCAAATCGTCGAGATCAGAGAGGTCTACCTCGCTCAGGTCCTGCGAATAGCGCGCGCCGCTGGAATCGAGCGCCTGTACGAGTTCGTTGTAGGCCCTCATGCGTGGAATACGCGTGGAAAGCGGCTCTGCGGGATTCATCCCGAGGATGACGGGAAACGAATATTTGTGTTTGGGAGACAGCTCCATCAACGTGCCACCGGCGTCAATGAGAAAAATTCGCGGACCAACGCGCGCGAAAGCGACGGGCGTACGCTCGTGGATTGCTACGTGGAGCCGGTTGGGTATGAAGCGCATGACGCTGGCGGAATCGACCCAGGGAATCTGTTCGAGCTGCGCCTGCTGCTGGCCCAACGGCACGAAGAAAATGTTGCGGCCGATGTCAGCGCCCATCACTTCCATGATTTGCGCCTTGGTCACGTTCTCCATGCCCGTGACTTCGATGTCGTCACTGGAGTCGATGCGAAAGCGCCAGGAGCGTTCCCCGTAGTGGTAGAGCGCGGCGACACCCAGGGCTGCACTGCAAACAATGCCGAAGACCCCAGCGGCCCAGAGCAGGCGATTGGCAGTTTTTTTCGGGATGGTGCTGCGGCGTGCAGAAACGCGCTTTTGGGCGCGCAGAAACGGGGATTCCTCGTTCACGTCGAGATCTACCAGACGCGCATCATCCAGTTCCTCGCACGGTGGTTCGGCGGGAAATGGATACGACTCTTCCTGCACGATGGTGGCACCACTTTTTCGCGCCATCAAGTCAGGGTTGTCGTGAGGAATCGCTGAGCTTTTTCAATATAGCCGCATTTCTCGAATTGAGATAGACAAAATTTTCAGTGTTTTGCACAGGCAGGAACCGGATTGGGTACGAGCACGAACGGGCCAGTATGTGGAGCGCGAATCTGACCCGACCGCTGAAGTTGTGACGAAATTCTTGGCGCGTACGAACGCCATGCCACAAAAAAAAAATGGGCGCGGATTGCGTCCGCGCCCGGTTCCCAGGAGGCAGGGAAGAGCTTGTGAATTAGACCGGGCCAGCGCCCGAAACTTCAACGTGAACTTGCGGCATGGCGGGCACTTTCACTTCTGGAATGCGCGGAAGCCTCACTCGTACCCTTGGGCAGACATGAACGTCAGGAACTCTCATGGCGACCCGATTCACCAATACTGCCGGCAGTTCAACCCGCACCAACTGGGCTTGCATCCGGGTGCGACGCGCGGCGAACCGAGCCAATCGTGCTTTTTCGCGATCGGACATCCGGTCAAACTGAGCAAAAGCGACGTCCGCATTCGGAAGGGCGCGCTTCATCTGAGCCATCGCAAGCGACAGTGGGCAGGGAGATCTCTCTTCCCCGAGCTGGACCAGACGAGCTTCCGTGTAGAGGCGGTCGGCATTGCCGGTGGCGAGGGCCAGCACGGCATTCGTGTTATGGCTCACCTGGTTTGCGATGCGATGCGCCCACTCGAGGCCGCCATTATGGTAGCTCGCATTTAGCCCTGCTGCCAGAACGCCCGCCGCCAGCCAACCTAATGCTTGTATTTTCATGACCGTGACCCCTTATGCAGCAATAGACGACAGGCAAACCGTTCCGTTAGCAGAAGATACGATCTCTGAGGACAAAAGTTCCCGAATCCGGCTAGAATTCCGCCAAGGAGCGGGATAGTGGAACGCACTCTGGCAATTATCGTGGCGGCTGTCCTTCTGATCTCTCTGCACTGGGCCATTCACGCCGCAGGTCACAGGGTTCGAAGAAGCGTAGTCGAAGGAGTTGGAAAACTAGTCCGCCCAGGACTGCGAAAGATATTGACACCGTACGAACGCCGGAAAGTGATTCAGCAAATGCAAGAGCAGCGTGCGAGGGACGGATTCCCGCGGTTGGAGAATCCGCATCTTTGAGTAGCTATTGAATTAAGTTTCCGATGGCTGCTTGCCTAACTTTTCCAGAATCATCGGCGCGAGCTGCGAGATGCTACCAGCGCCCAGGGTCAGGATCATGTCGCCGTCTTGCGCAGCGGCCGCAGCTTTGTTCACAGCTTCGGCGAAGGACGCAGCATATTCGGCATTCTTTCCGCTGTCTTTGATCTTTCTTGCGAGCAACTCCCCTGTGATCCCCTCGATTGGCGGCTCGCTGGCGGCGTAGATATCGAGCACGACGAGCGAGTCGGCGTCTCCGAAGGCAGTCGTGAATTCTTCCATCAGGTCGCGCGTGCGGGTGTAGCGGTGCGGCTGGAAGATAACGTGAATCTTGCGGAAGCCGCATTGCCTCGCGGCGGCGAGCGTGGCTTTGATTTCGGTGGGATGGTGTCCGTAGTCGTCGATCACGCTGACGCCGCGCGCGTGGCCTTTGAGCTGGAAGCGGCGGTCCACGCCACGGAACTGGTCGAGTGCGGCGCGGATGGAGTCGACCTTGATATCGAGACCAACGCCAACCGCGATTGCAGCGGTCGCGTTGAGAATGTTGTGGACGCCGGGAACGTGCAGCGCAAACTCACCAAGGTCCTGCGTGTTAAACCTGACCTCAAAAGCATTTCGCGGCGGGTGCCCAATTTCTCCTGCGTCCTTTCGGCAAGAAGGTCCGCCCTGAGACCGTCGAACGGTGGGGATCTTGATTAAAAAATCCGATCCGCGCTTCGTGCCGTACGTCACGGTGCGACGCTGCACTTCGGGCAATAACTTACGCAACACTGGATCGTCGTTGCAGGCCACGATCATTCCGTAAAACGGCACGCGGTCCATGAAATCGAGAAATGTTTTCTTCACATCGCGCATGTTGCGGTAGGTGTCCATGTGCTCGCGGTCGATGTTGGTGACGACCGAGAGGATTGGAGACAATTTGAGAAAGCTTCGATCACTTTCATCCGCTTCAGCCACAAGATACTGCGACTTGCCGAGGCGCGCATTCGATCCCATAGCACCGACGCGGCCACCGACGACAACCGTCGGGTCGAGGCCCCCGGCGGCAAGAACTGCGGCGACCATCGAAGTCGTTGTCGTCTTACCGTGCATGCCGGCGATGGCGATGCCGTACTTCAAGCGCATCAACTCTGCGAGCATCTCGGCGCGCTGAATCACGGGAATATGCAGCTTGTGCGCTTCGGTGACTTCGGGGTTGTCTTTCGCAATAGCGGAACTGGTCACAACGACTTCCGCTCCGACGATGTTTTCGGCCCGATGCCCTTCGAAAGTGATTGCGCCCAAGCCAACGAGACGCTGCGTGACGGTGGAGCTTTTCAAGTCCGAGCCGGAGACTTTGTAGCCGAGGTTCAGCAGGACTTCGGCAATGCCGCTCATGCCGATTCCGCCGATGCCTACGAAATGGATGCGTTGAATCTTGGCAAACATAAGTCAAATTCTTTGCCACAAATCTGCGCGGATCAACACGGATTGAGTAATTGGGAAATTTGGTAATTGAGTAATTTAAGTACCAAACAGCACGTTGGCTTTCAAATTACTCGATTACCAAATTTCCCAATTACTCAACTCCTCCAACTCGCGCGGCCATCTTCGCAATATCGACTGCCGCGTTTGGATGCGCGAGACTTCTTGCGGCGTCGCTCATACTTTTCAACCGCTGAGAATCCTGCAGCAATGCCGCAATTGTCTCCGCCAACCAGACTCCTTCGAGATTCGATTCTTCAACGACTACGGCTGCACCGTGTTTTGCGAGCGCTTCCGCGTTGACGCGTTGGTGATCGTCGGCTGCCCGCGGAAACGGCACGAACACTGCCGGCTTCCCTGCTGCGGCAATCTCCGCGACCGTGCTTGCTCCCGAGCGGCAGACGACCAGATCCGCCC